>DATNKB010000271.1:0-11648 GCA_035603595.1 Candidatus Dormiibacterota bacterium
AGCATGAACCAGATCGTTTCTTTCTCCGAGGAATCCTTCGCAAGTTCCTCGGCTTTCTGCGCGGACCGTTCCGCATCCGCATATTTGCGGCTCCGCTCCTGCACCTGCGCTAGATCGAGGTAGACTTCCTGGTCGCTGTCAGTGCCTTTCAGCAGGCCGGTAAGGAGTTTCGTTGCCGAAGCGGAATCTGCCTTTTCGCCGTAAAGCATGGCGAGCGTGACGATCAAGCTCTGATCCTTGGGTGCGTCCGCCAGCGCTTTCTTAGTTTCCGCAATGGCGCGATCGATATCGTGGCTCTCGCGGTAGGTATCAATCAGCAGCATCTGGGCGCGCTTGTGCGATTCAGGATTCAGCTTTCCCATTTCTTCGAAGGTCTGAACCGCCGCGGTATAGTTTTCCTGCTCCCGATAAGTGCGCCCCAGTTGCTCGTAAAGAATCGCCAGGGCGCTCGGATTCCCCTCCGCGCCGGATTGATTCTTCATCGCCGCAATGGCGTCGGTAAGAACTTTTACGGCGTCGGCATAGCGGCCTTGGTCTTCGTACAGCAGAGCTTCGTTATAAAGAACTTCGAGACTGCCTGGCGAGAGCTGCTTCGCGCGCAAGAGGCTTGATTCGGACTCATCATATTTGCCCAGCCGCCTATAAAGCTGCGCCATCCGCAGATAATTTTCCGAAGTGCCCGGTTCGAGTTCCGAGAGCCGCTTGTATTCATCCAGAGCCGGAGAATATTTGTCCTGCGATAACAGCGCCTGCGCTAGCCCGTGATGATGGCCCGGGTCGTCCGGATCAAGCTCGATGGCGTGGCGGTAGGCTTCCTCTGCCTTGGCGAACTCCTTATTCTGCGAGTACGCGTCGCCGAGAAGGTCATAGATGTCGGGTGACGATGAGCTTCCTGCCGCCTGGCTCAGCAGTTCCACCGCCTCCTGCGGGCGTCCTGCATCCATCAGGAGCTGGCTCAATTGTTCGAGCGCCGGTCCGCTATCTGGATCGCGTTGCAAGATACTTCGCAGGATCTTTTCTGCGTCGGCGTGTTCGTTCTCAAAACGGTAAAGACGGGCGAGCCACAACGCGGAGCTTGTATCCTTGGGATCAAGTTTTAGAATTGCGTTGAACTGCTCCACGGCCTTCGCGAGATTTTCCTTCTGCAGCTCCCCGGCGTTTGCGTCACCTAGCGTGCGAACGTAAATGCGTGCGAGCAGCCTGTGCGCCGCGAGACTATTCGGGTCAATCTTCAGAACTTCCTGCGCCTGCGCAACCGCGTCGCGAATTCGCTGCGACTTCGCGTAGATCTCCGCAAGGCGCTCCATGATTACGGGCGACCCAGGCTGAAGCGCCAGCGCCTTCTTGTAGAAGTCGATCGACTCAGCGGCCTGTTCGGACCGTCCCGTGAGCTCATACTGCTGCTCGTTCAGGTGGCCCATCGCGAAGTAGTAGTAAAGGTCTGCGCGCGCGGCCTGATCGGTAGTGTCAGATGCGATTTTGGTAGATGAAGCGGAAGCCTGAGCCGCTTTGCTGCCGGAAGCTTGGCTAGTCTTCGTATTGGAATTCTGTGACGCTTGCGCCGGGCTTGCCGGCGCTCCCAAGAGAGCTAAAATTGCGATGCCTAGAGTTGTTTTCATGCGCTCGTCCCAAAAACTCCATTATGGTCTAGCGGCAGGAAGGGCGTCAAAGTATTCCCCGGCGGGGGTTCCTGGCCAATATTCATTTTTTCCCAACGACCCAAGTATGACGCGCCCCGGACGGTTCTGGATACCCTAAAAAGGAATATTAGTTGTGTTTCGAAGATAGTTGAGGGAGCATCGGCTTTATCTGTACGGATTTCGGTATCGAAATTATCGGAGGGAGATTGAAACGTTTTGGATTCAGTAGGTTGCAGATGCTCGGTGCCGCTGCCCTTGTGTGTATTCTTATACCGTTTGGTGTTGCCCGCGCACAAGAGCCGACGGGCGGTGCAGCTGACCATATGGACAAGCCCGGGAGCACCTCCCCTCCCGCGACTACTGGCGGGGGCGAAGGCGTCTCTAAAACTCAGCCTGCGCCAGCACAGCGACAGGAGGTTACGCCCCGAGTTCAGCGCCCGCAGCTTGACCAGTTCGGCTGGCTCGAAGGTCAGTGGCGCGGAGAATGGGGTTCGCGCACGGCCGAACAGACATGGCTGGCACCGAAAGCAGGCGAAATTGCGGGCCTGTTCCGGGTCATCGAACGCGAAAAGACGCTGGTGCTGGAATTATTTTCGCTCGTCGAGAAGCCGGAAGGAATTCAGTTCTACCTGCGGCACCTTACACCTGAGTTGCTGCCGTGGGAAAAATCCGATGCCACCGTGTTAAGACTCGAAAGCATGGACGGAACAAAAGCAACTTTCGTAAATGCGGTAAACGGTGAACCGAAACGCTTGACCTTCACGCGAGTAGACGCTGACACGTACACTCAGCGCTCCGAGATTGAACCGGCCGAGGGCGAACCGCAGGTTATCGAAATTACGTTTCACCGCCAGAAGCCTCCGGCTGCAGCAGCTAGTGCCGGAAATGCCGCACGCCGGAAAAAACCATAGCCATTCCTAATTTATTCGCCGCCGCGATCACGTCTGCATCGCGCATCGATCCACCCGGTTGAATCACAGCCACCGCCCCGGCTTTACCTGCTTCTTCCACGCCATCAGGAAAAGGAAAGAACGCATCGGACGCGACCACGGATCCTTTCAACGAGAGTCCAGCCGTGGCCGCTTTGATCACCGCGATCTTCACCGAATCCACGCGGCTCATCTGTCCGGCGCCGATGCCCACCGTCTGCCCCTCGCGCGCGAAAACGATCGCGTTCGATTTCACGTGCTTGCAAACTTTCCATCCAAAGAGCAGCGCCCGGATTTCGGAGTCGCTCGGCGCGCGTTCAGTCACCACTTTCAGATCTGCCGGTTTCAGTTCGTGGCGATCCGGCTCCTGCACAAGCACTCCCCCGGAAATGCGTTTTATCTCGAGCTCATTAGCAGCCTCTTTCGGCGGCATTTCAAGCAGCCGCAGATTCTTCTTCGCAGCAAATTTCTCGAGCGCCCCAGCCTCGAATCCCGGCGCAACAATGCATTCCACAAACAATTTCACCACCTCTTCAGCCGTAGCCGCATCGATCGCGCGGTTGAAAGCCATCACCCCGCCGAACGCGGACACAGGATCGCACTCAAGCGCCTTCAGATAGGCTTCACGCAATGAATCTTGCTCCGCGGCTCCGCACGGATTGTTGTGCTTCACGATTGCCACGCCCGCCCGGTCGAGCTCACACGCCAGTGCCCACGCCGAATCCAGATCCACGAGATTGTTGTATGAGAGTTCTTTGCCTTGAAGTTGCTTCGCGCCCGCGAGTCCCGCAGCAGGCTTGCCCGCCGGAATATAAAGCGCGGCTGATTGGTGCGGATTCTCGCCGTAACGCATTGCCTGCCGCCGCTCGAGTGCAATGTGAATCCGCTCAGGAAGTGTCTCGAGCCCGCCGATCCGAACTTCGTCATTCTCAATCGATAAGCGTTCGAGTTCCGTCGCGATTTCGCCGTCGTAGCGCGCCGTGCGCGCGTAGGCCTTGCGCGCAAGCATAAGACGCGTCGCCACACTCAACGCGCGTCTTTCGCGAAGCTCTGCCGCAACAAAGCCGTAGTCCGCTGGATCAGTCACCACGCCGACGCTCTGGAAATTCTTAGCCGCCGATCGCACCATCGCCGGTCCGCCGATATCAATATTCTCGATCAGGTCAGCCGCCGTCACGCTGGGCTTCGCTGCCGTCGCCGAAAACGGATACAGATTCACCACCACAAGATCGATCGCCCCAATCCCGTGTTCTGCCACCTGCTTGCGATCCTCCGCCTTCCCGCGCTGGTACAAGATTCCGCCGTGGACTTTCGGGTGCAGCGTCTTCACGCGCCCGCCCAGCATTTCCGGCCAGCCCGTCATCTCTGCCACATCGCGTACCGCAACGCCCTCATCGCGAAGCAGTTTGGCGGTACCGCCCGTCGAGACGATCTCAATTCCCAGCGCCGAAAGCTCGCGCGCGAATTCCACGATTCCAGTTTTGTCGAACACGCTTATCAAAGCGCGCTTCACAGGTGAATCGGCGGCCACCCAAAACCTCCCGAAAAGGAAACGGCCGTCCAGTGTAAGCGCCCGGAGGAAATTACGGAAGAGGTGCCCTGTTCAAGAAAAGTGTCGGAGAGAAAAGAGGGAACTACGCCATCAGCTCGAAATTCGAGCCTTCAATTTCACGCGCCCGGCTTCAACGCTCACCGTATATTCGATTTCGTGCCCGCCCTTATTCTTCAGATCCGTTGTCTTTTGCAATACGAAGCGCTCGAAATCTTTCAGGCTGGGCACGCTCGCCGTATCGCCTGCCGCAGAGCGCGCCTCAATCAGCTTCCGGTAGAGCTGCTGCACCTTGGATTTTTCGTGCTCGGGATCCGAGAACGACAGAGCGAACGCAGTCGCCTCCCGCGCCGCTTTTGCGTGTGCCATTACATCGGCCGCCGCTGTATCACCTGTATGGGTTGCTGCGTGATGTGCCGGCTCCGTCGGCGCCGCTTCCGCATCCGCTACTTTCTGCCGGTGAACATTCTCTCGCGAGCGCTGCGCCTCGATTGCCTTAGCCGCTGCTCCAAAATGCCGCAAACTGACGCCGCCTTCCTTCTGCATCAACTTCTTGCGCCACAGATCCTGATACTTCGCATACGTCTGCGTCAGGTTGTTGTATCGGAATCGCTGCCCGGAGTTCAGCTCGGCCACCCGCTCCGCGTACCGTCGCACCAGCGTATCCACGCGCCACTGCGTATCCGTGGGAGGCCGCGAACGCCCGCCGCCGAAGAACTGCTCGTACTCGATCTTCAGCGTCCGCACGTCGCGTTCAATCTGATTGAGGTCTTCGTCGATAGTGGCCATAGCGAGTAGTGGGGTACCTCCAGCGTAGAAGGCCCCGCGCGCAGCGTCAACTTTCCCGTTTCAGCCCATGTCGCAAAGGGAAATCCCTACGCGAATGCCAACTATACAGACGATTGCCAGCCTCTATCGCACTGTGCTCAAATACCTTAGCGATGAGCCCTCCGGCCGATCCCGCAGCAAAATTGCAGCACGACGCATCCGCCCGCCTGCGCGAAATCCCCTCCGTCGACGAACTTCTCGTGCGCCCGCCGCTCGCCGCCCTCGCCGACAAGGCCGGGCGCAGCGTCGTCACCCAGTCGGCCCGCGCAGTCCTTGCCGAATTGCGGAATGAGCTCAAACAGGAGTTGTCAGCCACGAACGCCACAAACGCGAGCGATCTCGCCGCTGCCCTGGATCCCGCAGCCATCGAGTCGCGCATCGTAGAGCACGTCGAACTCCTCCTCGCGCCCTCGCTCGTCCGCGTAATCAACGCCACCGGAGTGATCCTGCACACAAATCTCGGCCGCGCGCCGCTCCCCGCCGCAGCCGCGGATGAAATTGCGTCCACCGCCACTCGCTATTCGAATCTCGAATATGACGTCGCGAGCGGCGAGCGCGGCAAGCGCGACGTTCACACCGCCCGCCTGCTGGCGCAGCTCGTTGGCGCGGAGGCCGCGATTGTCGTGAACAACAACGCCGCCGCCGTTTTTCTCGTCCTGAATACTCTCGCGAAGAATGCCGAAGTCGTCGTCTCGCGCGGCGAGCTGATCGAAATCGGCGACGGCTTTCGCATTCCAGACATCATGTCCGAAAGCGGCGCCATCCTGCGCGAAGTGGGCACCACAAATCGCACGCGCATCCGCGATTACGAACGCGCCTTCAATGAGCGCACGCGCCTGCTCCTTCGCGTCCACCCCTCGAATTTCCGCATCACCGGCTTCACCGAACGGCCCACTCTCGACGAGATCGCAGCGCTCGGCCGCCGCCTGCGCGTGCCCGTCTACGAGGACCTCGGCTCCGGCTGCCTCGCCGATCTCTCCGCCAGCGGAATCAATGAGCCCGTAGCGCGCGCCAGCGCCGACGCCGGCGTTGACGTCGTCAGCTTCAGCGGCGACAAACTCCTCGGCGGTCCACAAGCCGGCATCATCGCCGGCAAACGCGAATTCATCGAACGCATCCGCCGCAATCCGCTGTTCCGCGCCCTGCGCGTGGATAAGCTCACGATCGCCGCACTCGAAGTCACGCTGAACGCATACCTTCGCGGCGCGCTCGACGAAATTCCCGCTCTCCGCATGATTCGTGCGAAGGCCGACGACATCGCCCAGCGCGCCGAAGCTCTCGCCGCCAAACTTCGCCACGCGATCGCGAATGCGAGCCTCACGATTGAAATTCTTCCGGGCTTCTCCGTAATCGGCGGCGGCTCAACCCCCGACCAGCAGCTACCGACCCATCTAATTTCGATTGCATCGCCGCAATTCTCTCCCGCCACAATCGAAAGCCGCCTTCGCAAATCCGCCAGCGGCCCACCAGTGATCGCACGCATAGAAGACGATCGCCTCATTCTCGATCTGCGCACCGTATTCCCCGACGAAGAACCCGCCCTCGCCGCAGCAATCGTCGCAGCATGCCAGTGAATCTTTCAAAATCCATCGGAGTCCTGTGTCTGTGCGTTGCTCGGCGCTCGGCCCGGCCCATTTGGAGTGCGGCGGCTTGCCGCCGCTGTCCCAAGCCCCGGGTTGCCGCGGCGGCCCGGCGAAAGCCTCGCGTGACCGGCGCGCACTTCGATATCTCCGGACGGATTTGCCTTTGCCCTTTCCTCCATTTGAAATTTGAAATTTCCAATTTTAAATTTCTTGGTCAGTAAGAGACCCACGTGCTCGCCTTCGTCGCAAAAAATTACGCCCTCACCGCCGCCCGCAAGCCGTTGCCAACCCTCCGCCGCGGCTGGGCTCTCGTCCGCGTGCGCCTCGCCGGCATCTGCAACACCGACGTCGAAATCCTCCGCGGCTACCACAATTTTCGCGGAACGCCCGGCCACGAGTTCGCTGGCGAAGTGGTGGATGTACGCGGCGTGGGAAGCCGCGAGAAGAAAAATTGGCTAAGCCGCCGCGTCGCCGGCGAGATCAATATCGCCTGCGCCGCTCTCGGATTCCACCCTTCTTGCGAATTTTGCCGCCGCGGATTGAAAACGCACTGCGCGCGCCGCAAAGTTCTCGGAATTGTGGCTCACGACGGTGCCTTCGCAGAATTCCTCGCGTTGCCCATCGAAAATCTCCACGCGATCCCAAACACAGTTACGGATGAGGAAGCCGTCTTCATCGAGCCGCTCGCGGCGGCCTGCGAAATTCTCGCTCAACTTCGAGTAAACACATTTCGAAGGGCGGCGGTGCTCGGCGACGGAAAGCTAGCGCAACTGATCGCGATGGTTCTCGTCTCCACCGGCATTCCGGTCGTGATGTTCGGCAAGCATTCCGAAAAACTAGCGCTGGCCCGGCGTAACGGAATCAAAACTAGTCTCGTCCGCGGCGACAAGACGGATCTCCAGCGCAGCGCGACAAAACAAAGATTTCGGCTCGTTGTGGAAGCCACCGGCTCTCCGATTGGCCTCGCGCTTGGGATCGCGCTCACAGAGCCTCGCGGCACGCTCGTTCTGAAATCCACATTTCACGGCGCCGCCCCCATCGAATCCTGGCCCATCGTAGTGAACGAAATCACAATGCTAGGCTCCCGCTGCGGCCCATTCGCAAAGGCGATCGCCCTGCTGCGCGCAAAGCTAGTCGATCCGCGGCCGCTCATCACGCGAACGTTCCCGCTCTCCGAGGCAAGTAAAGCCATGAAATTCGCGCAGAAAAAAGGAATCCTGAAGGTCCTGCTGAAACCCTAAAAACGAATTCCACTCGCCGCTACATTTCGCTGTCCTTCTGTCGGATACTAATGCCATGAACAAAGACGACATTCAATTGCTCTTCGAATATGACCGCTGGGCAAACCACAGGGTCTTGCAGGCGGCCTCCGCTCTCACCGCCGAGCAGTTCACCCGCGACTTAGGCGGCGCCTTCCACTCCCTACGAGACACGCTCGTCCATATCGTCGCCGGCGAGTGGGGATGGCTCGAGTATTGGAACGAGCCTGCTCCCAACGACGCCTTCCACGCAGATTTGGACAAGCGCCTGGCCGCTATATTCAAGCCCGACATATTTCCCACCGTCTCAGCAGTCCAGTCGAAATGGGCCGAAGTCGAGAAAGTACAGATCGAATTTGTGAATCGCACCACAAACGAGTCTCTGGAGAGGATGATTCCATTCCGCACATCGCAAGTCCGGCTCGGCCAACTCATGCAACATCTCGCGAACCATTCGACCTACCATCGTGGCCAAGTCGCCCTGATGATGCGCCAACTCAACGCCGAGCCTCTATCCACAAACCTCCATGAATTTCTGCTGGAAGGGCACCGCGAGTCGAACCGTTCCGGCGAATCACGACGAATAGCGACGTGATAGCGGGGATGTTCCGATTTCAGCTAAGCGGAGTTTCCACGGAGCGTGTCCGAAATGACGACCGCATTGAAGATAACCGACATCGTACGAAACAATAACCCTGGCCATTTCTCCTTCTATCGGGCCGGACACGTTTACTACACAGTTGAAGTTGATGGCCAGAAGTACGTCTTCCCAATCGCTCTCGATGATGTTGGCAATGCTTCACTCTTCGCGACGATGAAAGCCATTACGTTAATGCGCTGGATTCGGAAGTCCATCGCCGATGGCACATTCGTAAAAAACAAAGGTGGATGAACCCACTCTCGGCAAGGCGGACATAACTGCTTCCTTCCTCCGCATCTATCACAACTTATTAATCACGCTCGCCACGCAACCCGCGCCAAATCCATTGTCAATATTCACCACGCTCACGTTCGAAGCGCAGCTGTTCAGCATCGCGAGCAGCGCCGTCAATCCGCCAAAGCTCGACCCATACCCCGTGCTCGTCGGCACCGCAATCACCGGAGCCGCAACCATTCCAGCCACCACGCTTGGCAGCGCCCCTTCCATTCCTGCGACGCAAATAATCACGCGCGCCTCCGCCAATTTATCGCGGTGCTCGAGCAATCGATGCAGGCCCGCGACGCCCACGTCATAAATCGCTTCGGCGCGATTGCCCATCGACCGCGCAGTTACAAGAGCTTCTTCGGCGACAGGAATATCGCTCGTCCCGGCCGTAACAACCAAAATCAGACCCTTGCCCTGCATCTTGCGGCTGCGTTCAATCGAAATCGTGCCGGAAAGTTCATGAAATTCAGCCCGCAATTTTGCCGCGCGCGCAGCCGGCTTCACAGCAGCAAAAGTTTTCTTGTTCGCCCGCGTGATCAAAATATTGTGCGACGCCTTTGCCCGCAGCATCGCCCGCACGATTTCCGTCACTTGCTTGGGAGTCTTGCCGCGCGCAAACACCACTTCCGCATACCCCTGGCGCAGTCCACGGTGATGGTCCACTTTTGCGAACCCGAGATCTTCATACGGCAGCCGCCGCAACTTCGCCACCGTGCTATCGATGGTCTGCCGCCCGCGTTTCACCGCTTCCAACAGGTTTCGAATGTCGCTCTCGTCCATCACTCGCCTTTCACTCGTTGCCAGATTCTAGCACTCATCTTTCCGCACTCCTCTTCTACCAGCTTGCACGAACTGTGCTAGAGTGCCGCCACCTAACGCAATCAGGTCTTTGGTTCATCGGTCCCATCTGGGCACGCGGGCTCAACTCAAAAGTTCACGCTAGGAGGCGCGACATGTGGCTGCTCTGGACAATCATCATCGGTATCCTCGCAGGTTTCCTCGCCGGCAAAATCGTAAAGGGCCACGGCATGGGCACATTGATGGACCTGCTCATCGGAATCGTCGGTTCAGTCCTCGGCGGCTGGATTTTCACCCTACTAGGGCTCGCCGCTTACGGATTGATAGGCCAGTTGGTGATGGCAACGGTAGGCGCAGTCGTTCTCCTGTTGATCGTGAGAGCTATCAAGAAATAATCAACATTCATCTCTGCTCCTGGCACGCATCCGAAGTACTTTGAGCTTTGTTTGCGCGCTATCCAGTTGCGTGCCGCGCGAATCTCAAGTTTCATCCGGCTCCGAGCTCACAAACGGCTCCAGTGGCACAGGCACTCCTGCCTGTGCGCCGTTACTTACCGCAAACCCAAAACAACCTCCTCCACGTAACAATCGCTCCCGTTCCCCCCATGCACGCTTTCCTAATACGACCACACCTTGCAAAACTTCTCCGTTCTGCATAGGCTCATTCGGCGATGCCAAAATCCGCTCGCCAAACAGTCACAATCGGCATCACCGGCGCCAGCGGCGCAATCTACGCGCAAACATTGCTTCGCCTGCTTGACGCCGACACCCGCGTCAACCACGTGTATCTCGTAACCACAGAAGCAGGCCTCCGTCTCATCTCAACCGAACTTGACATCGTCGCCACCGACGCCAGAAAACTCCCCTCGCTCCTCACCGGCACGCCAGCAAAAAAAATCGAATACCTCCAAAATAAAGACGTCGGCGCAACCATCGCATCAGGCAGCGCCGTAGTAGACGGCATGGCCATCGTTCCATGCTCGGCCGGAGCCCTTGGAGCCATTGCCGCGGGAATTGCAAATGACTTGCTCACACGAGCCGCGGACGTCTGCCTGAAAGAACGTCGGCCCCTCGTGCTGTGCCTCCGCGAGACCCCGCTGAACCGCATTCACCTCGAAAACATGGTTCGCGTGCACGACGCAGGAGCTACCGTAATGCCCGCCATGCCAGCCTTCTACTACGGCCCGAAAAAAATCGACGATCTCGTTGAACAATTCGCCCACCGCGTTCTAGCCCAACTCGGCCTGCCCCAGGAAAAGCAATACCGCTGGAAAGGCGGTAAGCCCTGAGGCCGTACAACTACCAATTGCACTGGCTTGCGCACCAACATACAATGTACCCAGGTGAATTGGGGCCTGAGGCTAACGAATGAGTAAGGCAGCTGGCGCGCCGTTTGCGGCGCAGCTGAAATGCGGCGAACATGGAGATTTAATACACGGTTCCGCGATTAAAACTCGGCGTAAACTGCCGCAAATGAATAACATACGAAATTCTAATAGGCGGTAAATGACCCCCCAAGAACAACCCGCAAAGCTAGCCAAAAGGGCCGCGTTTTCCGGCCCGAAGAAGGGCCGGTTGCGAATCGTGCTCGAAATGATCAAATTCGAGCACTCGGTTTTCGCGCTGCCATTTGCGCTCGTCGGCGCTCTGCTCGCCGCGCGCGATGCGGGCCGTTTCCCAACGCTCTGGCAAATCCTCTGGATCGTCGTGGCGATGGTTGGCGCGCGTTCTGCCGCGATGACGATGAATCGCATCGCCGACCTCGAATACGATCGCCGCAATCCGCGCACCGCAATGCGCGCATTGCCAACCGGCGAGCTTTCCATCGGCTTTGCGTGGGCCTTTACACTTCTCGCTTCGGCATTGCTCGTTATTGCAGCGTGGCAATTGAATCCGCTCGCACTGAAACTCTCTCCGGTCGCGCTGGCGGTACTGTTCTTCTACTCCTACACCAAACGCTTCACCACATGGGCGCACTTCGTGCTCGGCTTCTGCCTCGGCATGTCGCCCGCTGCCGCCTGGATTGCGATTCGCGGCTCACTCGATTGGCGCATGTTGATTCTGTGTGCCGCTGTGACACTGTGGGTCGGCGGCTTCGACGTCCTGTACGCTTGCCAGGACATCGAGTTCGATAAGAC
>DATNKB010000272.1:0-17553 GCA_035603595.1 Candidatus Dormiibacterota bacterium
CTTCAGGAGTTATTGGAACAGATGCTCGAGCCAACTCGGGATGAGCCTGGATGCTTGACCTACGATTTGCACCAATCGGTAGTCGACCCGGAACTGTTTTTCGTTTATGCGGTTTGGCAGGACGAGACATGTGTCGAGAAACACTGGACGATGAAACACTCGCTGGCTTTCAAGAATGTTGCTCCCGAGCTTTTGGAAGGGCCTGTGCTGGTCAATAAGTGGCGGATTGTGGGGTAAACGTCGCAGAGAATCAGGTCAACCTGGCTTTGTTCTAATACGGCGAGAGCTTCGGCGCCGTTGCCCGCTTCGAGTACTTGCGTGAGGTTGACCCCGGCTTGGCGAAGAGAGCGTTCCACGATTTTTCGCATGACTGAGGAATCATCGATGATGAGCGCTCGGATGGCGGGCATCAGAGCGCCCTCCGTTTAGAGGGCAGGGTACTACTTGCTGTTGTGTGCATGTGTGTTCCCTATTGCTGTATCGGCGCGCACGGGAAGGAGTCTAGATGGTGAGCTAGTGGTGGGCGGAAAGACCAGGCTTGTCGGATCGGTCAGTGCTGGCGTGAAACGGAAGGCTGCCGGTTCAACCTATTTACGCCAAAACTGTTCGATCTGCTCTAGAGTGCGGCCTTTTGTCTCGGGCACGAGGCTATACGAAAAAATCCAAGCACCGATCGCGCAGAGACCATAGAGCCAAAATGTTTTTGGAGCCCCGATTCCCTGCAAGAGCGTTAGAAACGTCAGGCTCACGAGCAGGTTTGAACCCCAGTTGAAAGTGGCCGCCAGGCCTTCGGAGGAACTGCGTACTTGCAGCGGATATATCTCGGCGATCAGTAGCCAGAAGATCGGCCCGAGACTAATCGCGAAGGACGCGACATACACCATCATGCTGGTGACGGCGAGCCAGGAGAGCGCTTCGGAGCGAACGTTTGAGTGGAAAGCCCAACCAAGTACGCCTAGCGTAACAATCATTCCTGCAATGCCCGTGAGGAGTAAGGGCCGGCGGCCGATTCGATCGATGAGCCACATCGATACGATGGTCATTAGAACGTTGACAGCGCCGATTCCAGCCGTCGCCAGAATTGCGCCGGAAGCAGACGAAACTCCTGCAGACTGGATGATGAGCGGCGCGTAATAAATCACCGTGTTAATGCCGGTGACTTGTTGGAAGATTGCCAGGCCGATGCCGACTGTCAACGCTGGCCGCAGACTCGGACTAAGAAGGTCGCGCCAGTTTCCGTGATGCTGGGACTGCGCAAAGCTTTGCTCGATTTCTTTGAGCTCGCCGTCAACATTGGACGTGCCGCGGATGCGAGCCAATATCGCGCGGGCGCGGGCAGGATCGCCGTGACGCACAAGCCAGCGCGGAGATTCCGGCAAGAAATACATTCCAATCGCAAAGATTGCAGCAGGAATCAGCGAAATGCCGAACATCCAGCGCCAGGCTTCAGATTTCGCGAACGCGTAATCGACAACATAGGCGAGCAGGATTCCAATCGTGATCGCCAACTGAAAAAGTGAGACGGTCCAGCCGCGTGCGTCGGCAGGGGAAACCTCGGAGATATAGACGGGGACCGTTCCCGAGGATAATCCAATGCCGAGGCCGACGATGATGCGGCCAACGATCAGCATAGCCGGCGAAGTGGCTGCGGCGCAGATCACGGCGCCGGCGGCGAAAATAATGGCGGTGACGATCAGCAGAAGGCGCCGGCCGAAGATGTCCGCAAGGCGTCCGCCGCCTAGCGCTCCTACGGCAGCGCCCGCGAGGACACCGCTGACGATCACTTCGAGTGCAAAAGTAGACAGCGTAAAATCGTTTTTGAAAAAGAGTTCGGCGCCGGAGATAACGCCGGTGTCGTATCCGAAGAGCAAGCCACCCAGCCCAGCAAAGGAGGCAGCGAGGTAGACAAAGGCGCGACTGCCCGTACCAACGGAAGCGGTGCTGTTGGGGCCGGCGGATGACGTCATGGCGTTGTGACCTGAGGTTGCGAAGCGTCGCAGTGGTCGGGCACGACTATCCTCCTAAGCAGCGACAATGTATCAATCTTTGCGAATCTGAGCGATCACTTCTTCAGGAGATTCATGCCACATTTCGAGAAAAACCCCGTTCGTCCAACCGAATCCATTTACATTCTGAGCGTATCCTACGCCGATATGGGTCTCCGATGATCGGGTAACGACATTATATTTTTCTCGAATGGTGTGGTCGCGTCGGAAATTTTCCAGGACCATCGTCAAGAATTTAAGCGTGACGCGATCTGAATCGGGATTGTATCCATAGCGACGCAGGCCTTCTAGGGCGAGGAGGTGGATGGGGGCCCATCCATAGGGATAATCCCATTGGGCCCGGCTTTCATAACGGCTCATGGCGATTCCCCCAGGCTGTTCGAACCGGGGAAGTCTCGCAGCGAGCGCCTGCGCCTGTTCTTTCGAAGCGAGTCCAGCCCATAAAGGATAGAAGGTAGTTGCATATTCGTAAGAAGACTGTTCGTTGGTCACGAAGTTGTAGTCGAAGAATTCACCGTGACTTTGATTCCACAAAAATCTGATGATTTTATCCCGACGCTGCCGGGCCTTCTCTTCCCACTTCGTCGCGTCCTCAGGCCTATCGAGAAGGCGACTCATTTCGGCCAAGTCTCGCTCCGTCTTGTAGAGGAGGCTGTTCAGGCACACAGGAGCGTAGTGGTGTGTTTCAGCGCCGTAAGGGCCAAAGCGAAAGGAAACGTCGAAGCCAGATTCGCGCATGCTGCGGTCGCCCTTGTAGTAGTCGGGTGCGAGCGCAACGCGATCTCCCGGTTTGCAATCGTCCTTCGATTTGTCTGAATCACAACTGCGCACCGGAAAGATCGGGCCCAGAATCGAAGAAGGCGAATGCTTTTCGTCAATGCGCACGAGATGTGGACTCGATTCGCCCTCGTGTATCAAGAAATATTCCGCAACGCCCGGGTAGTAATTGCTGGGGTCACCCATAATTTCGGGCACGGGCCCCTCGCCTTCATCGTAATAGCGGGACAGGCCGGTGTCGCCCGCGAGATGTGGCGCGTGAGTCCATTGCGAATAGTCTGTGACCGCATACTGATAGGCCCGGCGAAGCCACGTAAGTTTGCTTTCCCCAGGGGCCTGATCCGATTGGTAAACGGCGAGTATCATGGACGTGAGGAATGGGGGTTGAGAGCGGCCGAGGTAGTAGGTCCGGTTTGCATTGAGCACTCCGCCATAGTGCTCGATCTCATAGAAAAAGTTTTCGACCATCCCCTTCGCTAATTCGGTGCGATTATCGCGAAGCAAACCGCGGATGATGAAATAGCTGTCCCAGCCGTACATTTCGTTAAATTGCCCGCCGGGCACCACGTATGGATGCTCCAGATAAAGAAGTCCGTGCTTGCGGATTTCTGAAATCTGCATCTTCGCGGGCAGATGCTCGATTCGAACTGCACACTTCGTACGTATTAGGTCCAGCGAGCCCGGCACGGGGGCATCAGCGGGAAGATAGAGGATTTGCTCTCCTTTTACCTTGCTATCCGGATAAGTCGCGCAGCTGGCGAGCGAACGTGTCAAACGATCCCAATCGACAGAAATGTACTGCAGCAGATCGGCCAAGGATTGGAAGTCCTCCGTGTTTGATTGTGAAGAGTGCTCACGGGGCGAACTTTCGACCGCGCTGCCAGGAGGAATTGCGATGACTAAAACGGTGGCCAGCAGCCACGATAGCGGGCGGACGCGCCAGAACCTAAGATTCATGGCTCACCTACCCCCTAGAATAAGCGGGATTGAGTGTCATTGAAAGGCACTAAAGCTCTCTGCGATATCGACTTACGCCAACTTGAACGAGTGATGACCAACAGTGCCGGTGCCCCGACCCGCAAAAGCTCTCCCTACCTGAATCGGTAGGTTTGCTTAAGCTCGCAACGATAGCTCTTGGACTGATCCTTTCCGACCTTTACGTTACAGTTTGCCCAACTCAGAGTCGGCGAGGGCCCCAGGGGGAAAATGATATTCGTTCCGGCAATCTCGGCTTCGAGGGTGGGACCCTGGGCCGCGGCTGGCAAGGAGAAGTTTAAGGCCCTGCCAAAGATCACGGGATAAGATTCACGAACGATATCGCTGATTTCCTGACGAAATACTTCCGCTTGAAACAGGAAAGTGGTCGTATCAGCCCAGCCGCGCACCGACACGGAGATGACGCGGCCGCCATGAGAAAAATTGTCGGATTCAATCTTTGTGAAAGGGCAAGGGCCGGCGATACACGAAACGCGCGCATTCTCGAATACGTTTCCCTGGCCGGCGTCCAGCGAAGCCCCGCCAATGGCCGCCTTCCATTTGTTGTCCGGAGAACAAGGCGTAGTGTGATCACAGGGAACGTTTGAATTACTTGTAATTTGAAATGTGGTCACTCCAGTCCCGATGTTCACAGATGCGGTTGTTTCGATGGTATAGCGTACGAAAATATTGGAGACTACAGTCTGAGGCTGATTGGGCTTTTCTTCCACGTCGTCATGATGAAGTGGGATCATCCGGATCACGTAGACCTTGTCGCCAACGGCGCCCTTCCAATCGAACGGTTGGAAATCCGGATTACGGAAATGGATTGTGATCGGATGGCCGCGCTTCACACCGGGGCGCAAGGTGAGTTTAAAGTAGCCGGAAAAGTCTGATTTGACCGGAGCACTTGCTACATTCCCGTCCGCGTCAATCTGAACGTCCATAATTGGCGACTGCTTTTTAGGATCTTCGTCCTGCTGAATAACCGCGCCTCGGAGTGAAATTGGCCTGTTTATGTAGTGCCACGCGACCGCCCCAAGCACGCCAGCGAGCATCACAGCGAAGGCCGCGAGAGAAATGAGCCAGACCCTAATCTTTCCGGTATTGCGGATGGATCTCATCCTCCCGCAATCTTAGCAAAACGGATAACGAGACGGTGTGACTGATGTTCGATAAGCACGACTCGCTTCACCGGCATCGCCAGAGCCTCTATAATTTGTGGATGCGTCATGAGCACGAGAAATGGAGGCGCTTTACGCGCCGAGAACTATTGGCACAGGCGGCTAAGGCGGGCGCCTTGCTGCCTTGGGCAGGCTCGGCGATGGTCAGCGGTACGCAAAAGAAAGGCAAACAGGAGCCTCCACAAGCCGCGGCTCCGACCCCCTCCCCCTTCTTTCAAGTGGACGAAGCGCTGCTGGAAGAGATGGAAAATGCGAACTTCCATTTCTTCTGGGAGCAGGCGAATCCCGAGACTGGTATCGTCCGCGACCGTTGCAATGCCAATAAACCAGACAAAAGCGACCTGGGGAGCATTGCGTCAACGGGATTTGGACTGACGGCGCTTTGCATTGGCGACCAACGAGGGTATGTGTCGCATAACGAAGCGCGGAACCGGGCGCTGACGACGATGCGTTTTCTGTGGAAGAAACTGCCAAGTCACCGGGGATTTTTCTACCATTGGGCCAACGTTAATAGTGGCGAACGGCTTTGGGACTCGGAAGTTTCGTCCGTTGATACCGCCATACTGCTCTGCGGAATTCTGATGTGCCGCGCGCATTTTCAACATTCCGAGATCAGCCAGCTGGCGTTGGAAATTTTCAATCGCGTGGATTGGACGTGGCTTTCAGAAGACACGCGAATTCTCCCGCACGGCTGGACGCCGGAAAACGGCTTTCTGCAATATCGCTGGGACAATTACAGCGAAATGATGATGATGTATTTGCTGGGCCTGGGATCCTCGGTCTATCCGTTGCCGGTGGAAACGTGGACTGCCTGGAAGCGCATCACGTTTGAATATGACGGGATCCGCTACATTGGTTCGTTCGCTCCGCTGTTCGTGCACCAATATTCGCAGGCCTGGTTTGATTTTCGCAATAAGCGCGACCAGTACACCGACTACTATCAAAATTCCATCACGGCCACGGATGTGCATCGCCGTTTCTGTCTCGATCTGGCTTCGCAATTTCCGGATTACAGCGACGATCTATGGGGCATCACCGCTTCGGACTCGGCAAGAGGGTATGTGATTTGGGGAGGTCCGCCGGCTACGGGCCCAATCGATGGCACAGTGGTTCCATGCGCCACGGGAGGATCACTGCCTTTTCTTCCGCAAGCGACGATTCGAGTGTTGCAGACGATCAAGAATCGTTATGGCCAGCGCGCGTGGACTCGCTACGGATTTGTAGACGCGTTTAATCCGTTGACGAACTGGTACGACACAGACGTCGTCGGCATCGATACGGGGATCACAATGCTTATGGCGGAAAACGCGCGTAGCGGGTATGTGTGGAAGACATTTATGAAAAATCCGGAGGCGCAGCGAGGGATGGACCGCGCCGGATTCAAGGCCTATCAGCCTGAAAAGCCTGCCGGAAATCCATAGCGCTTCAATTTAGCGAAATTCGATCAGCGCTAACGCTTGTGCAGGTAGGGTTAGCCTGAGTTCGCCGCCTTGCAACACCTTGGTTTCGGGTTTGGGAAGTTCGGCCGCGCGCCGAAGTTCCGTAATTTGCTTCTGGGTCGGGTAGATTGGCCTGCCCATCGCCTCATAGGTGGGTAACAACCAGCCGTTCGCAGAATCGAGACGGTAAATCACGGCCCTGTGCCGAGGCAATTTTCCGGTGAACTTTATCGTGACGGTCTTTGCGATTCCCTTTTCTTCAGGCAGGAAAAGATTCCAAACCGCCATCACAAGCGTGCCATCACTTTTGCGGGTTACCAGTGCTGATTGAGAATCGTTCGCGAGCCGCTCAACACCCAAGCGGTGCAGCAGTTTGAACGCATTGAAAGACGGTTTTGGAAGCCCATCCTCTGCGATCAAGCCGTAGCCTCCATAAAAAGGCTGTTTGACTACGCCTTGTTCTTCGAAGACATCTGAGAACGTCCAATACGAAAGGATATCCACGAGCCCGTCGCACTGCCTGATCGTATCGGCAAGGTAAGGCCCCATGAAAACGGAATCGGTTACGTCCGGTTCATTCTTATAGCTTGCGTTGTATTCACTCCAGATCAGCGGAAGCGAGGGAAGCGATGACGCTTTCACCTGATCGTGCACCTTTCGAACGGCGCGACAGACCATTTGCGTGCGGGGAATCGTTTCGTCCGTACCGAAGACATCTTTCGAGGAATCGTTTCCATATACGTGGGTCGAGACGAAATCCACCGGCACATGATTCTCGACGCAGTGGCGGATGAAGCGATCCACCCAGGCCGCTTGCGCCGTTGCTGGGCCGCCAACTCGCAGACGAGCATTCACAGCCTTCAACGACTGGGCGGCCACATCATACAGGTGGTCGTATGTTTGTTCTTTCGGATCGCCCGCCCAGAAGTCGATATTCGGTTCGTTCCAGACTTCAAAATACCACTGCGAAACTTCGTCGATTCCGTAGCGCTCGATAAGGTGTCGCGTGAAATGGGAGACGAGTTCGCCCCACTTCTCATAGCTGGCAGGCGGCGAAACGATCGGTTGGTACCAGAAAGGATTGTAAATCACCTGAGCGGCCAGCTTGCGAGGCATGAAGCTCAGCTCTATGAAGGGTCGAACACCGCTCTGCAGCAATCCGTCGTAAATTTGATCCACATAGGAGAAATTGTAGATCGGGGCGCCGCTCGAATCTTCTCCATATACGCCGACTTCGTCGTGGAAAATTGCGTGGAATCTGACGTACTTGAAGTCGGTAGCACTTTTCACGTCGCGCAGGTCGCGGCGGTAAGAATCACGGAGGCTTAGGATTGCCCTCCCCGAGCCGAACATTTGCTCCCAATAATGCGGAAATGGATGCGCCGCGGCTGCTGTATCAACGACAACTGTTTCTTCGAGTGCGGGCTGTTGGGGGGCGGACTGAGAGGATTGTTGGGCCGCTTCAGCGCAAAGGCCAATCGGAGTGAATGCTAAAAGAAGGGCCGCGCAAAAGGCGCAAGCTTGGCACTGCCACCGCGAACTGCGGTTGTTCACGGGAGCCCGGGCACGAGGTCGCGAAATTCCGGGTGCTGCATTGCTTCGCCGAATTCGCCCCTCGGAACAGGAAGCTGTTCGCGGATCGCGCCGGCGTCCTCCTCGATTGTGATCACCCGCGGTCGTTTCTCCTGCAGAATTCGTTCCGTTGCTGCGACACAAGGTTCGGCATGGAAGCGACGCTGAATCGAGGAATCGCATAGAACGTTGGCTGCCGCCACGAGAATCATACCCTGGTGATGCGCCATCCAGTTGCAAACGATTTCGTGACCCTTGCCATCGCTTACTCGCGACGGAGTGAAGTCAGCCGCCTCGTAAAAACCGTACCGCGAAAGCCATCCCAGGTGTTTCATCTTGCGAATATTTTCGAGGGCATGAGTGCGATCGACGAGCATTCCCAGAAACGTGGAATAAGGGGAGATGACAAGTTCATCCGGGGAGCCGTCATGATTTAGCGCCAGGCCCGGCACACCGAAAGCGTGGTAGCGATAGTGACCGTCGGGCAAGTTTTCGTTGCACGAGCATTCAGAAATTCCCCACGGCACATGGTTCTTCTGGGCGAATTTTTGTTGTGCGCGGATAGCCGCTCTTGCGCCGTGATCGAGTACCGTATCCGGATACATTTTGAACCAGAGGTTGGGCATCAGGTATTCGAACGCCGTGCCCGTCCAGGATCGAAGCACCGGCTCGCGCTCGAACTTGGCATACATGCGCCGCAATTCAAACCAGCTCTCTTCCGGAATGTCGCTTTTCGCGATTGCGCCGAACACCGCCGCCCGAGCTTCCGAGGGAAGCAGGTCGTAGTGACACCTGCTAAGGAGGCCTTCGCCGGCATCGTAACCAATCGAAAGCATTTTCTTCTTGTCGTTGTATAGGAACCCGAAATGCATTTCGTCGATCATCGACTGGATGCTTGACGCGAGCGTAGTAAGCCGCTTAGTTGTTTCCTCGCAAACCCGGGCGGAATTTCCCAAGGCTTCACGAAGTAGTGAACCGGAAGTCTCCCGTTCTGCCGAGGTGTTTCCGGATGTCGCAGCCAGGTCGAGCCTCTCGGCAATTCGGCGATGCGCCAGCCGAGCCGAATCCAAACTCAATTCGGTTACGAGCAGCTTGTCGTCTGGAGTCGAGTCAGCGTTTTTCAATTTCCTATGCAGCCAGGGCGCAAAATCCCAAACCATCTCCGTCAGATTCGACACGCGAGACGATAGCTCGCGTGCCCACGATGCAACTTCATCTGTCGGCTGGCATTTCGACAGCGCCTGGATGAAAACAGCCACATCGACTTCGAGCGCAGACAGGTGATCGAACCGCGTCAAATCAGGGCCGGCAAGCGCGACAATCTGCTGTCGCAGGACGTGAGCGGCGGAAAGTGCCTCCGTACCATCCCTCTCGGCCGAAAGCACTTCGATGAGAAGGTCTACGTGATCGAGGACTCCATGCCACAGATTGGGGCGAAACAAGGGCTGTTTAACGGCATCAAGGCAGCCTTGCTTGAGTGTCCACAAGCAGCAAAGGAGATTGCCATTGTCCACGGTCGAAACGAAGAGCGGTGCTACAGGTTTGAGCGTCCGAGTGGAGTACCAATTGTAGAGATGGCCACGGAATTTCGGCAGCCGCTCTGCCACCGCGAGTGTTCTCTCTGTATCTCGGATGAACTCTTTCAGCGTCGCAAAGCCAAGATCTTGCGCCGCCAGGCGGGAATTCAGCAGAAGCCCGAGGTTCGTTGGGGAAACGTGGTGAGCTACGAGCGAGGGACTCTCGCGTACGATGTCTGGAATCAGCCAATTTTCTTCCGGATTGCAAAACTCGCGAAAGAACCTCCAGGTGCGCAGCGCGACATTCCGGACCAGTGCACTATCCTCTTCGCCGACTGTTACTTCGCCCACGCGCTGTGGCTTGTTGAGCCATTTACAGATCCAGCTGGATGATCCCCACAACAGCAGGAACGGCAATGCGGGCAGCAATGACGACGGTTGCACCAGGGCGATCGTCGCGCAGATGGCCAGCGACAGGGGCAGAGTCCACTTCAGGTAAGCGTCGACAAGATGCTTGCCATCGTTTTCATCTTGCTCTGCGTCACTGGCGGTTTCCCATTCGAGCAGTTTTCGGCGTGTAAATTTCATGCGAATCAAAGTACGGACTACGGCATCCACGGCGACCAGGCTCTGATGGCACAAGAAAGCGATCCTGAACAGGATCGTCGTGTGCGCACCGATGAAATCCGAACAGAGATTGATCCAGAATGCCTTCGTGAACAGGGCCTTCCCGCCCGTCAAGATCGAAAATACGAACTGGAAGTATGTGGGGAACGCCAATATCCCGAGGGCAGCCAGCGTGCAATACACGCTTGCAGGGGGCGCCGCAAACCAGCCACAGAGAAGAAGCAGAAAAATCGCAAAATCGGTGAGGCTGCGACGAAGGTTGTCGATGATCTTCCATCGAGATACGTGGCTCAGCGGATTGCGCACGATTTCGCCGAAATAGTTTCGGACAAACGGCAGCAATGCAAAAACAATTTGCCAGTCGCCGCGCATCCAGCGATGTTTCCTTCGAGTGAAAGCGCTCAGGTGGGACGGATAGTCGTCCACAACCTCGATATCGGACACCAGACCCGTGCGCGCGTACTCGCCTTCGATCAGGTCGTGGCTGAGAATCGCGTTGTTCGGAAAGCGGTGCTCGAGCACCTTCTGAAAGGTCCGGACCTCGTAAATCCCCTTGCCGGTAAAAATCCCCGCGCCAAACAGATCCTGGTACACATCCGATACAGCCCGGGTGTACATGTCGTACCCGGTATCGCCCGAGAGAAACGAAGCGAAACGTGACCGCCTCGCCGAGCGCACACTGATGTCGACCCGCGGCTGCAGGATGCCGTAGCCTTCGGCTACGGTGTTGGTCGCAGCGTCGACAACGGCCTGGTTCAGCGGATGCGCCAGCGTCCCGACCAGTCGACGCGCGGCGTCGCGAGGTAGCTGAGTATCGAGATCCAGAGTGATAACGTAACGGATGTTCTTGAGCGCCGCCCAATTTCCGGCTTTTACCGGAAATGCATCCCTTTCATTCAGCAAAAAGCGATTAAACTCGAGCAGTTTGCCGCGTTTACGTTCCCAACCCATCCAGACGCCTTCGCAGGCGTTATAAGTTCGATGACGGTGAAAATGCGAAAAGTTTCCCTTCAGCTCATGCGCGTATTTTCGATTCAGCTCCTCGATAAGGTCTGAACACAAAGCGTCCAGTCCGGCGCCCTTTTCGTCGAACTGTTGCGTGGAATCGGGCAAATCCGTGAGCAAGGCGAAATGAAGGTTGGCGTCGCGATTCGCCAAAAACCGGATCTCCAGCCCGCGCACCGCGTGCCGCACCTGCTCCGCGCTCGATAGCAAGGTGGGAACTGCCACAACGGTGGCGCACTCCTTTGGTATTCCTCGCGAGAAATCGAGTCTCGAAAGGCGCTTTGGCTTGAATAGCGCTGCCGCCAGCAGATTCATGGTTGCTACAGCGCATTCCACCGCCGGCACAAGAAATAGCGCGACAGCCAGAACACCAGGAGTGCTGGCGTGCGACAAAGCCAGCAGGGCGACAATGGCACTTAATGTGACGACTTCGATTCCAATCAAGTAGAAGTAATCAGGCGACCTCAATACCCTCTCTCGAATTCGCGTGCTTACCGGGGGCCGATATCCGATCGAAGTCTTCAATTCGGTTCGACCCTTGTCCATCAGGTAGTAACCGACATGCGTTCTTCGATCGCTGGCGCCGTTATTGCGAAGTTTTTCTTTCGAGGCGCTCTGCGCTAACGCGATTGCTTTTCTTGCAACTTCCGGCTCGGTCGACTGAGAGCGCTTGGCGAGCTCCGTTACGACGGCCCGGTATGCTTCCCGGGTCTCGAAATCCATCCGCTCATACACGCCCTGGGGATCGGAGTGGAGAATCTGTTCCGTCTGCGAGATCGCTTCAAAGAACATTTTCCAGTTCAATTCGGAAACTTCTTGAAGGGAAAGCACAAGTGAAGCGAACGCAGACGGCGCGCTTTCTTGCGGCTCGCTCACGCCCTCGGGGTCAGCCCGTTCACCCTGCTTATCGAGCGAAATGCCTGGAAGGGCATTTGAGATCTGCTCGAGAATCGCGAGTTCCAGAAACGCTCTCAAATTCCATACTTCGAACATCTCGAGCGCGACGGCCTCTTGGACTTCAATGGCAAATTCCGCAAAGCTGGTCTCGTCGAAAGCATACTGACTGGCATGGAGGAAACTCGCCGCGAGCGCGTAAGAACGCGGAATAGCCGGCTTTTCGTCCGGGCGCTCCACATGGGGGAGTTTGGGTGCCACCTGGATGGCAGCTTTGGATTCCAGAAGCGCCAACTGGATATCCGAGAGCGCCCCCGACAATATTCGCGCGTCTCCAGTAAGGCAGACCCCCGTTGAAGTGACCTTCTTAAGCATGCCAGCTGCGGCATCGATGCGCGCGGCGATCGCCTTCCTCTTCGCTTCCAGCGAAATTCGCGAATCGCGGCGATCTACGAGCTTCCAGCCCGACACATCGATTGTGATCCGCGGCCTTTCAGGAATAGTTGCTGCCTCGACCGCGGTCGGTCTGGGACGAGTTGCCACGGCATCACCTTCCGAGCCATTCGATGGACTGCTCGGCGCCGGAAGGATTAGCCGAAGATCGGACGGAGTGTGATATGTGGTCGCCATTTTAGTTCGGATCGCTCTCAGCGATAGCCAGCAGCTTGAAGTTCAAACATCTCTGCGTACCGCCCGCCACTCTTGACGAGCCGGTCGTGTGGTCCTTGCTCAGCAATCCTGCCGTTTTCCAGAACGAGAATGCGATCTGCCATACGAACAGTAGAGAAGCGGTGAGAGATCAGGAACGTCATTTTCCCCTGCGCCAGCTCGGAGAAATGTTGAAACACTTCGCTCTCAGAGCGTGCGTCGAGCGCGGCCGTCGGCTCGTCCAAAATCAATATTTGCGCATCGCGCAAATGCGCGCGAGCAATCGCTATTTTTTGCCACTCGCCGCCGGAGAGCTCCATGCCACCTTCGAAACGGCATCCCAGGAGCTGGTCGTAGCCTTTCGGCAGTTTTCGAATCAGATTTTCCGCATAGCTCTTCATTGCGGCCGCGCGAATCTGGAAAATATTGCTCGCCGCTTCAATCCGCCCCATACCAATGTTTTCCGCGGCCGTCATGTCATAGCGCATGAAATCCTGGAAGATCGCTCCGATCTCGTTCCACAGAGAGTCCAGGTCATAATCGCGAAGATCGACGCCATCGAGAAGAATCTCTCCTTCCGTTGGGTCATACAGCCGGGTGAGAAGCTTGGCGAGCGTCGTTTTTCCCTGCCCGTTTTCTCCGACGAGCGCAATCCGCTCATGGGGCTGGATCATGAGATTAATGCCGCGCAAGACCGGTCTGGGATTTCCGGGATAAGCGAAGGAAACATTCCGAAATTCGATTCCGCGCCGAATCGGACGTGGCGCCAAAATGGCTCCAGACCTTGCCGCAATTCTCGGCTTCACAGCGAAGAAGTCCAGCAGGTCAGTCATGAACAAAGCCTGGTCCGCGATGCCGGAGAACGTGGAGAAGAGCGCCTGAATATTTGTGCTGGCACCGGCTATCGCGCCCGCCAGGAAGATCATCTTCGCCAGGCTAAGCGTTCCGACCACTGCTCCGTACACCACATAGGCGTAAGTTCCGTAGTAACCAAGGGTGCCGAGCGAAGTCAGAATCGAACCGTAAAGAAGTTTCCGCTTTGCCAAATCGACGTTTTGGCCATGAAGTTCGTCGGAGATCCTTTTGTATCGTTCCACGAGGAAAGGAGCTAGCCGGAAAAGCTTCAATTCTTTGGCGCTTTCTTTGCTTCCGCCCAATATGCGCAAATACTCCATCTTTCGCCGCTTCGTGCTCTGATCATAAGTCAGCGAGTAGCCAAGGAAGGCGAAGTGGGTTTGGCCGAGAAAGGCTGGCACGACGCAAGCAAAAAGGAAGACGAGGAGCCACGGTGAATAGAAAAGAATGCCGGCGGCCAAGCTGACAGTGGTCATTATCTCTTGAATCAGGCGGCCAGCCATCTGAATCGTCAGCACGCGGTCATTGGCCTGCAGTCGCGCCCGTTCCATCTTGTCGCAGAAAACTGGATCTTCGAAGCGAGTGAGATCAAGGCTCGACGCGTGCTCCATGATTCTTGTGCCAATATGCCGCGTAAATTTGTCGGCGATCACGCTATCGCAGAAGTCGATCACGCGGGCCAACACTGTCGCCACGCCCGCCAAGGCAAATTCCAGCGCAATCAACCACCAGAAGTAACCCGGCAACGCCGTGCCGTGGGATTTCAAACCGTAAAGCGCGTCGATCACTGCCTGTGTCACTCGCAACATCGCGAGAGGTACAAGCCCCGCCATGATCCGGCAGGCAACATTGGCGCCTACTGGTTTCGGCGCCGATTCCCACACCATCCGAAAAAGAGGAGGAACGTTATGCAGTGCCTGGATTCGTTCTTGCCACTTGGAGAGTGATTGCTGCGCTTCGTCGCTGGGCTTGGCGTTCATCCGTCGTACTCCTGTCGTCCACTACCTATCTTTATCCGCTCTGTGTCCGCGAATTGCAGTGCACGTCCGCTTCCATGTTAAAATCGGTGCAAGCCCATAAAAACAGGCCACTTGTGGCGTAGGAGTGAACGCATAAGCATGGCCATATTTATAGCAAAAGGAAAGATTTACGTAGTGCCGAGTTGCGCTATCCGAAACTATACGCACGCGGTTCGGGGTCGCCTGAACGAACAAGAAATGCCGTATCGCCCGCTGGTTGTGGCTTTTGCTAATTAATCTGTTTAGATGCCGCCTGGAAGCCTTCTCAACGCTCAAGCCTGCGGGTTGTAGCCGAGCCACTCGGGGTGTGCGGCTGTCGAGTCGAACATCGGAGTCGTCTTGAACGGTTCGTATTTTCCGTCCATTGCGACAGGTGCGGTTTTGTTCAAAATCGCCGCGATATCAGCTTTTGTGAGCTGGTCGTAGGTCCTGGCAGCTTCGAAGGCCTGGTCGAGAATAGGCATGCTATCGATACCGGTAATCACGACGGAAGTCGGCAGGCTCAGGGCATATTGAAGGCATTCGAGAGGCGTCACCGTTTTGCTTTTCAGGATATTCTTGTCCCCCATCGATTTCATTCCCAGCACCGCAATTTTCTTCGAGACCAACACCGGAACGACTTTGGCGCCGAAGCTACGAAAATGAGCATCCATCACGTTGAGAGGCATCTGCACCGTGTCGAATCGAAAATTGTGCTTCTCGGCCATTTCCAGCATGCGGAGGTGAACGCTCGGATCCTTATGCCCGGTAAATCCCATGTAGCGGATTTTGCCGGCCTGCTTCGCTCCCAGCATAGCTTCGACGGCGCCGCCTTCCGCAAAAAAACGATCCGGATCTTCCAGCCGGATGTTTTCGTGAAATTGCCACAGGTCCACGTGATCCACCTGCAGCCGTTGCAAGGATTCATCGAGCTGTTGAAGGGCCGAGCCTTTCGTACGCCCGTCGAACTTTGTCATCACGAAGACACGATCCCGATAGCCTTTTAGCGCTTTACCCACGCGCCGCTCGCTCTCACCTTGATTGTAGTCCCACGAATTATCGGAAAAATTGATGCCTCGATCGACGGCGGCGTGAAACAGCTTGATCGCGTCCGCCTCTTCCAAATGCGGTTGGCCCAGGTGATATCCGCCGAGACCGATACAGGACACCTTTTCTCCGGTGCTCCCCAGAGGACGATAGGGAACTGACTCGCTCACGTTAGCACCTCGTTCTCGAAGGTTTTCAGGGAACCGGGACATCGCCAGCAAAGAAGCCGCAGCCCCACCGATAAAATCCCGACGTTTCAAATCGCTCACTCGCTCTCAACTCCGTTCCCCGACGCGCTCCTGAATATCTGCGCGGCGAGCGGTTAAGCTGCATTCTGCGAGGAACTAGCAGCGGTTGCCTGGGGCTTCATTGCCAGCCTTGCCTCGGTCCGCTCGTAGCGCAACGCTTGAATGATCATCCATTCCACATCGGTCGCGCGACAGGGGCTGGCGATTACGTCGAATGCGCCCAGCCGCATCGCTTCCAGAAACTCGTCCCAGTCAGCGGTCGAGGACATCACCACTACTCTAGCTTTAGTTCGTCCGCCTCGGGACGCGTTCAATAAATCATGACAATTCCCGTCAGCGAGTAGCCGGTCGCAGAAGATTAGCCCCACCCTTTCCGATGCGATGAGTTCTTTGCACTCCCGAACGGTTGAACTGGTAAGCGGATCCACGCCGAGCTTGCCCAGAATATTCGACAACGCCCTTCGTCCCTCCAAATCAGAAGAAGCGACCAAAATGTCCCAGGGGATATTCATGTGATGAGACCTCCTGTTTCAGCATTGCGGCCCGTTTCAATTTGTCGGCGAAAATCCGAAAGCGGAGGACTTAGAAGGCTTGACCCACCCCTGCGCATGGGAAGTCAACACAGTTCCGGCGTCCGAGAACTTAATTCCCTAATTTCAAACCGACAATCAGTGCAAGCGTGTATGGGCGGGCGCGTGCTTACCGTAGCGACGTGGAGCTTGGTCCAGAGCGGACGAGCTCCCCCTAGAGTCCATGCACGTTGGTTCGAAGCGAGACTGTAGGCACTTTGTCACTGACGTAATTGGAGATACGGGTTATGGCAGCGGGTTTAGGGGTCTCACTGCACGGGGCCCCGTGTTCGAGCCCGCCTCCGGGTCAAGCGTTTATCACGTTCCAGATATAGAGGAAATCGTCGTCCGTCGCGGTCGCCACATTCAGTTTGATCTTCCGCGTTGCTCGGTTCAGGGCAGACCGAACATTTTCCTTCGAGTCCCCAAGGTCTGAAAGGGGCACTCGAATCGCTGCTCCGTCCTTGAGTTGTTCGAGATCCCGAAGAATCATCGACACAATCTTCTTGTGCTTTCCGTTCCGCGAATGAGGAACGTCCAGTTGCGCCACGGTTTTGAAGTGTGCTGGTACACGAGCCGCACTCATAACGTACCTCCTAACGTATCACTAACGCAGCTGTATCATATCTTCTAGAATTTAATCGTGTCAATAGGATTTTTAAACGCTTGGCTTATAGTCACAGTAACGCGGTCTTGGGGTACGTAGCGTAAAAGTAACGATAGACACACAACGCGTCTATCGGTTCGCTATACGCCCTGTCAGTAACGCAAAACCACGCATTGCCCTCAGCGAGAATTCCTTAAAGAGTCTCCCCGTATTGAAACCAGCTTGATACGTTGTTGGCGGCTGAGGAGCCTCCATCATGAAAAGAGCCGCCACGCATTTCGAACAGGTTCCAAGAGTGATCGCCGAGAAAGTACTTGCACGACAAACTGGCCCGCCGGAAACAGATGTTGCCGAGAACGGCGAGGCGGTTAAGCCGAGAGTTAAGGCTGTGCCTCCGTCCTCGCGCTCGCGCAAAGTTTGAAGACAAGCGAAGCGATATGCGACGGGCAGGTTAGGCTAGTCGAGTGAACAAGGAGCAGGCATGAATCCAGCAGCAGGAACACCTACCGGCAAAATGGACATTCGCAGCGCAACTGGGGAGAGACACTTGGAATCCTCAACTGATCCCGTTTTTGAACTGCTCGA
>DATNKB010000273.1:0-17954 GCA_035603595.1 Candidatus Dormiibacterota bacterium
CGTTTCATTCGCTTTCTGATTCGAGCGCGTCAGCGTCACAGTCTCGGCGGCCATTTGCCGCGCAATTCCGAAATCAAAGAGCTTAGGAACGGCCGTGGCCTGTAGCACGATATTTTCGGGCTTGATATCGCCGTGAACCACTCCGTGTGAGTGCGCCGCATCGAGCGCTTCAGCGATCTGCGCCACCGATCGCGCGAGCTCACGAGCGTCCAACGGTCCGGCCGAGGAAAGTCGCGCTCGAAGAGTCTGGCCCTCAACTAACTCCATCACGATAAAAAGATGCTCACCGGACTCAACCACGTCGTAGATCGTCGTAATGCCGGGATGATTCAGAGCGGAAGCTGCGCGTGCGTCAGCCAATACGCGGGCGCGGCGATCGCGCTGATTAACCACATTGTCGAGCATCAACTTCAACGCCACATCGCGATTCAGAAGTTGGTCGCGCGCGCGGTACACCACACCCATTCCACCGCGGCCGAGTTCCGACGTAATCAGGTAATGCGAGAGGGTCTGGCCAATCATGAGGCTAGCTTCCGCTTGGCCGAGCCTACGCAGCCACCTGGCGATTGTCAATCACGCCGCTGTTTCCTGAATCCGTCAGGCCACGATAGCCTGTGTCATAGGAAGCAACAGGCCACGATTGACACGAGCTAATCATCTAAAAAAAAATAATAATAACGACGATGGCTACCGCGGCAATCGAAATCGACGGTTTGACGAAAGACTATGCCTTAGGGTTCTGGCGCAAGCGCATGCGCCGGTCGCTCGACAATCTTTCTCTGCGCGTCGAAGACGGCGAAATCTTCGGTTTTCTAGGTCCAAACGGCGCCGGAAAAACCACCACCCTAAAGTTGCTCATGGGGCTGATTTTTCCAACGGCTGGAACAGCGCGTATACGGGGCAAATCGATCGACGACGTCGCCATGCACCGCGAAATCGGCTATCTTCCCGAGCAGCCCTATTTCTATGACTATCTGACGGCGCGCGAACTCCTCGATTATTACGCTCGGTTTTTCGGCTTCGCTGCCGCCGACCGCCGCGAGCGCGTGGCCCGATTTCTCGAGCTCGTCGGCCTCACCACGGCGGCCGACGTTCAGCTGCGAAAATTCTCCAAAGGTATGCTCCAGCGCGCGGGAATCGCACAGGCAATCTTGCACGATCCCAAAGTCGTCTTCTTGGACGAGCCCATGTCCGGCCTCGATCCCATCGGCCGCCGTGAAGTCCGCGACATTATCCTCAACCTCAAGAACCAGGGCTGCACCGTGTTTTTCTCCACTCACATTCTTTCCGACGCCGAAATGCTCTGCGATCGAGTCGCGGTGCTGGTTGACGGAAAATTGCAGGGCGTGGGTGCTCCAGGCGAAATTGTTTCAATGGATGTTGTCGCGATGGATATTCTCTTCGAACTGAAGGATGGCCGCGCCTTGCCTCCGGCGCTTGCAGCCTTCACGACAAAGGCCGGGGCGCACTATCGCGCCGAAGTTCCCGAAGCGGACCTTTACGCCACGCTCGAAAAACTGCGCGAGTGCGATGCGCGCATCCTTTCCGTGCAACCCGTTCGACCATCGCTGGAAGAATATTTCTTCCGCATGGTGAACCGCGAGAAAGCAGCTTCTCACGCAGTGGAGGTTGTGGCTCGATGAGTGCGATACCCGGAGTCGTCGCCGTCAATACGTTCCGCGAAGCGGTTCGCGATCGCGTTCTCTACAACTTGGTCTTCTTTGCGTTCCTGATGATCGGCGCGGCGATTCTGGTAGGGCAAATCTCCATCGGGATCGACAGCCTTGTGATCGCAAATCTGGGACTTTCAGCGATTTCTGCGTTCGGGCTGGTAATGGCGATCTTCATCGGAGTCGGCCTGATTTACAAAGAAATGGAGAAGCGCACACTCTACAGCCTGCTCGCGAAGCCGGTCCGCCGCTGGCAATTCATCGTCGGAAAATACGCGGGCTTGCTGCTCACGCTGTTCGTGAACACCTGTTTCATGACCATCGGCGTGGCCGTAGCTCTCTTTTATGTGAACCGCTCGTTTGCCCGGTCGGACGTGTACATACTCGTGGCGGTCTATTTCATCCTTCTGAAATTAGCGATCGTCACGGCGCTGGCACTTTTTTTCTCGTGCTTCTCCACGCCCATGCTATCCACGCTCTTCACCATCGGAATTTATCTCGCGGGAATGTTTTCAACCGATTTCCTGAATATCGGCATGGTGACACAAAGCCCCGTCGTCAAAGCTATCACCCGCGTTCTCTACTACGTGCTGCCCAACTTCCACAATTTCGATGTAATCGGCCAAGCCTCCCATGGTTTTGCGATTCCTACTCAGCTCATCGCGCAGAATACTCTTTACGCATTGCTCTATTCCGCGATTCTCCTCGTTGCAGCAGCGGCCGTATTTTCCGGGAAGAATCTGAAGTGAGCGAACGCCATCGAAATCCGCTCGCCTGGCTTGCAGCGATTGTCGTTCCCCTGTTGCTCGTCGCGGTTGTGGCGCTGCAACAGAGAATCGATTCCTCGCGCGGTGCTCTCGAAAAGCAAGGTGACGAGCTGCTCGTTCAATCAGGCCCGCTGCTCAAAAAACTGAGCTTGGGCTACGACGCGCTGCTTGGCGATATCTACTGGACGCGCGCTGTCCAATATTATGGCGCCAAGCTGCCCACTTCCGATCGCGACTTCCATTTGCTGGCTCCCCTGCTCGACGTCGCTACCACTCTCGACCCGAATCTCATCCCCGCCTATCACTTTGGCGCTTTTTTTCTATCCGAAAAGCAGGGCGGCGCTGGCAGGCCCGATCTTGCCGTTACTTTGGTCAAGAAGGGCGTTGCCGCAAATCCGAATAGCACGCAACTCTCCGCCGATCTCGGGTTTATCTATTACATGAAACTCAAGGATTACGACAAGGCTGCTGCGGCCTACGTTGCGACCAGCAAGATTCCCGGCGCATCGCAACTCTTCAAAGTTTTGGCCGCGCGCATCGCCTCGAGGGGCGGCGTCCTCGACACGTCGCGCATGATCTGGTCGGAGGTCTATGAGACAACCCAGGATGAGCAGATTAAGAAGCGCGCGCTTGAAGCATTAAAGGGCCTGAAGGCTCAGTCGGATGAAATGCAGCTCGATCAACTCGCGCAAGACTATCGCGCACGTTTCGGACATTACCCTGAATCTACGCGCGACCTGGTCGACGCGGCGATGATAAAAGGTGTTCCACTCGATCCAGACGGTTTTCCCTACGCATTCGGACCAGACGGGAAATCTCAACTGGATCCCAAAAGCACTGTAACGATCGACCCTGGCGCGCCCGCTCCCAGATAATCGCACCCGCTTCAGAATCGATTGCGATTCGTAATCCTATTCGTAGCGAAGAGCTTCCACCGGATTCAATTTCGCGGCCTTTGTCGCCGGCCACACGCCGAATATCAACCCGATTCCTACAGATACCGTGAATCCCACGATCACCGCCCAAAGCGGCACAATCGCTTTCAGAGAACTCACTACCGGAATCAACATTACGATCGCGCTGCCAACAATGATTCCAATCAGCCCGCCGGTACCCGTCAGCGTCATCGCTTCAAATAAGAATTGCCACGTGATGTCGCGGCTCCGCGCGCCGATCGCTTTTCGCACACCGATCTCGCGCGTGCGCTCCGTCACTGAGACGAGCATGATATTCATCACGCCCATCCCGCCAATCAGCAGCCCGATCGAGCTCAGCACCACAATCACCAGCACCACGCCGCCGATGATGTCGTTGAACTGCTTCACCATCTCGACGTTGGTCTGTATCGCAAAACTATCGGGCTTGTCGTACGGAACATTTCGGCGACGCCGCAGCACCTCGCGAATCTGGTCCACTGCGAGATCAAGTTTTCCGGGATAGGCCAGAATTCGCATCGCCAGCTCAAAGCTCGCAGGGTAGATTTTGAAAAACGTGTAATAGGGCATAACTACACGCCGGTCTTCATCCGATGTTCCAAAAAGCCCTACCGGCTTTTCCAGCACGCCAATCACACGGAAATTCACACCGTCCACGAGCACCTGTTTATCGAGCGCCAAATCCACTTTTCCGAAGAGCGCCGTAGCGATGTTTTCACCAAGCACAACTACACTGTCGCGATGCTCGTTTTCAGTTTCGGTGAAAAATCGCCCTGCTTTGATGTTTGCGTTCGAATACACCTCGAGGTACGCCGGAAACGTACCGCGAAACTCGCCGCCCGCAACCTGGTTGCTCTGATAACGCACTGTGTGCGGCTGCGTCCACTCGAAAACGGAAATCGCTGTCTGCTTCACGGCAGGGCATTGCGTCATCACGGCTTGCGCGTCCGCAAACGTCAACGGTTTGCGCTCGCGCTCTTCCTTTGGCCGGCGCCCGTTGAGTCCCGGGCCTTGTGTAAAACGCGCCACCCACGCCGTGTCCAGGCCCTCGGATGCAATCTCCTCCGAAATCGACGTCCGAAATCCCTGTACGAGGCCGACCACAAGAATGATCAGCGCCACACCGATCAATACGCCCAGCACGGCGAGAAAACTCCGCAGCTTGTGCGTTCGGATTGTGTCGAACGCAAGGCCGAGATTTTCGCGAAAATCCTGCCGCACAGGAATCATTTCAGTTCTCCGCCCGCAACGCTTCAATCGGATCCAGCTTCGAAGCGCGCATCGCCGGATAAATTCCAAAAAACAATCCCACGCCCGTCGAGAGCGCCAGCGCGATCGAAACTGCATACAGCGGCGTCGAAATCGGCACAGGACTTGCCACACGCACAATCGCAGCGATTGCCAGTGCAAGAATCACGCCGATTGCGCCCCCCAGCGTCGCCAGCATCGATGATTCCACCAGGAATTGCATCACGATCTGCCCGCGGCGCGCTCCCAGCGATTTGCGCAATCCGATTTCTCGCGTCCGCTCCGTCACGCTCGCCAACATGATGTTCATGATCACAATGCCCCCTACAACGAGAAACACGGAGGTGACCCAGATCGCGATTCCAAATGCGTTTCCCGTGATCCGGTTCCAGATTCCCGTGATCGAGTCCGGCATGATCACCGCAAAATTGTCGTCCTCCTCGTAGCGCAGGTGGCGGCGAGTCCGGATGATCACCCGCGCTTCGTCTTCAGCGGCGGACATCCACTCCGGCCCGCGCGCCTGTACGAACATCGTCACCGAATCGCCCTTCTGCAGCCACACGGAGCGATACGTTCGCAGCGGAATCATCACGAAGTTGTCTTGCGGCTGGCCGAGCACTGTCCCCTTCGGCTTAGCCACGCCGACAATCTGGTATTGCCCTTGGCCGGCGCGAATTTCTTTGCCGAGCGGGTCCACTCCCGGCATCAGCTTGCTCACCACGTCCATTCCAATCACGCAAACGTTTGCCGCATGGTCTTCGTCCGCCTGCGTCAACAGCCGCCCAGTCGCCACTTCGATCTGGCGAATGTCCGCAAAAGCAGGGGTGGTGCCAAGGATCGTGACGTCTTCGCTCAGTCCGTTCCCGTAGCGCACATCCGCCACATTGTTCTGCTCCGCAGCGACGGCCGCCGCCAACTTCATGCCGTCCCGCAGAGCTTCGTAGTCGGACATATCGAGCGGCGGCCGTTTCCGCGCTTTAGTCCACTGATCGAGATTGGTGACGATGCCTATTTTGTCGACGACGAGCGCGTTCGCGCCCAGGTTGGCCACTTTGTCGGAAACGTATACGTTGAGCCCATTCAGCACGGATATCACGGCTACGAGCGTCGTTACCGCCAGGATCACCCCCAGCAATGTAAGAAATGTCCGCAGCTTGTGCGAGCGCAACGTATCGAGCGCGATGCGAAAAGTCTCCTGCAGAGCCACCGCGGCCCGCTGGACTTGCGTGAATCGGGAAGGTTCGCTCACTCTATCCATTATAGACGGCAGACGGGGCCAAAAAGTTCGGCGCCCCGCCAAAAACAATCCCAAAACTGTTCTTCGGCCAGTTGCATAAACAAAATTGCGGTTACAATAGACCTGCAACTCGGCTGCCAGCCCGCAATCCAAACGGAATTGGCCTACTCGATGCCCAACTTCCTTGCCATCGCCGTCTTCGCCACCGCGCTGGCGCTACCGATGCTTTCGCCGGGCTTTGCTCCACCTGCCCAACAGCCCCAACCTCCGTCCGACGCCGAACTCCAGGCTCGCGCCGATAAACTCATCGCCAACCAGCACCGGAACGAACAGTTTCTCGACGAGTACGAACGCATTGAGCGCCAAGTGGATCAAACAGCCGGTATGACGCCGAAGGTTCTCGAAGACCGTACCTATCGCATCGTTCCAACCGGCACAGGCACCATGAAAATACTGGACAGCGACCGCGGAAAGCCGGCCGACCCGGCGGAATACCGCAAGCAGCTTCAGCTTTGGGAACAGACGCTCGAACTCGCCCTGAAACCCAACGATTCACGTGCCAAGACTGCCTACGCCAAATTCGAGAAGAAGAAAAAAGATCGCGCCGAATTGATCAACAGCATGAAAGAAGGCCTGCTGCGAAAATGGATCGGGCAGGAGACGATCAGCGGCCATCTGTGCGACGTTATTCAGTTGGATCCCAATCCTGAATTCCACCCGCACTCTACGCTCCAGGAAGCAATCACGCGTGTTACCGCAAAAGTCTGGGTGGATCACACGGCGACTCAGATCGTCCGGGCCGAGGCCCACGTGACTCGCGATATCTCGTTCGGCGGGGGCATACTCGGGAAGCTCTATCGTGGCGGCGTTTTCGCTTTCGATCAATCCGAAGTCGCTCCGGGCGTTTGGCTCCCCACTCGCTATCAATACGACTACACCGCGAGAAAGTTTCTTTTCACTTTTGATCAGCATCAGTGGATTGAAGTCTCGCGCTATCGCCGCATCGGCCCGCCGAAGGAAGCCCTGGCCCTCGTGCAAAGCGAGCTTGCCAGCGGCAAGTCCCTTACTGCTGACCCGTAACTTTTCCGCGCCAGTCGGGTTCAATCCGATAGCCTCGATTCGATCCAAAGCGCCTAATAGTTAGAAGACTTGCGGCCTCGTGGGAGGCATTATGGCCACGCCATTCCTTGCACGGTTGTCGTTCGCCGCCCTTGCGGCGCTGCTGTTCACATTAGGCGCAACCTCCACCACTCGCGGGCAAACCACTTCCGCACCAACTCAAACGCCCACACCGGCGCAATCGCAGCAACAGACGCCGCAGAAAAAAGTCTGGACGAACGACAATCTCGGCGGATCGCACACCCAACCGAACGATACACCGGGCCCCACTCAGCAGAATTCGAATTCCGGTTCAGCGGCACCAGCAAAAGCAAAAAGCAAGAAAGACGCGAAGTGGTATCACGATCAGATCGCAAAGCTGCAGGCGCAGATACCGCCTCTCGATAAGACGATTGCGGAATTGCAAGCCGCGCTCGATGGCAAGACGCTCAACGAGCCGTTGCACTACGGCGGGAATCGAATCGGCGACTGGAAAGAGCAATTACAGCAGCTTCAGACGAAGCGGCACGATACACTCGACAGAATCGCCGCCCTCGAAGACGAAGCTCGCCACAACGGCGTCGCCACCAACGAGCTTCCCTAGCGCACGCTCGGCGCTGAATACAAAAAGCCCCGAGGCCTGATGGACGCTCGGGGCTTTTTCGCGGCCAACCGAAACGGCTACGTTACGCGACCGCAGCCTGTGTCGTTCGTTCGCTCATCTGCTTTGCGATCTGCTCCCGGAATTTGCGCATCGCCTCAATCGAACCGGGTGCCCGCTTCTCTTGCCACGCTTCAAAACGCTTTGCCTGCTCTTCGAGCGCCGCGAGAAATTTCGGATTGCTGAAGGTCTTCCGGAAGTCCCCGGCTATCGGCTTCAGCTGCTGCCACACGCCCCACTGCTCGCCGGTGCCTTCGAAGAACATGTCCTCCTCGATCAACCCGCGGTTCACGATGCCCGCCACCATTTCCCAGTAGCCGGCTACCATGCGCATGTAGGTGTTTTCTTTGCTTCCGAAAGGACAGAGCCGCATCACGTCCTCGGCATTCTTCACGTGAAAGTTTGCTGCAAACCAGTCACGCGCCTCTCGCAACTTCGGTTCTCGCCGCAAATCGTACAATTTCAACATCAAATTCGCTTGCTCGTGCGTTACGTCTCCCATGTTTTCTCCTATTTATGCTTTGGTTTTTTACGCCCCTGTAAGACCATTCATACTTCAAACCGCCTCATTGATAACGATCGTGATGCCGAACCCACGCCATCCCGTGCGGCAATCCTTCTTCGTCCCGGCCCTTTGGCGTCAGGTCCAGGAAGTTATACGCCCCAATCAGAATATCCAGACCTCGTGAATACGTGGAGTAGGTGTGAAAAATTTCACCACCGGCATCCTTGTAGAACACGCTAGCGCCCGGACGCTCTTCACCGCCAAACTTGTTCTGCATTTCAAAGTTGTAGAAAGTGTCGCCCTTCGCCAGTTGGTCTTTCGTGAATGAAACATGATAGTCGAAATTGAAATCGCCCCTGGACGATGAGACCCACTTGAACCCCCATCCCATGCGCTTCTTAAACACCTCAATCTCCGGAAGCGGCGCCCGGGACACGGCCACGAACGTCACGTCGCGCTGCGCCAGATGCACCACGGACGGATTGAAATGATCCGCGAGGAAGGAACAACTCGGGCAGCCCTCTTTCCATCCCGGTCCCAGCATGAAGTGATAGACAATCAGCTGGCCGCGTCCATCAAAAAGTTCAGCCAGTGTCTCTTTTCCCTTTGGCCCTTGGAAGGTATATGGCTTTTCCACCTTTTCCCAGGGCAACTCCCGCCGCTCCCGGCTCAGCTCGTCACGCAACTTCGTGAACTCTTTCTCTTTCTTCAACAGCTTCTTTCGCGCTTCAAGCCATTGATCTTGCGATACCACCTGTGGAGCAATCGTCTTGCTGCTTGCCGTGCTAGACATGTTGATCTCTCCTCGCATTCGGATTTCTGGGTTCAGTCGGCTTCACACGACCTATGAACCGCCCTTCGGATGTTTTGTGACCGCGCAGCTTTCCTGCAATCGCCGCCAGCCCGCCTGTTGATATCGCCCCGGTTATGAGCAGTGCTGCTGTTGCCATACACGCTGGACACATTTCTCACCTCTTTGAATCTAACCCCGTCCGCTCATGCTCCCGTCTTCTTCCCCGCACGATTCTCGGCGCGCTTCCGCACGTTTTCGTTGATGTGTCCCCAGCCGGTTGACACGCCTTTTCGATGATCGTCGGCGATCAATCCCAGCGCCAGGTGATGAAACTGGATAAGCGTCACGCCGTCCGCCTCGCTCAGCCGGTACTGCACATTCGAAATCGCGGGATACGACATGAACAGCGGCCCTGTGATTTCCAGCAGCGACGGACGCTTGATCGCCTGCACCACTCCCCAGAAGTGCCCGTCTTCGTTACCCAGATCGCGGTACCACCTACCACCGGGCCGGGCTTCGAGCTTCATTGGCATTGCCGTTCCGTCGCCTCTCTCGTTTCCCGGCCCTAGCTGTTCGAGCAGCGCCTCAAATGTGACGTCCAACGACGCCCGCACCCGGATTTCTTCGTTGATGCTCAATGTCAGGTTTTCAAGCTGCATAGCCGTTCCAATCATCGTTGCTCTCCTTTGTGAAAATCAGATTAATGACTGTCACTCCGCCTTCTCGGGGTCCTCTCGGGGTCCTTTAGCCGCCGCCGCCGAACGCTCCTCGGCTCTCTCCTTCACGCGCTGCAGTTGATGTTTCCAGAAACGCTCGAACGTCTGCGTCCATTCGTACATTGGCCGGATTGCTTCCGCATCAAGGCTGTAAAGCATGTTCCGTCCCTCCCGCCGCACCCGCACAAGTCCCACATCCCGCAACACCCGCAGGTGCTTCGATACCGAGGGCTGTTCGAGCCCCAGCGCAGCGACGATCTCCCCCACCGGCCTTTCCTGTAGCGCCAGGTAGTTCAAGATCTCCCTCCGCCGAGGCTCAGCCACCGCATTAAACGCATCCGAAGTAGTAGCAGCTCTGGGCACGCCAAATAATACATGCCTATATAGGAATATGTCAAGCGAAAAAAAAGCCCCGAGGCCAACCTCAGCTTCGGAGCCGTAGGGGCGGGTCTAAGACCCGCCCGCGTCGCCCACACCTCCGTCGCGCCACCGTTGGCCGCGACTACCTCCTTGCCTCCTTGTTTCCTTGTCTCGGTGCTTCCGTGGCCCTTATCACCGCGCCGCCGCCGCAACCTCCTTATCCACCGGCGCGCCGATCAAATTCCCCCACTCCGTCCACGACCCGTCGTAATTCTTCACATTGTCGTAGCCCAGCAAATATTTCAGCACGAACCAGGTGTGCGAACTCCGCTCCCCAATCCGGCAATACGCGATAATTTCGCTATCGCCGTTCACGCCCTTCGCGCCATACAGTTGCTTCAGCGCATCCGCCGACTTGAACGTCCCGTCCTCATTCGCCGCTTGCGCCCACGGAATATTCGCCGCGCCCGGAATATGACCCGCCCTCTGCGCCGTCTCGCTCATCCCCGGCGGCGCAATAATCTTCCCGGTAAACTCATCCACCGACCGCACATCCACAAGCTGCGCCGACTTTTTCTTGTTGAGCGCGTCGAAAATCTCTTCCTTGCGCGCCCGAATCGATTCGTCCGGCCCCGAAGCGCGATACGTCGTCGCCGTCACTTTCACGGGATCAGTCGTCAACGGCCGCTTCTCCTCAATCCACTTCTTCCGTCCGCCGTTGATCAACCGTACATCCTTGTGCCCGTAATATTTCAGCTGCCACAGCGCATACGCCGCGAACCAGTTGTTGTTGTCGCCGTAGAGCAGAATCGTCGTGTCATTCCCCACGCCAGACTTACCCAGCAACCCCTCCAGCGTAGCCTTGTCGATCAAATCCCGCCGGATGTTGTCCTGCAGTTGCGTCTGCCAGTTCCAACCCACCGCCCCAGGAATGTGCCCCTGATCGTAAGCCGTGGTGTCCACATCCACTTCAATCAACCGCACCTTCGGATCATTCAAGTGCCCTGCCGCCCACTCCGTTGAAACCAGCACTTCCGGATGCTTGTACTCGCTCATGTCCTAGTTCCTCCTTGAAGTATGTGAATTCGATGCCCGCCGCCCCCATCTCAATTCAACAAAAATCGCCCCGCCCTACGCACCGCCACCTCCGAAAGTAGGGGCGGGTCTCAGACCCGCCCGCGTAGCCCACACCTCCATCCCGCCATTTCTCTCCGCGCCTCAGTGCCCCGCCCCCACAAAAAAAAACGCCGCCCAGTTGCATCTGGCGGCGGGTTCAAATCCCTAAGCTGGCTTACCTGTTACCCTCCCAGCCTCCCCCTGCCAGAGCACACAAATCGACAACACGCACAACAACAGCACGCGCGGACGATTCTCTGGCAACAGGTCTTCATGCGCAAAGCCTACACCCAATCGGTGAACGGGAGCAATAGCCCCATTCGTCAGGATGATCGGATCTGGACCCGAGCGGAAAGGAAGGACCCAAAAAAAACGGCCGGCAGCCTTTAAGGCCCACCAGCCGTTCGAATCAAGACTCGATGCCTCGTTTTGTACTGCGAGCGTACCTGGAACTTCCTCATCAGGGGCTTCGTCGCTTCGAGTGGACTACGGTTTCTTCTCTTGCTTCTCTTTCTTCTCTCTGGCTTTTTCTCGGGCGCTCACAAACGCTGCTATATTCGCAGCGAAGCGAGTATTAAAGCTTCCGAAAGCGGCGTTGGCCCTCTGGTTTAAGCTGCTCGCCGCTGCGCCGCCGAGTTCTTCCACCATGATCGTGCATCCTTCTTCGCCCTTTTTATTTTTCCCTATCAAAGTTCGGACGTTTAGGCTGATATCGCCAGCACCGGACCGGACTTCAGCGAACTGACCTGTCAGCAAGTGTTGCGTGTCATCGGCGTTGATACCGCGGCCATTTTGCTTGACGTATTCTTTCGTGTCTTCCCAACAATATCCCTCTGGAGCTTTGACGAACGTGGTGGCCACTTGAGCAGACAAAAAAACAGGAAACACCAGAGCGAACGTCAGAACGGACAGGATTTTCGTCGTCATCTTCACCTCTCCTTTTTAAGATCGAGCAGGTGCGATTCTGGTTTACGGCGTCGCGAGTCTGATCAAGCTATACCACATCTATCCCTTGCGATGTTGTTATCTTCATTCTTATGATTACTATCCGCAAGCCAGCACAAACTCGTGCAAAAGTGCAGCCTCGTTCCCTCCTAGCTCCTCTCCTCCACTCGCGTTGACTTGTCCTTACGCCGTAGCCTAACATGTGCGCCCAATTGCTCCGTCCCGTGAACAATCGATGATCGGCCAAACCATCTCCCACTACCGCGTCCTGGAAAAACTCGGCGGCGGCGGAATGGGCGTCGTCTACAAAGCCGAAGACACCAAGCTCCGCCGTTTCGTCGCACTGAAATTTCTGCCCGAGGATCTCGCCCGCGACGCGCAAGCCCTCGAACGTTTCCAGCGCGAAGCGCAAGCCGCTTCCGCCCTCAATCACCCCAATATCTGCACCATCTACGAAATTGATGAATTCGAAGGCCGCCATTTCATTGCCATGGAATTTCTCGACGGCCAGACTCTGAAACACAATATCGCCGGCCGTCCGCTCGACATCGAAACCCTCCTCGATTGGAGCATCCAGATTGCCGACGGCCTCGATGCTGCCCACGCCGCGGGAATCATCCATCGCGACATCAAGCCCGCCAATCTTTTCGTCACCACCCGCGGTCACGCAAAAATCATGGACTTCGGCCTCGCCAAGCTCGCGCCCGCCGGACAGAAAATCGCCGAAGGCGCCACCGTCTCTGCCGGCCTCGTCACATCCGAAAATCTGCTCACCAGTCCCGGCAGCGCCATAGGCACCGTCACCTATATGTCGCCCGAACAGGTTCGCGGCGCCGACCTCGATCGTCGCACCGATCTTTTTTCTCTCGGCGCCGTTCTCTACGAAATGGCCACCGGCGCAATGCCTTTCACCGGCTCCACTTCCGGCGTAATCTTCGAAGCTATTCTCAATCGCGCGCCCGTTCCTCCCGTCCGCTTGAATCCTGCGGTGCCCGCCGAACTCGAGCGCGTCATCAACAAATCGCTCGAAAAAGATCGCACCATGCGCTACCAGTCCGCCGCCGACATGCGCGCCGATCTGCGCCGCGTAAAGCGCGAAACGGATTCATCCACACGCACAGCCGTCTCGCAACAGAATCTCTACGACCCCGCCCGCCCAGCCACGCCATCGAAGCGCTGGCCCCTCTACGCGGGTGCCGCGGTCGTCCTGCTGCTCCTCGCAATCGCAGGCTCTCATTGGTATCAATCGCATTCCGCTCATCCCGCTGCCGCCGTCGGTTCCAAGCCTTCCGTCGCCGTCCTCCCTCTGCGAAATCTCAGCACCGATTCCGACAGCGCCTACTTCAGCGACGGCATGACCGACGAAATCACCACCAAGCTCTCCAAAATTCAGGGCATCAACGTCGCCCCGCACTCTTCCGTCACCACGGTAAAAGCTACGGATGAAAATGCGGCGGACCTTGGCCGTCAACTCGGTGTTCGTTACCTGCTCGAAGGCACCGTCCGCAAATCCGGCAATCAAGTCCGCGTCAACGTCCACTTGATCGACTCGACCACCGGCTTCCAGGTCTGGGCCGACGATTTCACCGGCGAAATGAAAGACGTCTTCTCGCTCCAGGAACAAACCGCGCTGAAAATCGCGGAGGCGCTCAACCTGCATCTCAGCACCCAGGAAACGAAGGCCATCCAGCAGCGCTATACGCAAAATCCACAAGCCTACGAGTCCTTTCTCGTTGGCCGCGGCCTGCTGCTCGACGAAACGCCCGAAAAATTGGAGTCCGCGCGAAAAAGTTTCGAGCAAGCCCTCAAATTCGATCCCAATTACGCTCCCGCTTTAGCCGGCCTTTCTCACGTCGAAGGACTCTACTATCGCGATATCAATTCCGATCCCTCCCACCTCGCGCGCTCCGAAGAATTTGCGAAGCGCGCCCTCGCCGCTGATCCCGGCCTCGGCGAAGCCCACATCGCAATGGCTCAATCGTATGCGCTGCATTTCGACTACTCCCGTGCGGTGGGCGAGTTCCATGAAGCCACGCGGCTCGAGCCGGACAATCCGCTGGCCTGGGATCTTTTATCCTGGGCTCTGGCTTACGAGCAGCCGCCGGATGCCATCGAGGCAGAAAAAGCGGCGCGCGAGGCGATTCGGCTCCAGCCCACGTCGGCGGCCGCGCAGTATCACCTCGGCCGCGCCTTAATGCTTCAGGCCCGCTACCAGGATGCCGCCGTCGCTTACCAGCGCGCGAAAGAGTTGGGGAGCAACCACTACCAAAACCTCGGGATGGCTCAGCTCGCCCTCGCTCAAGCCAACTACGATGAAGCCCTCAAATACATGGACGCAGGGGTCTCTGCGGAGAAGACGACCATGGATCAGTACTGGCGGGCCGCTATCTACTCCGCGAAAGGTGATAAAGACAAGTCCTTCGCCGCCATGCAGCAAGCACTCCAAACCGGCTTCCGCGATTTCGCCGCCCTCGACTCCAGCCCCTACTTCGCCAACCTCCGCTCAGACCCCCGCTACCAAAAGCTCGTCGCCCAATACCGCAAGCAATAACTCTCGTTCTCCACCCTCCCGCCGCCACCTTCGAATCGTAGGGGCGGGTCTCAGACCCGCCCGCGTCGCTCACACCTCCCCATCACGCACGCCTCACTCGTCGTATCATCACTCCATCCCATCCGAAGCGAGGCCACATGCCGCTCTACATGATCATCGAACATTTCAAAAACAATGACCCCACCCCCATCTACCGCCGCTTCCGCGACAAAGGCCGCATGGCCCCCGAAGGCCTCCTGTACATCTCCAGTTGGACCGACGAATCCGTCACCCGCTGCTACCAGCTAATGGAAACCACCGACCGCACCCTCATCGACAAGTGGATCGCCAACTGGTCCGACCTGATCGACTTCGAAATCCACCCAGTAATCTCCTCCGCCGAAGCCGCCCAAAAAATCGCGCCGCGCCTCTAGCTCACCCCAGCCGTTGTTTGGTTTTTGAGCCTTGAGGGACGGGTAAATGCGACGCACAATTGCCTGCTCCAACGTCTTGGGCGTAACATGCGCCCTCTGTGCCCGACTCCTCCCCCATCCTCGGCAGGACAATTTCTCACTATCGCGTCATCGAAAAACTCGGTGGCGGCGGCATGGGCGTCGTCTACAAAGCCGAAGACACGGATCTCGGCCGCTTCGTCGCTCTAAAATTTCTTCCCGAAGATGTCGCACAGGATTCTCAGGCCCTCGAACGATTTCGCCGCGAAGCGCGCTCCGCCTCCGCGCTCAATCATCCGAACATTTGCACAATTTATGAAATTCGCCACGAGGATGGCGTCGCCTTCATCGCCATGGAGTTTCTCGAAGGCTACACGCTGAAACATCACATCGGTGGCAAGCCACAGCCTCTCGAGCAAATCCTCGACTGGGGAATCGAAATTGCCGACGCGCTCGAAGCCGCCCACGCGAAAGGCATCGTCCACCGCGACATCAAGCCCGCAAACATATTCATCACCGAGCGAGGCCACGCCAAGATTCTCGACTTCGGTCTAGCGAAGCTCACCCCGGTCGCCGAAGGCCGCGGTGTTTCTACTTTGCCCACCGCACCTGCGGAAGAATTTCTTACCAGCCCTGGCAGCGCCGTCGGCACGGTCGCCTACATGTCGCCCGAACAAGTGCGCGGCACACCACTCGACGCGCGCACGGATCTTTTTTCATTCGGTGTAGTTCTGTATGAGATGTCCACTGGCGCTCTGCCTTTTCGTGGAGATACCTCCGGCGTCATTTTCGAAGCCATCTTGAATCGAGACCCGGTCCCGCCGGTTCGCCTGAATCCCGATCTGCCTGTGAAGATGGAAGAAATCATCAACCGGGCGATGGAGAAGGACCGCAATCTGCGCTACCAGCACGCGTCAGACCTCCGCGCAGAATTGCAGAGGCTGAAGCGCGACAGCAATTCCGGCCGCTCGCATCCATCCGCCGCAGCACAAGCGGTTCAAGGGGCGCGCGAGTCGCAACCTGCAGGGACGGCGGTGGCAGAAAGGCGGCCGCTGCGAAAAGCAATTTACGCGACGTTGGCGGGAATCCTCGTGCTCGCCGGGGCGATCACTGCGTTTCTTCATTACCGGCACTCCAGCTCCGCTCCTGCACCGAGCAGTGAATGGCAGCAGCTCACTTTCTTCACCGATTCCGCCGTGTACCCCGCCCTCTCACCAGACGGCCGCATGCTCGCCTTCATCCGCGGAACTGAGTCCTTCTTGGGGCCCGGGGAGATTTACGTGAAGTTTCTGCCGGACGGCCAGCCCGTCCAGCTCACCCACGACTCCATTGAGAAGTTAAGTCCGGCCTTCTCTCCGGATGGCACGAACATCGCCTACGGAACCTTTCAACCCTGGAGCGTTTGGGAAGTGCCCGTTCTCGGCGGCGATCCCCACATCATGCTGCCCAACGCCTCGTCTCTCACCTGGATCGAAGGCGGCAAGCGTTTGCTCTTCTCGGAGATTAAAGAGGGACTCCACATGGTCCTCGTCACCACCGACGAAGGCCGCGGACAGAGCCGCGACGTCTACGTTCCCCCCAGCGAGCGGGGCATGGCTCATCATTCCTATCTTTCCCCCGACGGCAAATCGGTGCTCGTCGTTGAGATGGGCGGCCGAGGCGACCTTCTGCCGTGCCGCGTCGTCCCTTTCCAGGGTAGTGCCGCCGTGCGTTTGGTCGGGCCCCCGGACGGTGCGTGCCTCTCGGGTGCATGGTCTCCCGATGGTAAGTGGGTATACCTCACCGCAAATAAGAATGGCCAATTTCATATTTGGCGGCAACGCTTTCCGGATGGAGATCCTGAGCAATTAACCTTCGGCCCTACCACGCAAGAGGGTATTGCCATGGCCCCGGATGGCAAATCGTTCATTACCGCTGTCGGATCGCAAGACAGCACCGTCTGGCTTCATGACAACCAGGGCGACCACCAGATTTCTTCGGAGGGGAATGCGATAGCACCTTCTCTGGCCCCGGATGGGAAGAGCCTTTTCTATCTGATGGCCAACGGCCAAACGCCGGGTTACGAACTTCGGGTCAGGGATTTGACCGGCGACAAAACGGAGAGTCTTCTTCCGGGTTATTTCATTCAGGCGGACTATCTCATTAAGGGCTACTCGATTTCTCGCGATGGAAAGGAAGTCGCTTTCGTGAGGACGGACCAAAGTGGACATCCTGGCATTTGGGTGGCTCCCACGAATCGTCGCACTTCCCCTGTACGCATCTCCTCCGAAACTGCGATCGAGGATTCCCCGCTCTTCCTTCCCGATGGCGATCTCGCTTTTCGCGCCATCGAAGGCAGCTCGAATTTTCTCTATCGCATGAAAGCCGACGGAACAGGTCGCCGCAAAATATCCTCGCAACGCGTTTTCGATGCTTTTTCGGTTTCGCCGGACGGTCGTTGGCTTCTTGCTGTTTCACCAGGGCCCGATGAGGAGCACACTGCTCAGGCCACTGCTTTTGCGGTGGATGGCAGCACATCGGTTCCGGTGTGCCGGGGTTATTGCCATCTCACTTGGGACAGCACCGGAAAGTTTGCCTACTTGTTCTTTCCAGCGCTGTACGAGGGCACCTACCCGTTACCCGTGTTGCCTCACACAGGACTTCCGAAGCTGCCACCAGCCGGAATCGCGCGAATCGAAGATTTGGCCAGCGCGAAAGCAGCTCCCCCAATCTCTGAGACCGTGGAATCCGCCCTAGGCCCATCGATCTACGCCTACTCCCGCCAGAACACCCGCCGCAATCTCTACCGCATCCCCCTGCCATAAACGACGCATCGGTCCGCTTACCAGATCGTCTGAATCTGCCTGCATTGCCGTATATTCGTGTCCTTCGTCACCAGCGCCATCCCCTCGGCCAGCGCAGTTGCTCCAATCAACCGGTCG
>DATNKB010000274.1:0-4828 GCA_035603595.1 Candidatus Dormiibacterota bacterium
CTCCCTTCTGATAGCATCCAATCAGCTAGTGGGCTGCATCCCGACGTCTGGGAGCGGCACCGGAGGCGAAAATGAGTGTTGCACCGCGTGCGGGCAACGGTAAAGTCACCGTGCCTGACATTCTCTCTCGCAAGGTATTTCCCGGCTCCCCCGCAACAAAAAAGATCACGTTTCTAACAGCCTACGACTATCCCACTGCGCGCCTTCTCGACGAAGCCGGAGTAGACATGCTCCTCGTCGGCGATTCTCTGGGCATGGTCACTCTTGGCTACGACAGCACGTTGCCTGTCACGCTCGATGAAATTCTTCATCACACGCGCGCCGTCCGCCGCGGCACGAAACGCGCGCTGCTCGTCGCCGATATGCCGTTTGGCAGCTTCCATGTTTCGATCAACGAATCCGTTCAGAACGCGATTCGACTGGTGAAAGAAGCCGGCGCAGAAGCCGTGAAAATCGAAGGCGGCGAACGCCGTCTCGAATTAATTTCGCGGCTGGTCGAGGCCGAGATTCCGGTGATGGGTCACGTCGGCCTCACGCCGCAATCCATCAACGCGCTCGGCGGCTTTCACGTGCAGGGCAAGACGCCCGACGCCGCCAAGCAGCTCGAACGCGATGCCCACGCCGTCGAAGTAGCCGGCGCATTTTCCGTTGTTCTCGAATCCGTTCCGCGCGATCTCGCCGCCGAAATCACGCGACAGCTTCGCATTCCCACGTTGGGCATCGGCGCAGGTCCGGACTGCGACGGCCAGGTTCTGGTATTCCACGATCTCGTGGGCCTAACGATGGGCCACAAGCCGAAATTCGCGCGCCAGTACGCGAATCTTTCAGCTGAAATCACGCGCGCTGCCACGGAGTTCTGCAACGACGTGCAAAACGGCGGCTTCCCCTCGGACGCCGAGTCCTACCACTCGCCGGCCGAGCTGCGCCAGCAACTGCTAGCCCGCCAACGCACCTGATCGAAGCTGTGCTAGGTCAGGTGCCCGTGCTATGGGGCGCTGGTTTTCCTTTTGTAGCGCCGGTCTTCAGACCGGCAGGGGTCCCGTTTTTACGGATTGCCCTTCTTGCGCCGGAAATTCAATCTGTGACAAGCTGAACCCTGCCCTACCAGGAATCAGGAGCCTCGAATGAACCTCGAAGATTTCTGCCTTCTCTACGAATACAATTCCTGGGCCAATCGCCGCGCGCTTGACGCTTGTTCCACCTTATCCGACGAACAATTCACCCGCGACATCGGCTCCAGTTTCCGCTCGGTTCGCGACACCCTCTCGCACATTTGCGAAGTCGAATGGCTCTGGCTTGAGCGTTGGCATGGCCGCTCCGCAGGTTCGATCCGACCCGCCTCCGATTTTCCAACTCTCAACTCTCTCCGTCACCGCTGGCAGGAAGTCGAAACGAGCCTCATTGGCTACATCGATGCGCTAAAAGAAGAAGACATCGCCCGAGTGATCGAACATAGAACCACCAAAGGCGTTCCGCAGGCCGCCCCGCTCTGGCAAATGCTGCAGCACCTCGTGAACCATGGCACGTACCACCGCGGCCAGGTCGCCACAATGCTTCGCCAAGTCGGCGCAACACCAAATTCCTCCGATCTAATTTTCTTTTATCGCGAACGCGCCGCAAAGGCCTCCGCCTGATGCCATCCGCAGCTCCGAGTCGTATCTCCTCAAACGAAAAGTTCTAATGGAAATCGTCCGCACAGTCTCTTGGATGAAGCAGATTGGCCGTGCTGCGCGTCACGAAGACCGCCTCCTGGGCTTCGTCCCAACGATGGGCGCGTTGCACAAAGGTCACGCGTCTCTCGTCCAAGCCGCGAAGGCGCAATGCGCTCCCGTCGTGGTCTCGATTTTCGTGAATCCGAAACAGTTTGGCCCCACCGAGGATTTCCAGAAGTATCCGCGAACGCTCGAATCCGACCGAGCCTTGCTCGAAGGTCTCGGCGTCGATTATTTATTCGCGCCGCCCGCGGAAGAAATCTATCCGCAGGGCTTTCGCACGCTGGTGAATGTCGAAGGCCTCAGCAATCGCCTCGAAGGACGCTCGCGCCCCGGACATTTTCAGGGCGTCGCCACGGTAGTTCTGAAGCTTTTCGAAATCGTGCAGCCCCGCTTCGCCTACTTCGGCCGCAAAGACGCCCAGCAATGCCGCGTCATCCAGCAAATGGCCGCCGACCTGAACCTCGACACCGAGATCGTAGTCAGCCCCATCGTGCGCGAACCGGACGGCCTCGCGCTTTCCTCGCGCAACGCCTACTTGAGCCCTGACGATCGCCGCGCCGCCACCGCGCTGAATCGTTCGCTCGAAACCTTGAAAGCCGAAATCAATGCGGGACAACGCGACGCTGCGCACCTGATCGCCGCCGCTCGCCGTGTGTTGGATTCAGAACCAGCAGTGAAAACCGACTACGTGGAAATTGTTGACGCAGAATCTCTCGAACCCGCTACCGTGCTGCGCAACCGTTGCCTCGTCCTCATCGCCGCGCACGTGGGAAAAACCCGCCTGATCGACAACGCCCTAATCGAACCAGACGCCGAAACTTTCCGAGTCACAATTTAAACTATCTGATCGTGGGGGAGCGGGCGAGACTTGTGGGTCGCCCCTTCAGGGGCGACTAAACGAAACCAAATGGAAGGGGCTTTAGCCCCTGAAGTTTCCGAATTTTATTTCCGTGAAACGATCCTATTCCCCTTCCCCGCGAATCGCCGCCAGCACCTCAGCCGCATGCCCCTTCGGCGTCACATTGTCCCAAATTTTACGAATCAGCCCGTCCGGATCAACCCAATACGTCATCCGCACGATCCCGAGAAATGATTTTCCCAGAAAGCTCTTCATGCGCCGCGCGCCAAACGCTTCAATCACCTCAAATTCTGTGTCCGCCAGCAGAGGGAAATTCAATTTGTGCTTCACTTTGAATTTCGTCTGCGCTTCCACGGAATCCGCGCTGCAGCCCAGGATCGCCGTATTTTCCGCTTCGAACTTCTTGATGGCGTCACGAAACTCGGACGCTTCGTTAATTCAACCGGGAGTATTCGCTTTGGGATAGAAAAACAGAATCACGTTCTTGCCGCGATACTCCCCGAGCGACACTTTTTCGCCGTCGTCCGCCGTCACCCGGAATGGCGGCGCCTTGTCGCCCTCTTTCAGCACTTTCGATGTTTCCGCTTTCGTCGCCATCACACCCCTACGCTTCCGCGAGCACGCGTTTTAGAATTTCATTTACGATTTGCGGGTTGGCCTGTCCGCGCGTCTCTTTCATCACCTGCCCCACAAAAAACTTGAACACGCCCTCATTGCCGGATTTGTATTTCGCCACATTCTCCGGGCTCTTGGTCACTACTTGCCGCGCCACTGTTTCGATCGATCCCGCGTCCGAAATTTGCGCCAAACCTTCCGAGGCGATAATCTCCTCCGCGCTCTTCCCCGTTTCAAACATCTTCTCAAACACTTTCTTCCCGCTCGCCGCCGTAATCTCGCCGCCCTCCACCTTCTTAAGAAGTCCGGCGAGCGCCGCCGGTTTCACCGGGCAATCGCCAATATCTTTCCCAGCATCCTTCAATCGCCGCAGCAACTCCACTGAAATCCAACCGGATGCAATCTTGGCTCCCGCACCGGCTCTCACCACTGCTTCAAAATAATCCGCAAGCGCGCTCTTTGCGGTCAGTACGCCGGCGTCATATGCAGCGATTCCGTACGTCCCAACAAATCGTGCCACTTTTGCCGCCGGCAATTCCGGCATTCCGCGGCGCACCTCTTCCACGAGCGGCTCCATCACCATAACCGGCAGCAGATCCGGATCGGGAAAATAACGATAGTCATGCGCAAACTCCTTCGAGCGCATTGATTCCGTCCGTCCCCCCGCCACGTTCCACAGCCGCGTCTCCTGCGTCACGCTGCCGCCCGATTCCAGTACGCCCACTTGCCGCTCGATCTCGAATTCCAGCGCATGCGACAAATACCGAAACGAATTCAAATTCTTCACTTCCACCTTCGTCCCGAATTTCGCATCGCCCCTCGGACGCACGCTCACGTTCGCATCGCACCGCAGCGAGCCCTCTTCCATGTTGCAATCGCTCACGTCCGTGTACTCCAGCACCTGCTTCAACGTGTTCAAATACTGATACGCTTCGGCGGGCGTCCGAATATCGGGCTCCGACACAATTTCTACCAGCGGCACTCCGCCCCGGTTGAAATCGATATAGCTCCACTTGTCGGAATCCGGGAACCCCTCGTGCAAGTTCTTCGCCGCATCCTCTTCCATGTGCAGGCGCGTGATCCCGATCTTCTTCGCCCGGCCTTCATTTTCGATTTCGAGCGAGCCGCCAGTCGCCAGCGGCAGCTCATACATCGAAATCTGGTAGCCCTTCGGCAAATCCGGATAGAAATAATTCTTTCGCGCAAACCGCGACCGCTCATGAATCCGCGCCTGCAGCGCAAGCGACGCTCGCACCGCCAGCTCCACCGCCTTGCGGTTCAGCACTGGCAGCGCGCCCGGCAAACCCAGGCACACAGGACACGTGTTCTTATTCGGCGCGTCTCCAAAACGCGTCGAGCATCCGCAGAATGCCTTCGTCTTTGTCTTGAGCTGCACGTGCACCTCAAGCCCGATGACCGGCTCGTAGCGGTCCATCACTTCAGGTGAGACACGCATCTCTTGCGCAATTCGTGCCATAAGAACGGATGACGAGCCTCCAATTATAGCATTCGAACCGCGCCACTTTTATCCGTCCGGACAAATTGGCCGCTAACAATTTTGTAAGGCCAGCCGCTCCGCACCGGCTGCGCCTAACCGCCGCCCCACACATATTTCATTCCCAGCCGGAAATTGCGTCCC
>DATNKB010000275.1:0-9087 GCA_035603595.1 Candidatus Dormiibacterota bacterium
TTCAGGTAAAGCCGCATGGAACTTCTGTTCTCCTACGGACACACCCGCGATGGTTGTATTTCCACTCATGAAAGAGATGAATGTGTTGAATTGGCGTAGACCGTATCCGTCGGTATAGCCAGCCACGGTCGCAAGGCAGATCGCAGCGGTATTCAAACTGTATGCGCTACCGGAGGCTAGCGGTTTTCCTGTCACGCCATCTTGGGTCATAGAGGTCATCCATTCTGTTGAGGCTGCAGTAGTTAAAAATTCGCGGGTGGCTCACGCTTTTCTGCTGCGGATGCGTGGTTTCCGCAAGTGACGGTGCTTTCGTGAGGATGATAGCACTCGGGTAGGTCACTTCGAAGTTCAGTCTCGGTCCTTGCGGCCGCACACTCTTCGTTAATCAAAGGCCTCAGGTGAATTGCGGCCGCATGGCGGCCGGAATGGGACCTGAGCTACAGGCACGTACGCTAGCGGTGCCCTGACGCGAAGGTCTTCAAGTTTATTATGTGCATCGGAAACTTCAGGTGCTAAAGCCCCTCATTTTTCGGTTTGTGTTATGTCGCCCCTAAAAGGGGCGACCCACAAGGCGTTGTTGTTCCTCGCCTAAGGTTCACGCATTAGAACGCTGTAAGCCAAAGGCAAACTGCAGATCCCTCCACTGCGCCTCGCGCCGCCGCTGCGCGGCGGAAAGGCAAGACGCGAGGCTCCGGTCGGGATGACATCGCGTTGCACGCGCGCCACGAAACCCGACCCGTCGCATACGCGACACATGGGGTGACACGTTTCGTTTCGCGCTTTTGTGCGCGTGCTATGCTTCGGGCGGTTTCAGGGAGGAAAAGCGAATGAAACAAGAGCTTGGGGGATTCGCTTGGGTTTGTCGTCGCACCGCTGCACTCATTCTCGTCGTCCTCGTTGGTTCCGGTGCTGCTTGGGCGCAGAAGAAGCCGAAGAATAAAGCGGCCGACCAGTCACCGATGCCGAAGGTGCCGATGTCTGTGTCCGACGAGATCGATCACGATATCGGCGAGATGCTGGCGGCTTTTCAGCTGGGCAAGATCGAGATGATGCACAAATATTATTCGGACAATGCGGTGTTCGTGAGTGGCGCGTTTGCGCCGCCCATCGTGGGATGGCAAAACTACGTGGTGGATTATCAGCGAAGCCTGGCGGTGTTTCAGGGGATGCAGCTCATCCGGCGAAATACGGACGTGTTTGTGCACGGGGATATTGCGTGGGCTTCCTACCAGTGGGAGTTTCTATCGTCCTACCAGAATAAGCCTTACTCAGCGCATGGGCAGACGACTCTGATCCTGCAGAAAATCGGGGACAACTGGCTGATCGTACACAATCACACTTCGCAGGTTTGCGACCAGGTACCGGAACAGCCACAGCAGCCTCAGGTGCAAACGCCGCAGCCGACACAGAATCCGGCTGCGCCCGCGCCTACGCCTGCAAAACCGCAGCAGTAGCCGCGGCTAGAATCTCTGGTACGCGTCCCAACCCCAGATTGCACCCGCGATCAGCAGCAATGCGCCAGACGCGATCATGAGCATCTTGATTGGCTGGCTGAGTTTGTCAATTTTGGCGACGATCATGCGCTGTTCGGCGGCCATGGAGTCGCCGGCGGCGTCGAGAAAAACCTGATCGTCTTCGTGAGCTTCGAGTGTGCCGCGATAGATAAGCAGGCAAATCAGAATCGCGGTCACAGCGCCCCACGCGATCATTAGAATCATGAGGAAGTCGTGCATCGCTTACCTCCCGCGCCCGCAGGACGTAGAGCCTAGAACCAAGTGGAAGAGCGGCCCCCGAGCGGGCCCGATTCCGGGGAGTATAGCACCAATGCAGTGCATGGGAGATAGGTCTGAGATCGACGGATGGTGAGGCTGGAGATGCGGGCTCGGCGGTTTGTCAAAGCGAGCAGAATCTAGGCGGTGAGGCGTTCGTCGGGGAACTGGATGCCCCAGAAATTGCGGGTGGGGTAGAGAATCTCGACGCCCAATTCGAAGCAGCCGTCGAATTTGCAGGGGCTCACGCGGATCACGCGGAATTCCTGGGTCTCTTGTGAAATTCCGTTGAGCACTTCGATGCGCGAACCAAGCGCCGGTTGAAATGGGGTGCGCAGCAAGGCGCCGGTGCGGCTGACGGCAATCGCTTCGGCAGGGGTATCAAGAGGCTCGCCGTTGAAATCATTGCTGAAGACTTGGATAGGGATGCGGATGAGAACGCGGCTTGAGCGCCGACGCTCAAGCATTGCGCGTGTGGTAGCCATTGCACAGCCCCCTTGGCTCGGCATCTTACTGTAGAGCGGCGAGCAGGCGGGGTCAAGCGATCCAGCGCGAAGTGTGCTTCGTTGACAACCCAGCAGGGCGCCGAAGTTGTGACCCATTTTGCAGCGCAGGGACGGAATGCATAGCAGGGATGCGAGTTCGGAGTTACTTGAAGCTCGAACATAGACACAGCAAAACCGGACGGACATGTTCAACGACTACAGCGACATTACGGAGAGGATTGCGGAGCCGCCGAAATGGTGGGACGAATACGGCGTTCCGCGGTATGCGGAGTACGATCACTATCAGGTGGCGAATATTTACGCTCAAGAGACGGTGCTGGTGGAGATCGCGTGTTCGGCGTGCTGGCGGCATTTCGAGGTGGCCTTTTCGATTCCGGGGCCCGGGCTGCAGGAAACCATTGGAAAGTGCGGCTCTCTCGCGGAAGCCATTCAGAAGGGCGAGATTCATTATGGTGATCCGCCGAACTACGGCAACTGCCGGGACGGAGCGTCGATGGGCTGTTACAACCTTCGCGTGCTGCAATACTGGTCTCGCGCGAACGAGAAGCATTCGTGGCTTCGCGATTCGCGCCTGGAAATCGAGCTGCCGGATGCGCGGGAGATGAGGCGGCTGGAAGTGGAAAAAATTGTCGTGAACTTTCCGGATATTCGAGGCCGCCAGCAAATTTCGTAATTTTTGGCAAAACTTATGTTGGAGAGGAAAATCTGCCTATTCGGAGCGCATGGCGTGGGCAAGAGAAGCCTCACGTCCAGATTCCGGGACAATGCCACGGCAGAACGGTATAGAGCGGCCATCGGTGTGCAGGTTTGCAAGAAGGTAGTCGTTGTTGGAAACCAGCATCTGACGATGGCGATTTGGGACGTTGCGGATCTCGATCGCTTTGAAGCTGGCTTGATGAATTACTCGCGAGGGATGTCGGGTTATTTACTGGTGGCAGATGGCACTCGTCCTTCAACGCTGGAACGGGCACGAGAGATTTACGAACAGATATGCTCGTTTGAGCAGCCGCCGCCGAGCGTCGAGGAGACTGAGGCCGGTGAACCTGATGCAAAAAAACCTTATGTCCAATTTCCGTATCGAGAGGTTCCGTTCATTCTTCTGTTGAACAAATCCGATCTGGTTGAGCAATGGAGATTTGAAAAGTCGAATTTAGAGATGCTGGCTAATAGGGGATGGCCTGTCTCGGTGGTGAGCGCCAAGGAAAACGAGGGAGTGGAGGAAGCATTTCTGAGCCTGGGCCGAAGGATTATTGAATCATCCGGCAGCGGTGGCACCTGAGCCTTGAAATCGCGCTGGAGAAATAAGGTTTTCATGGGAGGCTTCGAATGAATATCGCGGAGTTTCGAAACCGGCAAAATTGTGCAATCTATTTGGCAGCGGTGGCTCTCGTGGTGGCGTTGGCTTCGTTCGGCCGCTCTCCGAATCCATCGGCTAATGAAAGCAATGACCCCTGGAAAAACGAACGGCAATATCCTCCGCTGGTGTTCACCAGCAATTCCTGGCTGGATTGCTCGATTTCTTCCAGCGCGAACGGGCGGCAGGTGATGACGACGACTTCCGGACAAGGATTCACGTTCGACGCGACGATGCTGCCGCTTCAGAATGGGAAGTTACAGCTGCGGGGCCAAACGGGGATGATGTACAAGTTTGAATCGTTTCCAACGGCCGCGGTGAAAGCTCACTTTACGGGTTTGGGTGACGGGATGATTACGGAGATGAAGTCTGAGGTGGAGGTTGCCGTGGCGCGTTTCAAGCAGCCGGCTGGAGCAGGGACCGCGATACATTTCACAGCCGCGGATATCGCCGCCGATTCGGCATATGTGGAGTTCACCGGCGTGTTCGTGCGAACCAGCGACCAAAAACCATTTCCGTTTCGCGTGCTTTTCGGACGCGTTCAGGATGGAAGCGGGTTGGTGGTTCCTGCCAGCGGGGCGCCGGACACCACGATTCTGAGCAAACGGGTGACGCTTGGCAGCGTGCGCTCCCCTGTGATCGTGACGACCGCGCTTTACGAGGCGGAAGACAACGTCGCGAAACTCAAGCTGCCCTGACAGGTTTGTACGCCCCGCCGCAAAACCGGAACAAATCAAATTTGAAGGCCTCAGGCCATCCTGATCCCAAGTCGACCGGGAGGGACCTGAGCTACGAAAGATGAACTGACGCACGAATTGAGATGCAATATTTAGTTGGAGGTGTTTTTTATGGTCGACAAAAAGAATTCATCGGCTCGTGAGCGCGCCGAATCTTTCGCGAATCGCCTGGGCATTCGCCTGCCGATCCTGCTGGCGCCGATGGCGGGAGCTTGTCCGCCGTCGCTGTCGATTGCGGTGGCCAATGCAGGTGGGCTCGGGGCTTGCGGGGCGCTGCTGCTGAAGCCGGATGAAATCAAAGCTTGGGGCGGCGAATTTCGCGAAGGCAGCCGGGGAGGGTTTCAAATCAATCTTTGGATTCCAGAGGCGGCGCCGCTGCGAGACTTCGAATTGGAAAAGCGGCAGCGCGAGTTTCTCGGGACGTGGGGACCGCCAGTTCCACCGGAGGCCGGTGACGTGAAGCTGCCGGACTTTGAGGCCCAGTGCCAGGCCGTGCTGACTGTGGCTCCAAAGGCGATGTCGTCAATTATGGGACTGTATGCGCCGGGCTTCGTGGCCGAATTGAAAGCACGGGGAATCTTGTGGTTTGCGACCGCTACGACGGTTGCTGAAGCGAAAGCGGCGGAAGCGGCGGGCGCCGATGCGATCATCGCGCAAGGCATGGAGGCTGGAGGGCACCGGGGAGCGTTCCATGCAGAAGATGCGGAACGGCAGATGGTCGGCCTGATGGCGCTCTTGCCGCAAGTTGTGGATGCGGTGGCGCTGCCGGTGATCGCTGCGGGCGGGATCGCTGACGCGCGAGGAATTGCAGCGGCGCTGATACTGGGCGCAAGCGCAGTGCACATTGGAACCGGGTTTCTGCGATCGCCGGAGGCGAAGACGCATCCTGCTTATGCTGAGAGACTCGCGCGCACCGAAGCCAACGAAACGATGGTCACGCGAGCTTTCAGTGGGCGGCCGGGACGGAGCGTGGCAACGACGTACGTCCGGGCTGCAGCTGCTTCGGATGCTCCTCGTTCGGCGCCATATCCTGTGCAGCGCGGGCTGACTCAAGCGATGCGTGAAGCGGCAGTGAAAGCGGGAGACGTCGATCGTATGCAAATGTGGGCTGGGCAGTCGGCAAAGTTTGCGCGCGCGGAGCCGGCAGGAACTATCGTTCAGGAGTTGTGGGAAGAGGCCTCTCAGCTACTGACCTAGCCTGCATCACTTTCTACTTCATGAAGTCGCGGATGAGCATTGCGATCTGATCCGCTGCGGTATCTATGGCGAAATGGCCGCCATCGACGATGTGGATTTCGGCCTTCGGCACGTCGCGGCGGTAGGATTCCGGCTCTGAGGGGTCGAACGAGGACTCGTATTTGCCCCAGATCACCAGAAGGCGCGGCTGCTTCTCACGCATCCAGGCTTGCCACTTCGGGTAGTTGTCGACGTTGGTGCGGTAGTCGTAGAAGAGGTCCACTTGAATCTCGCCCTGGCCGGGCTGGTTGAGAAAATAAAATTCGTCGGTCCAGAGATCCGGATCGTGGCGTTCCACGTTGGGGTCGTCGCCGACGTGGCGTGAGCGCGTGGTGGCCATCGAGAGAAGATTTGTGCGCAGTGCGCTTTCGTAGGCGGCGCGATCGGCCCAGAAGGCTCGGCGCGTTTTCCAATTCTCGCCGAGGCCTTCGTTGTGGGCGACAGCGTCCTGGACGATGATGACTTCGACCCGTTCGGGATGGGCCAGGATCATGCGAAAACCGACGGGGCCGCCGTAGTCCTGCATGTAGAGCGAGTAATGCGAAAGGCCGAGCGCTTCGGTGAAATGATTCATCACGTCGGCGATGTGGTCGAAGGTGTAGGCGAATTTTTTCGGGTCCGGCCAGTCGCTGTGTCCGAAGCCGGGGTAATCGGGCGCGATGAGGTGATAGCGATCGGAAAGGCGGGCGAACAGAGGCTCGAACATTCGCGAGGAAGAGGGGAGTCCGTGAAGGAGGAGAAGCGTTGGCGCGTCTTTCGGGCCGGCTTCTCTGTAGAAGATGGAGAGGTCGTCTACTTTTACGGTGCGATATGCGGTCGAGTAGTCCATGGAATGTTCCTTCAGGATCTTTTCGTTAGTTTTTTCTCGGGCTTGGGACTGCGATTGAAAGGATGAGAAGAGTACAGCAGCGACAAGGGCTGCGCGTGAGAATTGTAGGCATCGGATCCAGCAGGGTGAGGCGGGAAGATGCATCGTTTTATCTCCGAGTGTGTTTGTGGCGCCAATGCTCGCGATATTCGTGTTCCTCGGTTTAGATTCAGACGGGGGCGATCGGGATTCGCGGCTCCACAGCGCACAGTGCGTGGCTGGTTCGGGTGCGCGTGTAGCGCGTTCGGGCACGGCATGCCGTGCGCCTACTGAAGAAACGGCAACGGCGAAGAGAACGATGTGGCTCTGTGTCGCAGGCATCGCGAACCGTGCTGTGGCGTTACGATGGCGCAGGCTGAAGCCTACGCTACTGAAAGGCAAGGGCACAACCGGGCGATTTCCACATTTCCTAAATTTCCACAGCGGAAATTCTTTTTGGTCGTCTTGACCGCTTGTGCGGAGAGAGTTACAAGGGCGGTGCGAGAGCGTTTTGATCGACCGAGTCTCGGAAAGCACGGCAAGCGAAAGCTTGACGAGCTACACGGGGCTCGGGAGGCTGGAACGGCTTCGACAAAGTTCGGAGCAGTACAGCGTCACGGCGAGGCTCTAGGTCTGGATCAGCGGTGGGCAGGACGTGCTCCCGTCAGGCTAACGCTTGATGGAAGGCGCGACGCAAACCACGGACCTGACCTAGCGCGACTTGCCGTGGTCGGGCTTCTGCCGGTAAAACGGTGAGAAAGCTGGCAGCTGTTACTTTCGCGACTGAGGAGAAGGGGCGAGCAATCGCCCCTTTTCTTTTTCTACTTCCAGGATTATCTCCGCATCGCAAAGTCAGATTATTCATTGGCCCGCTGGAACTTTTTCGCCCCGCCTATCGAACGCGCCTTCGTTGACAAACCCACACGCGCGCGGCAATATGAATTGTTGTTCCTGCCGCAGGAAATGCCCAAGTGGCGGAATTGGCAGACGCGCTAGCTTCAGGAGCTAGTTCTCGCAAGGGAGTGGAGGTTCGAGTCCTCTCTTGGGCACCATTCAAAGAAAGCATTGGCCGCGGTGATGATTTCCTATTTGCCTTCCTTCAATTTTTTCAATGTTGCTTCGTAGGTTGGAACGTCTGACTTGGCGTTCGCCGGGACGTCACGAAGCGCGATTTCCCAGTTCTTGATGGCATTTTCCTTGTCGCCGACCGCCGTATAGCCTTGTGCGAGGCCGAGATATGGCCAGAAATTTTCCTCGGGATGGTGTTGCTGATTGGCTTTGAAGATTTCGAGAGCTTTATCATTTCTACCGTAGGAGAGAAGACTGGCAGCATAGAAGTGAATGCGAATCACGTCCGTTTCCTGCAAACTGAGTGCTTTGTTGATGACTGCGTCGGCCTCGTCATTTCGACCCATGGCCTGAAGCACCGAGGCTTTGGTTGCCAGTGTGGAAGAGTCCTCGCGACCTCGACCTGGGCCCTTGAACGGCTCTGAGATGGCTTTATCCGCCCAGATCAACCCTACGTCGAGTCTGATTTTGTGGTTTGCGCAGAACTGTGCGGCGATTTGCCAATTCTGGTATTTGAATCCCGGCCATCCCTGAAGCTCCTTCGCCATTTCGTCAACGTAGAGCTCATCCACGTTGGGAACATTGATTTTGAAGGCGATTCGCTTGTTTTCCCATTGGAGAAAGGCCATCGCTGAATCGGGGCGGCGGTCGTCAAATCCATAGGTGAGGAATTCTGTGTAGGCAGCGGATTGGGGATTCACGTGAACTCGGAGAGCATCATCTTTTGGGTCATATTGAAAACTGCCCCAGCCGGTTGAGTTGTGAGAGAAAATCCACATCCAGGGTCCGTCTTTTTCCAGTTTCAGGAACAGGCCGTAGGTGCCGGCCTTGAGTTCTTTGCCTTCGATTTTTACATCATGCGAGAGGCTGATGGTGGTGGTTTCATTGGCGCCCGCTCGCCATGGAGTGGCTCTCGAAGGGCCCAAGCCCTGATCAAAAAAACCGTACGGCACAAGTTCACCCCAAATTTGACCGGTGCGGTCCGCTCCCGTGCCACCGTGAACGTTGGGGCTGTGATAGTCGATGGTGATTTTTACCGGTCCAATCCATTGCGACACTTCCGCTCGCTCGTTGGCTCCGTTGGGAGGGAGCGAGAGTTCGGAGAGCACTTGACCATGAGCAGATTGGACGGGCGCCAAGAGACACAAGAGAAGTGCCAGGATATACATCTTCGTCATCGGAAACCTCCCATGGACGGTGAGCCGTCAGCCTTGGATCACTCGAGACCTGGACCGTTTGTTCCGGCCTCGAAGTAAGCGGTTAGACGCATGCATGGAGGCGAGGTTAACGCCGTGGGAGAAGATTGCGGCTTCAGATGGCGGCTTGACGGCAACCGGTGAATCCGAAATACTTCGTGCGCTCGCATTTTCCAACGTTGTGACACGATGACGGATTCCGTTTGCCGCCGGATCCGCTTTGACCGAGGAGAAGCATGGCTGAGGGTGAGCGTGCGATCACGTATCGCGGAGTAGTGAAGGCCGAGCATTGCGATCATATGGGGCATATGAACGTGATGTGGTACGTGGGGAAATTTGACGAGGCGAGCTGGCAACTCTTTGCGGCGATGGGG
>DATNKB010000276.1:0-4004 GCA_035603595.1 Candidatus Dormiibacterota bacterium
GGGACTGCACGCTAGTTCGGATTTTCCACGTCGCTTCCCAGGTTGCCGAAGGGCCACAGGCCGAAAAGCTTCAAGAACACGTCGTCGTGTTTTTCAGTAAGCATGCGAGCTGTCCTTGCCTTGGGCCATGGGCTCGCGAATCGATCGGGCCGGTCGGCAATCCAGAAACCGGTGAGCGCCATCACGGTGGCATTGCGGTCGAGCACATCCGCTTTCACTTTGTCGAGTGTGTCGACGGCGGAATGGTGCGTGTATTTGTAGTCCGGCGAATCCTGATTGAGATTGATCCCCGGCAAGCCTTCCATGATGAACGGACCCGTGTCGGTTCCAAATTCGACCTCGTCGTCCACTTCCAGTTTCCCAAACGCCTGCAACGCTCCCGCGAATTTCTGCATTTCGGGAATTAAATCGTCGTGGCCGCCCATCTGGAAGCCGGTTACAGGTCCCTGGCCGAAATCCAAAACCACCGCCGCGATATGATTGGCCATCTCGCTTTGATGGGTCTTTGTGTAGGCAAGAGAACCGAGCAGCCCTTCTTCCTCACCGGTGAACAGCACGAAGCGAATCGTACGGCGCGGCTTGAATCCTGACTTCATGATTGCCTCGGCAGCACCGAGCGTGGTGGAAGATCCGCAGCCGTTATCGGTCGATCCGGATGCCAGATCCCACGAATCAAGATGGCCGCCGAGGACAACGATTTGCTCCGGATTCTGCGTGCCACGGATTTCGCCCACCACGTTGGCGGACGGAACAGGCCCGTCGCTCACGCGATTTTGCACGTTGATTTTCAGCCGCACCGTCTTGCCGCGCTCGATGTAGCGTTCGATCTGCTCCTCGTCTTCGGCAGCCATACTGACCACGGGAATATCGTAGTAGGTGTTAAATCCGAGCGCGCCGGTGTGCGTCAGGTGCATTCCTTCTGCTTTTCGGCCACCCTGCCCGCCAATCACCGCCACCGCGCCTACTTGATGAGCGGTCTTCAAGAAGTCGCCGAATTTTGCGAACATCGACATTCCGTTCTTCGGCTTGTCGCCCTTCTGAACCATCAGCAGAACTTTCCCGCGCCACTTCCCGGCGTTATCCTTCATTTCCTGCTCGAGCTGATAGCTGTTCACTTCCACCACGTCCGCTTCTGCTCCTCCTGCAGGTGTCGACCCCACCCAGCCCATCGCGTCAATCATCACGCGGCGATGAATCGGCGATTCGATCTCCGCATCGGCGGAAATGCGCGTCCATCCGCGCGAGAGTTCCCACGGCTCCGTGTGGACGTTCTCAAGGCCAATGGCTTTCATCTTCTCAATGCCCCATTCGACCGCGCGGCCCGCTTCCGGCGAACCGGTGACGCGCGCGCCGATGTCGTCGCTCAGCTCCGAGAGATACTGATAGGTGTGCGTATCCATGGTGCCCGCGCCGGCCACGGCGGTGAGCGCCTTGAGGGTTCCGTCATTTGCGGGCGAGGAAACATCGGTCGAGCCCGTGGCGGATAGGGCAGGCTGCGGAGCAACAAACAGGAACGCACTCAGGCCGGTAAGCACAATCATTCTTCGAATCATTCGAAACAGCTCCTTTTCAAAAAATTCCATGTCCCGGACGGAGAGAATAGGACGGATTCAGACGGGGCCCAAGTATTTCTTTGACGCACTGAAACGAGAATGGTTAGGGTCAGTTGACCGGGAGGACAGCGGGACAGTAGACCCTCGGGGTAACTCGAAATGATGGGCCTGCATCATAGATAATGAGGGTGTTGGAAGTGTGGTCAGCGAACCTTGCAGCGGTTCGACTCCAGGGGCATCCGTACGAAGCGTGAATTTCAATTCGCTCGCGTACCTCGCAAGGCGAAGCGCGCGCAAATTGTGTGTTTCGCTTCGTATTCGTGTGTTTGGAATAATTCTAATTAATGATTCCGCGCCCGGCGCGGGCATGAATAACAAAATGACGCCAGCTGCGTCTAACTCTCACTGTACCGATATAAAATAGCCACTCGCGCGCGAAAAGCGGGAGACAGCCCGGAGCGAGAGGAACTCAACGGAAAGGTCAAAGGAGAAAGAAGAGATAGCCATGAAGAACGACACGATTCAAATTCGCCGATGGGCTGCGACGGTAATTCTTCTCGCGGCACTGATAGGCGGAGGGCTCCTGGCGTCATCGCTCAAGAACTGGACGGGCCACGCAGTAGTGGGCGCCGCGCCGGTGACAGTGCCGATGGCCAAGGAAGCGCTGCCGATCAGTCTAGGTAGCTTTACCAATGGGTTTTCTTCCGTGCTGAAACCCGCGCTCCCCGCGGTGGTCAACATCCACACATCAAAAGTGGTGAAGCAGAAGCAGGGAATGAATCCCTTTGGCAACGATCCATTTTTCCGCCAATTTTTTGGCGATCAGTTCGGACAAGCGCAGCCACGGCCGGAACGCGAACAGAGCCTCGGCTCGGGCGTGATTCTTACCCCGGACGGCACGATTCTGACGAACAACCACGTAATTGACGGCGCTTCCGATATCAAAGTGCAGTTGAGCGACAAGCGTGAATTTCAGGCGAAGCTCGTCGGCACCGATCCGAAGACGGACGTCGCAGTGTTGAAGATCAATGCCAACGGTTTGCCGACGCTTCCGCTGGGTGACTCGACCACCTTGCATGTGGGCGATCTCGTGTTTGCGATTGGCGATCCATTCGGAATCGGCGAAACGGCCACGATGGGAATCGTTAGCGCCACAGGACGCGGCGGACTGGGTATCGAGAATTACGAAGACTTCATCCAGACCGACGCTTCGATCAATCCGGGAAATTCGGGCGGCGCGATGATCGATCTGCATGGCAATCTGGTGGGAATCAACACCGCTATTCTCACAGGTGGAGGCGGCGGCAATCAGGGCGTCGGCTTCGCGATTCCGATCAGCCTGGCGAAGAATGTGATGGACCAGATCATGACGCACGGCAAAGTGGTGCGTGGTTATCTGGGCGTCTACATTCAGGACGTGACGCCGGAAGTGGCGCGAGCCTTCGGCCTCGAGCAGGCGGGTGGCGCACTGGTCGGCGACGTTTCGCCTAATACGCCGGCTTCACGCGCGGGATTGAAGAAGGGCGACGTGATTCTGAAACTCAACGGCGAGCCCGTGGATTCACGCAACCAGCTCACGTTGCGCGTTTCACAAACTCCCCCGGAAACACCGGTGAAGCTCACCATCTGGCGGGATGGCAAAATGCAGGACATGACCATCAAGCTGGGTGAATTGCCGGAGAAGTCCGCGAAAGAAGAAGGCGAGGAAGCCAAGGGCAACACTGCGCTCGAAGGAGTGAACGTCGAGAACGTCACTTCGGACATCGCGCAACAGTTGAATCTGCCTTCCGGCACGCAGGGCGTGGTCGTGACGGACGTCGATCCCTCGAGTCCGGCAGCTACCACAGGCCTGAGCCGCGGCGATGTGATTCAGGAAGTGAATCACAAGCCCGTGCACAACGTGGAGGAGTACAACCAGGCGATCTCGAGCTCTGGGAAGAAGCCCGTGCTTCTGCTCATCAATAAGGGTGGGCGTACAAACTTCATCGTGGTCGAGCCAACGCAGTAGCGCAGTCTTACATCACACTTCCGGGGGCACGGCTACCCATTAGCCGCGCCCCGGATGATTTTCTTAATCGCTCTAGTAATACCAGCCCCCTGCCCCCCTGGCGCTGGTAGGTTTTCCAACGTGGTTCTGGGTGGTTTCATGTATTCCGAGGGCAGGCCGATTACAGCATCATGCGAAGCTCACTCTATGCCACCGCTTCGTCTTCCCGAGTTCAATCACCTCCACTGTCTGGCATCCTTTGCAACTGAACGCCCTAGCCCGGGTTTAACGGTGGCTGCCGAGGAGATGCCAAGATCAATGCTAATTCCCAATCTGAGACGGCCCGGGCTTACCAGTACGCAAGCCCCATCCATTGGGTTATCGCTTTCAGCACGACTGGGGATAGAATGGTACTTCAGTCCCATTCCGCCCAGCCTCGTAGTCTAGTACTAAGTATAGACGCC
>DATNKB010000277.1:0-3645 GCA_035603595.1 Candidatus Dormiibacterota bacterium
CTCGGGCGACATGTAAGCAACCGTGCCCACCGCTGTTCCCGGACTTGTCAGCAGCATTTCCGATCCGACTGTGGGTAATGCCGAAGTGCCTGCGCCAACGCCGACGTGTTCCGGTGCGAGTTTCGCCAGGCCGAAATCGAGCACTTTGGCTTGTCCCCGGCGCGTTACAAAAATATTGGCTGGCTTGATGTCGCGATGAATGATGCCTTTTGCGTGGGCCGCATCGAGCGCATCGGCAATCTGAATCCCCAGGTCGAGCACCTGATCGAACGCAAGCGGCTTCTCGCCGATGCGATGCTTCAGCGTTTGGCCTTCGAGCAGTTCCATGGCGATGAAAGGAATGGTCTCGGCGCCGTCATTCACTACATCAATTTCATAGATAGTGCAGATGTTGGGGTGATTCAGCGCCGAGGCTGCGCGCGCTTCGCGCTGAAATCGTTCCAGTGTCGCACGATCTTTCGAGAAGCCTTCGGGCAGGAACTTGAGGGCCACCTGGCGGCCCAGTTTGGTGTCCTCGGCCTTATAGACCACACCCATGCCACCGCCGCCGAGCTTTTCGAGAATGACGTAGTGCGAAAGGGTTTTCCCGATCATTTTTCCGGAAGTACGGCTAGTTAAGTGGGCGCGATGTTAGGCTGCGCTCGCAGTGCAAGTCAAGCCGCCTGACGTCGTACTAGTAGGTCACCGCAACGTGCTACGCTCGTCTCGTGAAAATCGCGGCGATTCAAAAGCGTCTGTTGGCTCTTTGGGTTGTTCTCTTCAGTGCCAGCGGTAGCCTGTGTTTCGCGCAATCCGCGCAGAAGATTGTGGACGAATACGTTCACGCCGAAGGCGGCGCGAAGGCTCTCGCTAGAATTCAAACCGCCAGCATCACCGGAAGCCTGACCGACGATGCAACCGGGCAGTCTGGCACTTATTCGCTGATCACCAAGGCGCCCGACAAGTTTTATTCGGAAATCATCATCGAGCCCCATCGCATGATCGAGGCCTACAACGGAAAATCAGCTTGGGGCCAGGACACGGGTGCCGATGCCTCTTCCGACTCAATGGGCCCTCCACACACTCTCACCGGCGCTGTCGCTTCGGAGTGGGAAGCGGCAGGGCGTTACCTAAACAGCAGGCTAGCCGACGCGAAGAAATCCAAATTTGGCTTGCAGTTGGTTGATACGGAGGATGTGGGCGGGCGCAAGGCGTATCACGTTCGCATCGCGCTTTCTCCTCGCGTTTCCCGCGAACTGTTTTTCGACGTGCAAACTCACTTGCTGATTCGCGAAATCTTTCCTGCCGCAGCACAACAGCAGGCGGGATCGAAGAACGCTGCCGCAGAAGAGCTCGACTATGCTGACTATCGCCAGGTCGATGGCATCGAAGCGCCCTACCGAATCACGCTCCGCCGGGCTGGCCACACTTACACCGTCGCCGTCTTGCGCATCGAGTGGAACGCGCCTGTAAACGATTCCGTCTTCGATTTTCCGAATAGCAAAGGCCGTCCGCTTCCGGATATTCAATTGTTGCTTGTCGATGTGGCCAAAAACCAGAAAGCGATCGAGGAACTGCAGAAGCAATACACCTGTCATCTCGTCGCCGAAGAAGAGAAGTTTGATTCCAAGGGACAGGTCACTTCGCGCGAGGTGAAGGAATACGACGTATTTAATTGCGGTGGCGATGAAATTCGGCACCTGGTGAAGGACGACTCAAAGCCGCTCACCGCCGAACAGCAGCACAAGGAGGATGAGCGATTTAATAAGGAGTTCAGCGAGTTCCAGAAGAAGCAGGCGGAATTGGCGAACGATCCCAAGAAGCAGGAAAAAGAAGACGAGCGCCAGCAAGCGCAGATTTCCGATTTCCTTCGCGCCGAAAGGTTTACGAATCCGCGCCGCGAGCGATTTCCCGGACAGGATGTGATCGTCTTCGATTTCGGCCCGAATCCCGACTACAAGCCGCGCAAGCTGGTCGAGTCCATCGTGCAAAAACTGGTTGGCGTGGTGTGGATTGACGAAGAGGCTCGCGACGTGGCCCGGCTCGAGGCTCGTTTCAGTGAGACGGCAAAAATCGGTGGTGGTTTACTCGCTTCGCTCGACAAGGGCACGAACCTTGTCTTCGAGCAAACGAAGATCAATGGCGAAGTCTGGCTGCCGTCTTACGCCGAAGTTCACGCCGCCGCCCGCGTGGTTTTCGTCAGAGTCCGCCAAAATGAAATCGATCGGTACAGCGACTACAAAAAATTCCGAGTCGAAACCAAAATCGGTCCCTCGACGCCGGTAGAAGACCTCCCGCAGCCGCCGACTCCAGAAACGCCTCCGAAGCCGTAGCCGATTTCGATAGTGGTCAATGCGCCACACATTGACACTTCCGTGCGGCCACTCTAGAGTGGCAATTCTTTTTGGCGAATCGCGGAGGCCGGGTGCTTGAGCGGTATTTCAAGCTGGCGGAGAATCAGACCACCGTTCGCCAGGAAATGCTCGGCGGCCTAACCACGTTCATGACGATGGCGTACGTCATCGTGGTGAATCCGCAGATTCTCTCGCAAGCCGGGATGCCGCCCGAAGGCGTTCTTTTCGCGACGTGTATTGCTTCTGCGGTTGCGACGCTGGTGATGGGACTTTACGCCAATTACCCCATCGCGCTGGCGCCCGGCATGTCGCTCAACGCTTACTTCACCTATTCCGTTTGCCTGGGCATGCACATTCCCTGGCAAACGGCTCTCGGCGTTGTGTTTTTCTCCGGCGTCCTGTTCATCCTTCTGACCGCGTCCGGGATTCGCGAGCAGATCGTCAACGGCATTCCCGATTCGCTGAAACATTCGACGGCCGCGGGCATCGGCATGTTTATCGCGTTTGTGGGCTTGAAGAACGCGAAAATCGTCGTCGCCAATCCGGCCACCCTGGTGAGTATCGGAAGCTTTTCCGACCGCGAAGTGCAGGCTGCTTGTTTCGGTTTGGTGCTGATGTTGATTTTAATCGTACGAAAAGTGAAAGGCGCGATGCTCATCGGCATTCTCGGCACCACCCTGCTGGGGATTCTTCGCGGAATGTCGCAATGGCCCACCGCGCTGGTTTCGATTCCGCATCCGTCGCTCACATTCCTGAAGTTCGATCTTCGCGGCGCGATGCACCTGGGGCTGTTCGAGATCATGTTCATATTTCTTTTCGTCGATCTGCTGGACAACGTTGGCACGCTCGTCGCCGTTTGCGAGCAGGCAGGCTTCGTGAAGGACGGAAAAATTCCGCGCGTGGGGCGCGCCCTGCTCGCCGATGCGGTTGGAACGGTTTTTGGCTCGATGACCGGCACGTCCACGGTCACAAGTTATATCGAAAGCGCCGCGGGAGTGTCCGCAGGCGCGCGAACAGGGTTGAGCAATGTTCTTGTGGCCGCGCTTTTCCTGGGAGCCGTGTTTTTCTCGCCAGTCGCGGCCGCGATTCCCGCTTTTGCTACGGCTCCGGCGCTGATTCTCGTTGGCGCGTTGATGATGCAGTCGGTAGCGCGCGTCAACTGGGACGATTTCAGCGACGCTTTTCCAGCCTTCGTTACGGTGCTGGCAACGCCGCTCACCTTCAGTATCGCCACGGGACTAAGCCTCGGCGTGATTTCCTACACAGTAGTGAAAATCGGCGCGGGAAAATTTCGCGAGATCAGCTTGCTGCT
>DATNKB010000278.1:0-2545 GCA_035603595.1 Candidatus Dormiibacterota bacterium
CGCAGGTCCGCTTCGAGACGCTGCTGCGCGGGAGCCATCATCGCGCAATGAAACGGCGCCGAGACCGGAAGCATCACTGCACGCTTTGCTCCGCTCTGCGACGCGATTTCAACGGCGCGCTTCACGGCTGCCGCGGCGCCCGAAATTACGGTCTGTTCAGGCGAATTCAAATTCGCGGGTGAGACGACCTCGTGATCAGCAGCTTTTTTGCAGACTTCCGCCACTTCCGATGGCGGAAGACCGAGGATCGCAGCCATCGCGCCTTCACCGGCCGGCACTGCTTCCTGCATGTAACGCCCGCGGCCGCGCACGATTTTCACTGCCTCCGCAAAATCGAGCCCGCCGGCAGCAACCACCGCCGAATATTCGCCAAGGCTATGACCCGCAGCAAAATCGGGCGTGACGCCTCGCTTCTCGAGCGCGCGATATGCCGCAATCGAGACGGTCAGAATCGCGGGCTGCGTGTTCTCCGTCTGCTTCAGCGCTTCTTCGGTGCCTTCGCAACAAAGCTTGAAGAGCGAAAAACCAAGCGCAGCATCCGCCTCGTCAAAGACGGCGCGCGATTCCGGATATTTTTCGGCGAGGTCGCGTCCCATGCCGGGATATTGCGACGCCTGTCCGGGGAATAAAAATGCAAGTTTACCCATGTCTTGCGTGTCCGCAGTGCTCAGCCGCGCGCGGCGCCAGCGGCTGTAACTACAGCGGAAAGCTCCTGATCGATCTTTTCGTTCACGCGATTGCGGTACAGCTCTGCTGCCACGCGCATCGCATTTTTGATGGCGACGGGATTTGAACGCCCGTGCCCAATCACGGTAATCCCTCTAACCCCGAGCAGCGGCGCGCCGCCTACTTCCGAGTAGTTTGTGCGGCTGCGGAAATCGTCGAAAGCTTCTTTCGAGAGCGCATAACCAATCTGCGATTTCAGGCTGCTCTTGATCGCTTTCTTGAGCGTGCCGCCAATGTACTCGACCAAACCCTCGCTGATTTTCAGCGCGATGTTGCCAATGAAACCGTCGCAGACGATCACGTCCACATCGCCGCGAAACACGTCGCGACCCTCGACGTTTCCCGTAAAATTCAGCGGCGAATGCTTCAGAATATTGAACGTCTCCCGCGTCACTTCATTTCCTTTCATCTCTTCTTCGCCGATCGATAGCAACGCGACGCGAGGACGCTTGGTGCCAAAGATCGTGCGATGATAAATCTCGCCCATCACAGCGAACTGCGCGATCTGCTCCGCTTTCGAGTCAACATTCGCGCCCACGTCCAGAATCACGCAGAACTTTTCCTTCATATTTGGAAAAGCGCCGGCCAGCGCCGGACGGTCCACCGAAGGCAGCGTTCCCAGCACGAATCGAGCGACGGTCATCACAGCGCCGGTATTGCCCGTGCTCACAAGAGCATCCGCTTTGCCGTCGCGCACCAGCCTTGCGGCCACGTGCAGCGAGCTGTCTTTCTTCCGGCGGAACGCATGCGCCGGAGAATCGCTCATCGTCACCACTTCCGTGGCGTTGACAATCTCGATTGCCAGTCCGCGATGCCGGTGACGGCCCAACTCCTGTTTTAGGGTGGACTCAATGCCTACCAGAAAAATCCGCGCCCCCAACTCGCGAGCCGCCAGAACTGCACCTTCCACTTCCGCGCGAGGCGCGTGGTCTCCTCCCATTGCATCCAGAGCGATGGTAGTCATCAATGTGCCAGCTTGGAAATACAGGCGAGGGAAACTTAGGCTGTCTTGCCCTTAGTGTCAATCACTTCACGGCCCTTGTAATAACCGCAGGCGCGGCATAGCTGATGGGGCAGCTTCTTTTCGTGGCAGTTCGGACACTCCGTGAGCGGCAATTTGTGCAGATGATCGTGCGCGCGCCGGTTGCTCGTGCGCCGCTTCGAATGACGTCGTTTCGGATTCGGCATTACAGCTCCTCATGGCAGGCCGCGACGAAGGCGGCCCAAAATGGAAAGTGATAGTGTAGCGTTTTATTGCTTTTTGAACCAGTCCTGCTTCAGGCGGGCGAGGGGCGCGAGCCTCGGATCAGACCCGTGCTTTTCGCAGCGGCATTCTTCATTGTTGAGGTTCGCGCCACAATGCGGACAAAGACCGCGGCAATCGCTGCGGCAGATGATCTTCATGGGGATCGCGAGATTCACTTGTTCGGCCAGGACGTCGGCGAGGAAAAGCCCGTCGCCCTCGAAGAACGCGATCTCGGTGTCGTCGAGGTTCAGGTGGAATTCATCGTCGGCCGCGATTGAGGTCATCGGCCGGTAATAGAGATCGAAGTCACGGCTGATTTCTTCCACTACCGTGTCCAGGCAGCGGGCGCACACTAACTCCACGCGGGTGTGTAAGTTACCGTAGGCACGAATCTGACCTTCCACCAATTCGGCGGTCGCGCGCACCTCCAGAGGCTCCACCTGGCGGAACTCCCCGGAGTGAAAATCAAGCGTACCCGGCGAATAGCTCTTGCGGATTCGGGTCTTACGGAGGGCGAGTTCGTTAACGTCCAAAAACATCGTTTTCCCCGCAAATTGCAGCGAAATTCCATTA
>DATNKB010000279.1:0-11460 GCA_035603595.1 Candidatus Dormiibacterota bacterium
CGAGGTGGGCAGCGGCATCACGGCGTGGAAGAAGGGAGAGCGAGTGGGAGTGGGCTGGCACGGTGGGCAGGATGGAACCTGCTTGCAATGCCGGCGCGGAGATTTTGGCAACTGCGCGAATCTGAAGGTGTGCGGAATCGCTTACGACGGCGGTTATCAGGAATATATGGTTGCGCCGGTGGAGGCCCTCGCGCACATGCCGGAATCGCTCGATGCGGCGGATGCGGGCCCTCTGATGTGTGCGGGAGTTACGACCTTCAATGCGCTGCGCCACAGCGGTGCACTGCCGAGCGACCTGGTTGCCGTACAGGGAGTGGGAGGACTTGGCCACCTCGGAATTCAGTTTGCTCAAAAATTCGGCTATCGAGTGGCGGCGATTGGCCGCGGGCCGGAAAACGCGGCGCTCGCGAAGAAGCTCGGGGCACACGTGTACATCGATAGCGCGGCAACCGATGCTGCGGCGGAATTGCAGAAGCTTGGGGGAGCGCGCGTGATTCTGGCTACGGCACCCAGCTCGAAGGCGATGTCCGCTTTGATAAATGGATTAGGCGCAAATGGGAGGTTGATGGTGGTTGGTGCGACCATGGATCCGATCGAGGCGACTCCGATTCAGTTGATCGTGAACATGAGAAGCCTGCAGGGATGGGCGTCAGGAATACCGACGGACTCCGAGGATACGCTGCGATTCTCGGAGATGACGGGTGTGCGGCCGATGATCGAGAAGTTCCCGCTGGTCAAGGCTGCCGAAGCGTATGCACGGATGATGAGCGGGAAGGCGCAATTTCGGGCCGTGCTGACGATGTGAGGCTGCAGTTGCGAAATGAGTGACGCGGCGCTGCAACGCCAGAAACTTAACTCTACGGGTTGATTGAGATCGGGCTGTCGGCGATCACGTCGAGAGTGCTTTCTTTCACCAGATAGGCGTCCGCTTTGATGGAGTCGGCTGGGCCGTTGTGGGTGAAGGTGGCTGAGCCTACTTCGTCAACGGGCATGCTGACGTCTTTTCCTGGGCCGACGACTTTGTAGATGCTCTTGCCGGGGGGAACGATGAACCGGATCGAAACGGCTTTCAGTGAGATTCCAGACACGGGGGATACGACGAGCACACCGGCGATGTCATGTTCCGAGGTGTTTGTGAAACAGTAAGATTCTTTGGGCGCGTGGATGCTCTGGTCCGTATCGACGGTGAAGATCTTGAAATCGCTGAAAGTGAGGGTTCGATAAAAGCGGCGTTCGCGCCCGTCAAAATATACTTCGACGGATTGGGGAAGCCAGAGCTGCTGTTTGTGCGAATGAAAGCTGACCGAGCCGTAGTTGATAATTTCCAACTGCTTCTTGAGGCCGACGGCGGGGATCGGTTTTACCAGCTCTGATTCGAGCCCGAGGACCTGGTAGGTAGCGGCGTCGATCCAAGCGCGTCCTTTTAGATCGAAAGGATAGAAACCGTTGAAGGTGCGATAGCCGCCGATGCGGCTGGGGCGATCGTTGCGCTGAATGAAATAGACCTGCCAAGCCGGACGGCCTTTCCGATTTCCCAAGCCCTCACATTTGAAGTTGTAATCTGAAGCCAGCAGCGGATGAAATAGCAAAGCAACAGCGGGAACGCCCTCGGTGGCGATGCCTCCGGGGAAGCGGCTTCGGTCGAGGCTTCCGTTACGGTATTCGTCGAGGCTGAAAAGGCCATTGTCAATGTTGGTGACTACGGCGATGTATTCGAACGTTCGCGATTGAGGCGGCAAGCGGTGACCGTTAAAGTCGATCGGATAGTGATTTACATGCTCGGTGGCGCTGAATTTCTGAAGATTCGCAACGAATTCCTTGGTTCGTTCGCTGACGCCGGCTAACACGGCGGGCAAATCACAAGATATGCCGACTGCGACATCGGGCTTGGATGCATCGACGCCCGGAGGAGCCCATTCGAGATGGGGCTCAAGAGTTTCCGCGGGAGCTGGTTCGGTCTTCGCCCGATTTATTTCTTCGCCTGTGGCTGAGACTGGTTTTGGGTTCGAAGGTTGAGAGCCGGTAGACGGGAGATCCGGCTTCATGATCAGAAAAAGTGTCTGGGCGCTCTTGCCGGACTCAATATCAATCGTTTGTTTCACCGGCGCGAAGCCAGGAGCGGACGCTTCAATCGCGTAGATGCCGGGCGGGAGGGCGGAGTAGACGGTTTCGCCCTCAGATTCCGATTTCATGCCCGATAGTTCCGAGCCTTCGTGAGTGACGACGCGCAGATTGGCTGTGCCGGCGAAAGCAGAATCGTCTTGGGTCCGGATGCGAACCTTCAGCGTGGCAGTGCCGACGAGAGCGCTTGGGGTGTTGCCAGGGGTCTCCGGGGGTTGCGGAGCCGCCGCGCCATTCTTTTCCGATATCGCTGGGCGAGCAGGATCCGGATTCTTGGTTGAATCTGGCTGCGAGGGTCGAGCGCTGGGTGATGGATTCGAGGTGGGAGACGCCTTGTCTTTAGTTTGGGGATCGCTCTGAGTGGCGGTATCGGGGTTCAGTCTAGCCTTTTTGACCTCTTGCGCGTTTTGAGATGCGCGGAGGATTGATGGCGACAATTGGAGAGCTAACAGCGGAACGAAAATGAAAACGAGATGCCGGGACACCGGAACCTCCACCACTTACCGCGATCTCCTGCTGAATGGTGCACTTCGACTCGGTTTTGTTACAGCCGAGCTGCGAAATCTTCTCTATTTGTCCGTGCAGGAACTACCGACCCCACCCAGGTCGGCTCATAACCCAAAAGCTACGCTGGGAAGGAATCTAACTCCGAGTGGCCACGAGATGCAATGTCGAAGATGGAAGACGTAAAGCGCTGTCTTCGGGAATTACCTGCGGTCCCCTCTGAAGAGTAGAGGGTCCTAGAAAGCGAGTTATTTCGACGGGCAGGTGCACCTGTACTTAGAGGTAAGTGACCACCTGTCTTCTAGTACTATTGACTTTCGCTTTTAGTTCGCCTATCTTCGCTAAGCTGATAAAAGGCCCCTGGGGGTTGCGATGACGTTAACGAAGAGGCAGAAGGAAGTTCTGAACTATCTTGTTGCGTTCATGAACAAGAACGGCTATTCGCCGAGTTTTGAGGAGATTGCGCGCGCTCTGAAGCTTACGTCACTCGCTACCGTCCACAAGCATCTCTCGACGCTGGAAAAGAAGAACTACATACGGCGCGGCTACAATCAGAGCCGGTCGATTGAGGTGGTTCAGCTTCCCAAACCGGTTCGCGAACAGGTGCTGGATCGCCACATCATTGAGTTGCCGTTAGCTGGAAGGATCGCTGCGGGAAGTCCGCTGGAAGCCGTAGAAGATAAGGAGACGATCTCGCTGGCCGATTTTGCGCGCGGGCAGAACACGTTCGTGTTGCAGGTGAAGGGCGAATCGATGCGCGAGGATCATATTCTCGATGGCGATTTCATCGTGGTAGAACAGACACAGGTGGCGAATCCGGGTGAGATTGTGGTGGCGCTGGTGGGAGAAGACGAAGCGACCGTGAAGCGATTCTATCGTGAGCCGGGCGGGAAGATTCGTTTGCAGCCGGCGAATTCGCAGATGTCGCCTATTTTAGTGGCAGCCACAGACGTGAGAATTCAGGGACGCGTGGTCGGGGTTCTGCGGAAGTATTAACTTCCCTGGAGTGATAATTCGGCGATATTGTCGGGTTCACGCGCTGATTTTCCTCTTCTTAATTCTCGCGCAGTGTTGAGTTGGCTCTCCGAACACAGTTGTTTCAATTTGGGTTGCCATTCTTTGCCTGCGGGACTACATTCGGGACTCCCAGTCATTCTACTTTCAGCGAGACCAGGCCCAAGGAGGGTAAATGTGGGGAGATAAAAAAACGGAGACTCCGGCAAAGACTCCGCTCCCGCAGCAGTCCAAGCCTTCGACACTATCCGCAACACCAATTACCGGGGAGGTAAAAACAATGGCACCACTTGATTCTCCATATCCTGCGACGACGTCGAGCGGCGGCACGGCTCGTCTGGGAGCAAGTTTGCACGTGAAGGGCGAAATCACCGGCAATGAAGATCTCCATATAGACGGCACCGTCGAAGGTCTTGTTCATCTCGAGGACCGAAAGCTAACGATTGGCGCCAGCGCGAAAGTGACAGCCGACATCATTGCGCGCGAAGTGGCGGTGTTTGGAAACGTGAAGGGCAATCTGAGAGCGCGCGACCGTATTGAGATCAAGAAGGACGGTTCGGTGGTCGGGGATTTGACGACCGCGCGGATCATGATCGAGGACGGCGCGTACTTCAAGGGCTCTATCGAGATCGACAAGACCGGCGACGCGTCGTCCAGCAGCGACAGCGATCTGGACAAGCCGGCTTATACGCGCTCAATGCGGACGGCTTCGAGCACTTCGTCAGACTAACTGCGGCGGCACGGCCGGTTCGGCGGAACCGGTCGGCGGCTCTAAGATTCCGGGGCGGGCCAGAGGGTGTGGCTCGCCAGCCGGGTTTTTCTTCTTGCGCTCCCCCTTGCCAACTACTCTTCTTCTGCCATTGTTGTTATTTAAAGCAGTCGACCTGCTCCTTTACCAACTAAAGATTCGAATACAACTGATGCTTACAGCCAGGGTTCAAAGCTGGTATTGCCGCGAGTCTTTCAGCGCACTTAGGGGTGTACTTGTGAATCGAGCTGCGGGAATGGTGTGGGTGACGATACTTTGCGCGGTGCTGGCGGCATGCGGCGGCGGAGGAAGCAAGGGCGGCAGTCAAGTGCTCACCGTTTCGCAGACGACGCTTACTTTTTCGGCTGTATTCGGCATCGCGAACGATCCCGCTCCCGCAATGGTGAACGTAACGAACACGGGCACCGGCGGTGCGCTCAATTTTACAGCGACCAGCGATTCGAGCTGGCTGATGGTGGCGCCGGCAAGCGGAACGACGGCCGGGACATTAACAGTCACAGCTGTGCTGGGGAGCCTGGCGGTCGGCACCTATGCGGGCCACATTACGGTAACCGCGACAGGCGCTCAGGGTTCGCCGGCAACGATCACCGTGACGTTCACGGTGAATCCCCAGGCTGCAAACACTCCTTTCTGGCCGCAATGGGGTAGCAACCCACAACACACCGGCATGGTGAGCGTGGCCGGGCAGGGCCTGGCGAATAAGCTGGCGGATATTGTCTACGATCCGTTCATCGCTCAGGAGAAAGCGGAACTCGGTGGCGAGCTTGTGGTTCACGAACAGACTCCTGTGATTGATGGGAACGATGTCTACATGGTGCTGAAAACCGGGACTTACAATTCGTGCAATCCGGTTGGGAACTGGCAGACCGGAGCGACGTGCGGGCCAAATAGTTGGAACTCGATGATATGGAACGAGCGCCGGTATACATGGACCAACGGTCAATTGGCGACAATATGGACATTTCAGAGCGATTGGGTTCCGGAGCCGAACGCAGTGAACTTCAATATAGGGTTCGGTGGACTTCAAGGATGGGAACCGGTATTTCATCCGATCGAGGCAAACAATTTCATTTACGTGCCTGGCGCCGCGGGTACCCTGTGGAAAGTTGATAAGACGGCGGGGACGAGCACTTCGCATATCAATCCCTTCAGCGGCGTGAACGGAGTTACGCCGGCCAACACGTTCGTTTCGGGGCCGCTTTCGGCGGATTCGAGCGGGAACCTCTATTACAACGTGATCCAACTCAACGTGACGGGTGGCAATCCGTGGAATTCAAATGACGTCGGAAACGCGTGGCTAGTGAAGATTACGCCGAACGATTCCGCAACGAAAGTGACTTACGCGACGCTGGTGCCGAATGCGCCGCCTGGCAATTCGATGTCGTGTCCGGGCACATTCGCATCGGCGCCTAACGCGGGAACAACGCTTCCGTGGCCGCCCAGTTCAGGTTCGACTGCGCCGTTCTTTCCAGGCCCGTGCGGCTCGCAGCGGCCTGGAATCAACATTGCTCCTGCGATTGCAGCCGATGGGACCATTTACACGGGGAGCAGGGCGCACTTTGATGCGATGGTCAGTTATCTGGTGGCAGTAAATTCGAACTTGACGCCGAAGTGGGCGGCTTCGTTGCAGAACGTTCTGAACGATGGCTGTGGCGTGATTGTGGCGATCGGACCGACGACCGGAACTCCGAACGCTTGCCGTGTGGGAACCACGACGGGAGTGGATCCCACGACAAATGCGATGGGGTCCGGATCGATTGTCGATCAGGCGTCGTCTTCGCCGACGGCACTGCCGGATGGATCGGTGGTGTTTGGCGCGCTTGATAATTACAACGCGGAGCGCGGGCATCTATTTCATTTCGATTCGGCGGGGAATTTCTTAAATGCGTTCTTCTTTGGATGGGATTCGACGCCCGGTGTGTGGATGCACGGGCAGACCTATTCGATTGTGATCAAAGACAATCACTACAATGCCCCGCAGTATTGCTTCCTGAATAGCCCGGTATGCCAGTCGTTGCCGCCGGGCCCTTATTACATCACGCAGCTCGATCCAAACATGAACATCGAGTGGAAGTTTCAGAACACCACCGTTGACGCGGTCCACCCCAATGGCTATGAGTGGTGCATCAACATGCCGGCGATCGATTCAAGTGGAAATGTGTATGTGAACAGTGAGGATGGGAATATTTATGTGCTACCACAGGGGCACACGGGAATATTCACGACTCCTGGAGGGCAGATGTTTCTGAACATTGCGTTAGGGGCTGCTTACACGCCGCTGTCGATCGGACCCGACGGTAAACTGTACACGCAGAATAATGGGCATTTGTTTGTCGTCGGGAACTAGTCAATGCTCAGAAGCGAAGCCCATATTCCGAGTGTTTTATGCTGGGTTTGCTCGCGGGGCTATAATGAGTGAATGGAAGCGAGTGACAATCTCGACCCACTACTTGCGTCAACCGGTTCCGGTAAGGATGTTTGGGCCGACGAGCACGCTGATGAATACGTTCGCCGGCTTCGACTGGATTGGGAATCACCCAGCCTCCGAAGCTTTGAGGACTGACAAACCATTTTTCCGCGTCTGACGTAAGGCGACTCTTCGTTGACAGAAATCGCGGGCTAGCCTATAGTTAGCGTTTGTCTTTTGAAGGAAAGGTGTGACTGGGCAGATGCGGACGTATGTTCCAAAGGGCCGAGAGGCCGAAGAGTTGACGGTAGGGAAGAACTGGTTCGTGCTGGATGCGAACGGGATCGTATTGGGGCGCCTGGCGACGCGCGTGGCGAGAATTTTGATTGGCAAGGACAAGCCGAATTACACGCCGTTTCTCGACTCGGGCGATCACGTGATCGTGATCAATGCCGAGCGAATCAAGCTCACGGGCAACAAGATCGATCAGAAAATTTATCGCCATCACAGCGGAGCACCGGGCGGGTTGAAGGAAATTCCCATCCGAACGTTATTGCAACGTCGTCCAGAAGAGGTGGTGCGCGAGGCGGTGCTTGGGATGTTGCCGAAGAACAAGCTCCGTGCGCGTCGCGCCAAGAAGCTGCGTGTCTATGCCGGAAGTGAAGCGCTTGCCCGCCACGCCGGACAGAAGCCCCAGCCGATAGCGCTGTAACCTCGAGACAGAGTTTTTGAGAATTTCTGCGCTCTTCGCGGAGAAATCTGCGAGGAGTGCCTGTGAATCGCTGCCGGGCGTTGAGCCTGGCAACGAGCGTTCACGATAAACAGGAGGCAAGTTGAGTTCAGCTTCGAGTTCGCTGGAAGGCGCGGCAGGCAAGCAGTTCTACGGCACCGGACGCCGCCGGGAAGCGGTTGCGCGCGTGTACGTGAAGGTGGGACCGGCGCGGTTCACGGTGAATGGCCGCCCTGTCGAAGAATATTTTCGCAATATCGCATGGAACACGGCGGCCACTGAGCCCCTGAAGTTCACGCAGATGCAGGATCAGGCGGATGTGCGCTGCACTGTAAAGGGCGGCGGAGTGGGCGGACAGGCAGGCGCGGTGCGGATGGGACTTTCGCGCGCGCTCTCGAAGTTGAATCCGGATCTGCGACCGGCGCTGCGGAAGAATGGTTTCCTGACGCGCGATTCGCGCATGAAGGAACGGAAGAAGTACGGGCAAAAGGGAGCGCGTCGCCGCTTCCAGTACAGCAAGCGGTAGTCATCCGGGCGATCGGGCACGGCATGCCGTGCCCCTACTGCAAAGCAAAGAAGTAAATTCACGGCCGGGAAGGACCGGCAGAAAAGGATGCTGGCGCCGCAAGGCGAGAAAAGCGTCCCTCTACTTAAGGAGGTACTTTGGGAGTCGAAATTACGATGAAGGAGCTTCTGGAGGCTGGAGTTCATTTCGGCCATCAGACGCGCCGCTGGAATCCGAAGATGAAGGAGTACATCTTCGGCGAACGAAATGGTATCCACATTATTGACCTGCAAAAGACCTTGAAGATGTTCCGCGACGCCGCGAGATATGTGGCGGAGATGGCAGCGCAAGGCAAAAGCGTTCTTTTCCTGGGCACGAAGCGACAAGCGCAAGAAGCGATTGCCGAAGAGGCTAATCGCTGCGGAATGTTTTACGTGAACCATCGCTGGCTGGGCGGAACACTGACGAACTGGGTCACCCTTCAAAAATCCATCAAACGCCTGAAGCTGCTGAAGGCCATGAGCGAAGACGGCCGGATGGCGCAGTTTTCGAAAAAAGAAGGCGCGCGGCTCGACCGCGAACTGAAGCACCTCCAACAGAATTTTTCCGGCGTCGAAAATATGGCCACACTTCCGGACGCGATGTTCGTGATCGATCCGAACGCGGAAGTGATTGCTGTGCGCGAGGCGCGCCGGATGGGCATTCCGGTGGTGGCGATCGTGGACACGAATTGCGATCCCGATCTCGTCAACTGGGTGATTCCCGGCAACGACGATGCGTTGCGCGCGATTCGGCTGTTCACTTCGAAAATTTCCGACGCAGTGCTGAGCGGGCGGCAGACATTCGAGCAGTCGCAGATTGCGGATCAGAAAGTTGCCGGCGTGGAGGGAGCGGAACCGGAAGTGGATTACGTCGATACGAGCGCCTATGAAGTTTACGAGAAGCAGGAAGGCGATTTCGTGGAAGGCGAACCCGGGGACGTGACCACGGAAGAAGTGATTACTCCGCTGGCCAACGGCGACGATTCGGTCCCGCGCTAGTAGTTGCCGTTCGTTCTGTCCCATTGAGACCAGAAAAACAGGATTGAACAGGGCCTCGCAAACTTCGGGCGAACTGCCCGAATCTAAAAAGGAATTGAGCGCAGACATGGCAACAGACGGAAAACCGAACATACCCGCGCAACTCGTGAAGCAACTGCGCGAGCGCACTGGCGCGGGCTTCGCGGCATGCCGAGAAGCCTTGATTGAAGCGCAAGGCAACTTGGAGTTGGCCATAGACATTCTTCGCAAGAAAGGCCAGGCGGCGGCAGCGAAGAAGGCGCAGCGCGCGACATCGGAAGGGCTTGTCGGGTCGTACATTCATGCCGGCGGAAAGATCGGCGTGCTGGTGGAAGTGAACTGCGAGAGCGATTTCGTGGCACGCACGGAAGACTTTCAGCGGCTTTGCCACGACGTGGCGATGCATATCGCTGCGCTCGACCCGCGATTTCTGCGGCGCGAAGAAGTGACACAGGAAATTCTCGATCGCGAACGCGAGATTTACAAGGATCAGGCGAAGCAGACGGGAAAACCTGAGCCCGTGATCGAGAAGATCGTCAACGGCAAGATGGAAAAATTCTACGAAGAGAATTGCCTCTACGAACAGCATTTCATCAAGGACGAAGGCCTCACCATCAAAGAACTTGTGGATCAGGCGATTGCGAAGGTGGGCGAGAACATCGCGGTACGCCGGTTCTCCCGATTCAAAGTCGGCGAGATGGATGGCGCGACTGCGTCTGCGCCGGCGTCTGAAGAGCCTGACGCGCTTGTCCCCGCAGTATAAGTGGCATCGACCGCCTTGCCTTACATTCCACGCATCCGTGAACCCGGTCCGGCGGGGCCTCGACGATTTTACGAGTGCCTCGCTGCAAAGTTGTGCCAAAATTTGTCAAGCTGGATCGAAACGAAATGCCAGGGTGCGGTGAAATTCGCTAGTGCCAAATCATTGGAACGGCACTAGAATGCCCGCGGGGAAGACTGGGCCGATCGGACGATGACAACTGCAGACGCAGCAACGCGAGTTAGCGCAAAAGGCGTGCCCGTTTACGAACGGCTCGTGCTGAAGCTTTCGGGCGAATCGCTTTCGGGGCCGGAGCAGTCCGGCATTCACGCCGCTACGATTCAGGGAATCGCGCGCGAGGTGAAGGAAGTTCAAGAGCTGGGAGTGCAGGTGGCGATTATGGTTGGCGGCGGGAACATTTTTCGCGGCACTCGCCAGAAAGAGCTTTCGATCGACAGGGCCACCGGCGATTACATGGGAATGCTCGCGACGGTGATCAATGGGTTGGCACTGCAGGATGCTTTGGAAAAATCGGGTTGTCATACGCGGTTGATGAGTGCGATTGAGATGCACCAGGTAGCAGAGCCGTTCATCCGGCGGCGCGCCACACGGCACCTGGAGAAGGATCGAGTGGTGATCTTCGCGGCGGGAACCGGCAATCCCTATTTTTCGACGGACACGGCCGCGGCGTTGCGCGCGATGGAAATCAAAGCGCAGGTGATCTTGAAGGCGACGCGCGTGGACGGCGTGTATGACGCGGATCCGGAAAAAGTGCCGGGCGCGAAGCGGTTCGAGAGGATTACCTATCTTGACGTGCTGAAGAAGGGCTTGTCGGTGATGGATTCAACGGCTATTTCGCTCTGCATGGACAACAAGATGCCGATTGTGGTGTTCAACATGAATGTGCCCGGGAATCTGAAGCGCGTGGTGCTGGGCGAACCGGTAGGATCAACCGTGGGCGCCGCGTAACGCGCGAGCGAGGGAGGCGGCTTCGCAGATGACAACGATTGCCACAAGTAAAGACGCTATGAGTCAGGCAAAAGTCCGCATGGAAAAGGCTGTGGAAGATTTCCGCAAGGAGCTTTCGGGAGTGCGGACGGGCCGCGCGAACGTATCGCTGCTGGATCATATCCGGGTGGACTATCACGGTACGCCGATGCCCGTGAATCAACTGGGCACGCTGAATGTGCCGGACGCCACAATGATCGTGATCGCGCCATGGGATCCAAGCGCTGTTCCGCTGATTGACAAGGCGATTCGAACGTCCGATCTGGGGCTGAATCCCGCGTCCGATGGAAAAGTGCTGCGTGTTCCGATTCCGGCGCTGACAGAAGACCGGCGCAAGGATATGGTGAAGCACATTCACAAAGTGCTTGAGAACCATCGCACCGCTGTTCGCAATATTCGCCGCGACATCAAGGAAGCGGTGGAGAAGCTCGAAAAGGAAAAGAAAATCAGCGAGGACGAGAAGAAGCGAACCTTGGACGAACTGGAGAAGCTAACTCACTCGGAAACGAAGAAAATCGAAGACCTATCCGCGATGAAAGAAAAAGAAGTAATGGAAATCAAATAACGTTCTGACTCGGCTCGCA
>DATNKB010000280.1:0-13235 GCA_035603595.1 Candidatus Dormiibacterota bacterium
AAATCGTAGTTATCAGCCGTTGGGTGCTCAATCGAGACGACCTCGGAAATCGAAAAAGCGTTCTCGAAACTAACAATGACATCACCCAACAGAAGCAAAGTGAGAAGGCATTGCGTGAAAGCGAGAACCGCCTCCGCGCGCTGACGGATACGCTGGAGACGCAAGTTCGAATCAGGACGGAACAGCTGATGCGGCGGAATACAGAAGTGCTGAACCAAGCGGAGCAACTCAGGGACCTGTCGCATCGAATGATGCAGATACAGGATGAAGAAAGACGCCATATCGCCCGCGAATTGCACGATAGTGCGGGGCAGGTGCTTACGGTGCTTGCGATGGAACTGTCGACTCTGGTTCGTAACGCACAAGAAAAAGCGCCTGAGATAGCGGAGTCGGCAGAACAAGCACGCGAGTTGGTACACCAATTAACCAGCGAGATTCGTACAACCTCTTATCTGCTGCATCCGCCTCTCTTGGATGAAGAAGGACTAAAAGCCGCCATATCCTTGTATGTTCGCGGATTAGCCGAACGTAGCGGGCTCGACATTACTTTTGACATTTCCGAAGGATTCGGTAGGCTTCCACGTGACATGGAACTAGCCGTCTTCCGGCTGGTGCAGGAGTGCCTTACAAATATCCATCGTCATTCTGGTAGCAAGGTTGCCACAATTCGTATGAAGCGTGCAGGCCGGTGTGTTTTCCTGGAGGTTGAAGATTCAGGTAGCGGTATATCCCCCGAAAAGCTGCTAGAAATTCAATCGCAAGGGGGAGGTGTAGGTATCCGAGGAATGCGCGAGCGCGTTCTCCGGTGTCGGGGTGAGATGAAAATTGAATCCGAGGGCCGCGGCACAAAACTTTCGATTACCCTTCCGACCTGACTCACACCGACAAGAACCAGTCCAAGTCAGAAATAGCAAAGTAGTTTGACGCGGCTTCCCCGCTAGATTTTCTTTCGCGCAGATAGCTGTTGATAAATCCGCTTCGCACCACCAATCTCAGACTGAGATAGGCGATGGCTCGACCGGGTGCTCCACCCTTTGATTCTTAAGGGTGGGGGATCGGCTCCGCAAGAGATCAACATCGCGAGAAGAAAGGAACCGCAGCTTGGGCGCCAAGGTTATGAGCCTCCGACGATTTGCTGGTCGCATGCGGGAACGGGGAGCGCATGTTACGTAAAACGTTACTTATTTTCAATTGTGGGTTCGCAGCCGCAGGACGCGGGCGCGGGTTGGTGAGGCGGGAGATCGCTCGATTTGTCGTCAGACGGCTGGCGCCGGCTGACTTTCGTTATCTCGGACCCCCTTATCAAGCTTTTGGCGTCTGGCGCCAATTGGCCAGATAGAGGATAGCACCGAGACGAAGGGGCGGGAGACTGTCCGGAAGTACAGGAAAGGTATAGGAGGGTTTGGAGCGAAGTCGGAAGCTCCCACCCTTGAAAATCAAGGGTGGGGCACCGGCTTACAACCTAGCGAGGCCTCGGCGAATCTTGTATGGGTGGCCGTTCAGTGCTTACCTTCACGCTCTTCGGAAGATCCATTTTAGCGTCGCACTTGGTCGCCGGGTCCTGTTTGTAATTTCCTTCGAACGCATAGTCGTAAGTAACCGTGAATGTTGTCGGTAGATGGTCTGTAAACTTCCACGTTCGCACGTTTGCTTCCGCATACGGAGCTAGGACTCCAGCCGCGCGTAGCACCTTCACGCCGCTGACCCCGTGGCCGTCGGTGGTAATTTGCATAATTACGACGCCTTCTATGTGCAGCGACCTTGCCTTTTCGGGACACTTAGGGCATTCAAACTTCGTGACAATGGGAAGACTCTCTGTATCGTTCTGGCCGTTTGCAGGCGTGAACAGAGCCGAGCACAGCACTAAGGCCAGTATTCGTATGAGCATTTAATCCTCCGAACCTGAAGTGTCTATGTCCGGGCAACGATTCGTGAGATGTTTATCGCAACCGTCACATCCGTCGCTCGTCTCTCACTCCATGACTTCAGTGGAAGAGCAAATACAATCCACAAAGAGTGCCGACAAGTCCGGTTCCGGCAACAATTACGCGACGAAATGGGGTGGCTTTAGCATCAGCCAAATCCTCTTCTCTAATAGGCACATCGGATTCGGATATTAGAATGTCGGAAGTGAGACCCGATATAAAGAGGTAGAGACCCCCTACGAAAAAGAAGATCCCTGGTGCCGTGAGATTCACAGACATTTCCAACATTCTAACGTATTCGCGGCGGTATGGACATCAACGACCTTCCACCTCGCACCCGTGTTCACGGACGCTGGGTGCCCCAACCTTCGCGTGTGCTGCGAAGGGGGTTACCCATTTCCAATTTCAATTTAAAATTCCGCAGACGGGATTCTACGCAGCCGTTCTACGCAGTTTTACTGTTGACTAGTTCAGAATTGTTCTAGAACTACCGGTATCGCGCGGGTTGAAGGTAAAAGGGTTAAAGGCACAGGTAGTTCCAATTCGGGGAAAATCAAAATCCAGAGGGGTCGTCGCAAATTGAGATGGCTGGTGATAATTCCTGTTCGCAACAGTTATCGATCCCGCAGGGCAGGTATGCCGTTACATGTTTGTGATGAGAAGTGAACGCGCTCAGTTCACTTCTTCCGCCTTCGGCAGTTCAATTTAGAGGCTGAGCGCACATCGTCGTTTGTGAACACCGCAAAAAGGAACGGCTGTGATTCGAGGAAATGAGCCAGGTCGCGCAACGTGAGACCAAGATAGGACAGCCGGACCTCATCGACGAAGATCTGGCCGTTTTCCGGTTCGAAGGACGTAATCAGCTGCTTCGCCTGTGGATCAAACTTCTCGTGCAACAGGTCTACGATCGATGGTGCAAAGTGCCGGCGATCCGGAGACGATGGTTCCGATGGCATGCCATGGTCCGCGGTCACGGCGAGGAGATAGTCATTGCCAACCTTTGCCTCTAACACACTCAGAATCCGCTTCAACTGACGATCCATCTCGCCGAGCGTGACGCGCAGCTCTTCCGAATCCGGACCGTACTTGTGGCCCACGAAATCCGCGCCTTTGTAGTTCAGTAGAATGAGATCTGGAACTTTGTCTTCGCCCAGCGGCTCTCGCTCAATCATCGCGGCCATCGCATCGGCTTCGAATGCGGGAAACAGAGCCGAATATCGCACCGCCCCGCTCGAGTCGATTTTGTGACCCATCCACTCCCCGCTCGCCGGCCACAGTGTTTTCGCATTGCGATCCTTCAGATATGCAGGCAGCCGGAAACAGTCGGGGTTTGTGGTCCAGTTGCCCGTCTCCTGATCGTAGCTTGCGAGAACGACTGGCGCTCCATTCAGCTGACACGCACCATGCCCTGCGAGCGGCGTCGCCGCTCGGTCGATGCTGCCCTGTGCCAATATGATCGCGCGACCAGCCGTCGCCAGCTGCCAGACGTCAGCCAGCGTCAACACCATGAGGTCTTGCGGCGTTCCTCCAGCGAATAAGTCGTGGCGTCGGCGCTGCTGGGGCTCATACACGCTAACCCCTGTGATTCCGTGCACGCTAGGATCGGCCCCGGTCGAGAGCGTCGAGTGCCCAACGGCTGTGTTGGTCGGAAGAAAGTTAACCCGCGCCTGAGAGAACCAGGCACTGCGTCGGCGCAGGGCAGTGAGCGTTGGCATGGACGCGCTGTAGCGATCGAAGTAATCCCGGCGCATGCCATCCAGGACGAGCAGCATGACCACTCGTGGTCGAGCGAAACCCGTGTGTAAAACCGGTAATACACGGCCTGTCGTCGTGGGAGGCATCTGCACGCCAAGCGCAGCCGCAAGGGTTGGCGCAACGTCCTGCTGCACGGCCGGAGTCGAGTAGCTCCCCGTTCTCACCGCGGGGCCCACAAACATCAGCGGAATCGCGACGTCATAGGTCCACGGCGAACCGTGCATGTACGCCACGTCAGGACGCGTGATGAAGTCGCCTTCGCGCGGCACGATCAGGAGTTGCCCGGTTCGTCCCGGGAAGTATGACCGAGCAAACATCTCTAGGAAGCGCTGTCGCGTGGCAAGGGTGGTTGCGTCGGCTGGGGCTGCACGCCGGATTCGAGGTGCGTTGCTCTCAATCGATCGCTTGACCTGCTGGCTCGATACCGTCCAAGTCATCGCGACTAAGGTCAAGGTGATAGCGATCCGCGATCCTACTTTGCGCATGCGAGCACTCTTGGCTGATTACAGATTGTTCAGCTCCGCGCTGATCTTAGTTGCGTCAACAAGTATCTTGCAAGCGGCCGTGTAACGGGCTTGTGCTAGAGACATTATAAAATCCTCTTCCCACCACCTATCTCAGAGTGAAATCGACGGTCATAAACCCTGATGGCATAACGAAGTCGGCCTCCGAACAGTTCGAGTAAATTTTGCGGTGTTCACCCGGCAAAGCTCGGAACCGAGGAGGCCGAGATACAGATTATAGGCGTGGACTTGCATACGCGACAACAGACGGTTGCGATGTTGAATGTCGAGACCGGCGAGGTTGTCGAGAAGACATTGCAGCACGAAGGCGAGTCGGTGCGAGAGTTTTACTCGACTCTCCCGCGCATTACGGCTCTGGCGACGGAAACCTTTTGTCACGCAGCACGATCCACAGCGGCTCTTAGCCGATCAGATCCGGACGTGAGATAAAACCCCGCCTCAGTGGCGCTTCGGCAGAAAATTCCAGATCGCCGGATCCTCCTGCCCCAGAACCCACGAGCAGAAACCCTGCAATCCATTTTTCTCGACGAGCTGATAGCGCTCTTTGAAGGTGTGTAAGTCGGTAAAGAAGATCCATTCACGCATCTGGTCGCGGTAAAAATAAAAGTATGCGGTGCGGTCCGCAGAATCCCACTGGATGTTGCCGTTGTAGGCCTCGGCGAGCTGAAAAGCGTTGGGAGTGCCGATGTACTCCGCGGTGGGATTGGGTTTGTCGGGGCTAAGTTCCGTTTCTTTGGTGGGCGTCCCGGCGTACCAGTGATAACCGTACAGGGGAATGCCGAGAGAGAGCTTTTCTTTGGGCACAACTTTCAGCGCGTAGTTGAGATTCTCGACGGTCCAATCCCAGCCCGCAACCGGACCTGGCATCGTCCAACGGGTGTGCTGATCGTAGGTCATCAAGCAAAGCAGGTCGACATATTTGGCAATGGCCGCGATGTCGTATGCGCCGCGCCAGTCCGTGTAAATCCATTTCGCGAACCCGCCCGCGCCGGGGTAACCGGGAGCATTGGGCACCGTGGCGATGGTCAATTGCAAACCGGCTTTGTGCAACGCTTCGGCGGAGGTTCTTACCATGTCGGTCAATCGGTCGCGATCGATCCAATCGATATTCTCGAAATCGAACTGGAATCCGGTGTAGCCGTGCAGTTTGCATTCGCGGATCATCGCCTCGTTCATTTGCGCCTGGGCGATGGTATTCCCTGCGAACAGGTGGAACTTCTTTTTGTCGAAGAGCGCAATGATCGGCATGACCGGCACCTTCTCTTCTTGCGCTCGTTTGAGCACCATGGGATCGGGAGCGCCGGTGACCAAACCGTTCTCGTCTACCTGGTACCACGTGGGCACCAGCAGATCGATTTGCGAGGAATGCGCCAGAAAGGAACGAATGGAGTCCGGACTGCCGGTCATGTAGAAAAGCGCCACAGGCGGCGCCGCTTGTAAGCGCGGCACAACTGCGAGAAGAACCACCATCAAAAGAAGGAATCGCTTCATTGGAGCCTCGGTTGGATTTACGGGTAATCACCCAACGCACAGAATAGGGGCCTATGGCGACGCTCGCAAATCCTTTCTCGGCGACGGAGACACGATCCGAATAGGTGTTGGGGAATCTTCTTACCACTAGCTTTCTCAAACGAAATAGCTAGTGACAATCGCTGTTCTCGACACTTATTGAAGGCGAATGTGCAATAGGCGCCTCGGTGGGAATTACTCGAAACTCTTCAACCGCGAATCGCGTCTATCCGCTCGGCAGCCCGCGCGACCCGACTCAACTAAGCGCTTCAACGAAGGCCGGTGGGCCTAAGCCCGGAGGAACTGGAACCGATGCTTCCCCGCTCACGCCTTGGCTTTCTTGTTCTAGCGGTTCACTTGCTTGCGGCTGCAGCTTCAGCCCAACAGACTGGTGTGGCAGTCCAGCCTGGTACCGGTAGAATCTCTCTTGATGTCGTCGTCACCGCGAAGTCCGGCCCGCCTGTTGCCGGCCTTCAACAGCAAGACTTCACTCTTCTAGATAACAAGCACCCGCAAACCATCACCTCTTTCAAGGCCGTAGCAGGTCGCGAGGCTCCGATCGAGGTAATTGTAGTGATTGACGCGGTGAACGCTACTGTGCAGAACGTTGGCTACGAAAGAATCGAGATCGACAAATTCCTCCGTGCCGAAGGAGGTCACCTCGCATACCCCATCGCCTTTGCGGTCCTTACGGATAGCGGGATGCAGATTGTGGGGAACTTCTCGACCGACGGCAATGCGCTCAGTGCCGCACTGCAGCAGGTTGACGCGGGACTTCGTACCTTCGGCCGCTCCGCGGGTCTTGCCGGCGCAGCCGAACGCTGGAAGCTTTCGCTCGGGGCCCTGCGTCAGCTGGTTGCAAGCAAGATTCCGCGGCCAGGCCGCCAGATCATGGTCTGGATTTCACCCGGGTGGTCTCTTCTGGCCGGACCGAGCGCCGAACTCGACTCGAATCAGGAGAAACAAATTTTCGCCGATATTGCGAGCCTCTCGACCCGACTCCTCCAGGCCCGCGTCACGCTTTACGGGGTTGATCCTCTAGGCTCTGGTGAGTCTATGATGCGAACCTCATACTATAAGGACTTCCTAAAAGGTGTGAGCAAGCCGAGCGAGGTGAATTTGGGAGACCTAAGTCTTCCGGTGCTTGCCATTCAAAGCGGCGGTCTCGCTCTCAACTCCAGCAACAATATTGCAGGCCTCATACAAGAATGTGTGGCGGATGCCGCGCCCTATTATGAAATCTCGTTTGATTCATCTGCGGCTGAGCGACCGGATGAATACCATCACCTGGAAGTCAAAATCGCAAAGCCCGGCTTAACAGCGCGCACCCGTCAGGGCTATTACGCGCAGCCAGTACGTCACGAGTAGGCTGTTCTAGCGCCGTCGCGCTGGAATCCCTTTTCGCACCCCCGTTTTCAACATTTATTGAACGGATTCTATCGCCTTTACGAAAACCTTACACCTCCCTTATGCCTTCCTGATGCCGACCGAACTAAGCTCGCGAAAGTGCGCGCCACGTAACAGATGAGGAGTAGCCATGTTTGTGAAGACTGAAACGCTAGTAAAAATTGCAGAGCAACTACCTGAGGATATGTGGGTCACTGCACAAGACTGTATCAATCCGAAAGGTCACGCGTTGGCACCCAACACGTACTTGGTACAGCAAATTTTGGAAGCTGCTGATAAGGCGGGCTACAAACTCGAAGTGTGGTGTGATGTCGCCCGCCCGAAGCTCGCGCCATGACTAAGGCAGAGAAAATATTTTGGGCAATTGTAGTAGGTGTCCGCATTCGCTGTCGGAGTGGTTAGCGGGTACGCAAGATGGTGCTTGCAGTCTTTCTTATCAGTTGCTTGATGGTGGGAGGCTTTTTCATATATTTCTTGGTGCAGCTAGAACGAGAATACAGAAAAGAGAAACAGCGCAAGAAGCATTTATCGCAGCGCTCTGTTTGAAGGAGTGTGAAAGATGCGAAAAACAACACGCATGTTTTTGATTTGTGCGATCGCCGCTGTGTTCACCGCAGGAATAGTTACGGGAACCCCTTATCAAACAAGCCAGGCCTCAGACTCGGATTCACTAAGTCCTGGCGAAGTGGCACAGCTGCTTCGGCTAATCGACGTGAACAAAACAGGAAAGATTACGAAGCAGCAGTGGATGGACTTCATGGCAACTGAGTTCGATAGGTTAGACACGAAAAAGAGCGGCGTACTTGATAGCGCTGAACTGTCACGATCGAGACTGCGTGTCAGCTCCTTCGTATTTCCGCCAAGCCAGAAACACAGCGCGCGGAAATAGGTGCGCGACTTGACCCAAACTTGACCCGACAGAGCAACAACAATCCTCTTCTCACATCTATCTCAGAGTGAGATAGGTGGTGATAAGCCCTGTTATCGACAGTTACCCAGAGGAAGGCGGTTTCCGTTTGGCGGGTTTGTCCGGGAACCACCGTCAAGACGCTAGGTATCGCACTGATTTTTCGAGTTCATTCAGTGAGTCTGTGTAATTCCTATTTGTCCGCGAGGGGAAGCCCCTCATTTGATGAACGCTGTCGAATAGTCAGCAGTTTGTTTATTTCTCGATGATGATCGCCTGGATCTCTCCCGCAGAGTTCTTTTGGTGATTCGGGATATACCCGACCTTCAACGGTCGGCCTTTCAAATCCGTACACGGGGAGAGATCGCCCATCGCTTGGCGTGTATTCGCGCTGAAGACCACCCGCGTAAAGTCCTTCGCGTACAAGGTTATAGATGTGGCGTTCACGGACATAGTTAGGAACATTTCGTTTGCTTCGCACGAAACTTTCGCCGTCGTCCCTTCTACTGTGGCCACTACGGCATCTGCGGGGGCGTGACCGCGCATAATGTCTTCCGGCGCTTTCTCGGGCGGCAGGACTTGAAGCGTTTGCAGAACACCGCTGTCGTCGTTATCTTTGTCCGACACGTACCGCACTCTGACACTGCGGCCATCGAGCGACGCACACAGTTCGGATTGGCTCGGCTGCGCACCGGCGACGACAAATGTGACGGGGATACTCGGGGCGACACGAAGATCAACCGTGCCCGCGACGCTCGTAACGTCGAACTCCATCGCGCCGTTGCATTTCAGATTTGAAACGATCCCGGTAACGTCGATCGTTTTGCCTTCGACTGCGACGACAGCGGCCGCCCGGGCCGATTGGAGCCCGTTTGGAGCATATTGGCGCATCGTCTGTAAGGCGTTCAAAAAGGAGAGTGCTGAAGTCCTTTCCTCCGGGTCTCTGGTCCATTCCAAGGCTCGCAATCCAGCGAAGCGCGCATCATCATATCTGCCCATGTGGGCCAGAACCTGAGCCACACCTAGCTGAAAGCTCGCATTCGCGGGCTGGAGGGAAACCGCCTTTTGCGCCATGGCGAGCGCGTCATTCAGATTCTCATTGTTCGCTGCGAGGACGACAGCAAGCAATGCGTAGGACGGCGCAAAATTGGGCATAGAGACAATCGCGGTGCGGAGGTCCTCCTGAGTCTGCCGATTTCCCGTTGCCTGGCCTTCGCGAAAAGCGAGAGAGGCCCGCAAGTAGTGGGCCATCCCGGCATTCGGCTCCAAAGCAATCGCCTGTGACGCCTCTGAGCTTGCTTGCTCATGTTGGCCGCCGTAAAAATCCGCCAGAGCCAAATACTCGTGCGCGAGCGCGATGTGAGGATCTGACTTAAGCGCATTTTCCAGCATGGGCTTGGCATCAGCGGAGCGCCCACGAAGCAGGAATAGCGCGGCGCGGTGCGTTTCGGCTTCGGCTTCAGAAAGCGGCCGCGAAGTTAGCTGGGACTCGCTCACTTTCGGCGGGGACTTCATCTGCATGGCCACGAACGAAACACTGGAAATGTAGTTCATCAGAGTTTGCTGTAACTTTCTTGCGTCACCAAATGCTTTGGCTGCTGCCTGGTCCTGACTCGCTCCTTTAGACAGCTCATCGAGATACGCCTTAAGCATCGGCCGATGAGCCTCGCGGTCTCCCACCATCAAGTAGTGAGTAAGAGCCCATGACTCTGCATAGAAGATGGAAGTTTTCCCCTCCTGCGTGTAATACGGCGATTTCTGGTCCACTTTGAGAAGGACATCCAGAGGAATCGGTTGCGAATTCCGCAACTCATAGATCAAGTTCGGGTCGGGTCGACCTGTCGTCGTAGATTCACCTGCTACAACCGTATTTCCGTAGAAATCAGCAAGACCTTCAGCCAACCAAAGAGGTAAGCCCGGGTAAAAAGGGATTGTCAGCGAGTGGTAATATTCGTGATACATAGTGTGATAAGGATTGTCGCCGGGCGCGTCCATTTGAACCGCCGCGTACCAGATCTCCATGTGGTGTTCGAAGACTCCTGCCAGATGGGAGCGCCCCTTCTCCCAATATTCCGGCAACAACTCTCGCATGGTGGCTTCGTCCTTGGCGGCCAAGACGGTTATGACAGGGCTAGGATGCGCATTGGCGACCGCCAGCGATTGTCGAAACACGTCGCGGATCTGTTCAAATTGGATCGCAAACTTCCGGGCTTGTTTTTCCCCCGCATCACTGACAATGACGAAATTCGGGCTTCGGACTTCCACCCAGGCTTCATGCCGGGCGCCAGCCGGCGATTCTGGGATCAGGATGGCCGCGAGTATTGAAAGGGTAAGTATCCAGCGAGGCATGTACACAGGGACTTATACTAACCCGCCCGCAACGTCAATCTGAATCTGCTGGATCGGCCCAGGCCGCGTACGGTTTCCCTTTCGGCGATGGACTCCCCCCGTTCCAATGCTGATAGATGTTGATAAATCCTCTTACCACCTGCTATCTCAGTTCGAGATTGAATCGACAGTTATCTGGAAAAACGACTCCGACTAGAGCAAACGCTTGATAGCCTTTGAAACCGCCTGCTCGTTGAAGGGCCCGCGGATGATTTTCACTTCCCTGGCGTCGCGGGATACCAGGACATTCGCCGGAAGTCCGCCCTCAAAGCCTAGTTGGCGAGCAATCTCGTCAGTGCCTAGAAGGACGGGAAAGTTGATGGCGGTGGATGAGCCATCCACGGGAAATCGCTCTGTTTGGACAAAAGTCTTCACTGATTCTTCGCCCTGATCATCAACCGAGATAGCGATCACGGTGAATCCTTGCGATCCAAACTTCTGTTGGAGTTTGACGAGGTTAGGCATCTCGTCGCGGCAGCCGGGGCACCACGTCGTCCAGAAACTGATAAGCAGGACTTTCCCTCCGAAGCTTCGCGTGTTCACCCAGTCCCCACCGAGTCCAGGCATCACAACCTCTGGCATCGGCTGATTGATGTCGGCGATATTGGTTGAGTCGTCGCCGGAAGCCTCCACGAACCAGGAGAAGTCGGGACGAAAATGGCGCAGCGCTAAGACAAGGGAGGCGACCAGTAAAATAAAAACGAATAGGACCTTTTTCATCTGACTCCGTTTGTGGGTAAACGAGGAAGCAGGTTTGGCTAAGTTCAGAGTAGCGCACGAGCATGAGGTCACGGCGAAAATCAATCGGCTCGGTTGTCGAAACGCCGAGCCAGAAACGTTCCGCTCCTGTTACAGTACGGTTTTCGGCTGGAATTCAATTTACAACCAACTGTGAGGCAGTGATTATGGCCAAGATTGTTCACTTCGGTTTAACCGCGGCAGCGGCTTTCATTTTGGCAACGTGCGGCGGAAATGTACTCGCGAACAATGCAAACGCCGATGACACACCTGAAAGGACCGCTTCGACCGGACCTACGGAGGTTGCACTTATAACACTCGAAAAGAGTGCGTACGAGGCTTGGAAGTCCAAGGACGCAAAGTTCTGGGTTACATTCCTTTCCGATAAGTTTGTCGGGTGGGGTTCGTTTGGCAAGCTCGATAAGGCATCAGCGACAAAGGAATACACCGGCACTGATTGCGAGATCAAAAGCTACGCCCTGTCCGACGAGCAACTGACCTCGCTCGATAAGGACGCGGCGCTTATCACCTATAAGGCGACTGTTAACGGCACATGTGGCGGACAACAGCTCCCGACCAATAGTCGGGCGGCAGCGATCTATGTTCGCGACGACGGTAAATGGAAGCGAGCCTTCTACGCCCGAGCTGCGATTGTCGATCCAAAAGGGACTCTCGCGAAGCCGGGTGACAAGCAGCAGGCGCCCAAAGAGGACGAAGCTCAACCCACGAATCGAGAGGCTCGGACCGACACCCTGCTCGCGGCCGAAAGGGCTGTCTGGGAAGCCTGGAGAGCACACGATGCTAAAAGGATTGCGGACCTGACGGCTCCGGAGATTTCATTCATCAATATTTTTGGTGTCTACCTTGCAACCAAGACCGATGCGCTGCAGGACTGGTCCGGGACTTATTGCGATGTCAAAAGCGTCAGCCTCACCGATGCCGCGGGCACGATGCTCTCGCCGATGGTCGGCATCCTGACGTTCAAGGCCAGAGCGGACGGCACGTGCTACGGTCAGAAGGTTGGACCTGTTTGGGGTTCGTCGGTCTACGTTAAGTACGGCGATGTGTGGAAATGGACGTTTGGCATTAATTTACCCGCGGGTCGGGAGGGCACTTAGAGACTGCGGCGCATGCTCGGGAGTTTTCCAACCCACAACCCAACCCGCAGTTCCTGTACCCTTGTGCGATCCCGAATGCTCATTTTGGTTCTTGCTCTCGGAGCGCCACCAATACCACCTCAGGGTCGTGAACGGTCATCATGACCGAAGCCCTCTCCACTGCGAAGCGGATCTGCACCGAGGGAGCGCCCGCCGGATAAAATGCACGGTCACCTACGTGAACGAGTGGACGGCCCATCGTGCCTTCGCGGGTCCATGTCAGCGGGCTATACATAGACGACACACCCTCACGTCGTTCAACTGTCACCTCGATTCGCTGATTCGTGCTTAAACCGAAGACGTAAGTTCCTGGCAGTGCGATGATATCGCTATCGCTGAGAGGAGCTGTAGAGTCAGCGCCGGCATCTCCCAGCGACTGTAAGAAGTCGAATACTGGACGTGCCGCGTCGCCACCCATTTTTGCGTGTGAGAGCAGGCTGATGCCGTGTGGCCCGCGAATGCGCTCCGCGTGCGGGTTGGCATTCACCATCGCTTTGACTACGTCCAACTGGCCGAGCATTGCGGCGGAAAACAATGAGGGGCGCGCACCGTTCGAGATCAGGTACTCGGCAATCGCTCTATTCCCCATGTGAGAGGCCGCCCCCAGTGCCGACTCCCAATCGCCGAAACCCCAATCCCACGACGCTCGTGCAAGGGACGGGCGTGCCTCAACTAACTCCCTAACCCGGTTGAGACTGAAATGTGAGACGGTGACCATTTCTCGTGTCAGCTCTGGCGGCTGAGTCGGAAACAGATCCGTCACCAAGATGCGATCCGATAAGCCATCCTTCTCCGCAAGTGTTGAACGGAATCCAATTCCGCCAAAAGGAAGCGCAACCGAGGCCAATCTCAACAGACTTCGACGCGACCACGAATCTCGCACGTAACACCTCGCAGGCTCAAAGGCCTGTCCGAGAGTGCTCCG
>DATNKB010000281.1:0-2236 GCA_035603595.1 Candidatus Dormiibacterota bacterium
GGCGTCTTAATTTCAGGAGCGAGCACCTCGCGGCGCGCTTTCTCTTCGGATGATTGCGATTCGGCGAGGCCCTGCATGCGCTGGTGCAGTCCGCGCAAGCTGATGAGGCCTACGAGCACAGCCACGGTGAGAATTCCCAGAGCAATTTTGAGATCGCGCGGCATTTACGGTTGACTCGTAACTGGAGGAGTGGCCGGGCGGAATGCTGCAATTCCTCTCGCGACGGAAGCGGCGAGCAGTCCCGATAACGACGTTAGCGCAATTGGATCAGAGACGGAGACGCTCGAAATTTCGACTGCTGCGGCGGGAGCCGCCACCGAGCGCAAGTTGCGCACTGCTGCCGGCGTTGGAGCATTCGGCGATTGCGGAAACCGATGCGCGAGCTCGATCTGCACAAGATTCGCCAGGCGCCTGCTTTGATCGGAGAAGGGACGCTGCGCTTCCTCCCATGGGATCGCCCCTCGAAAGCTCTGCTTTACCGGCTCCGATGAGAGCGAAGCATCTGCCGCCTGGAAGGGAACTGGAAATTGGTAGAAGTATGCCCGCGTGTCACCCGTGACGCCGGTAGATGAAACGTGCAAGCTGACGAAGATTGCGTCGCGATACGCATTCACCAGGGCTGCGCGGTCCTCGTACGAAGGATTCGAATCGTCATTGCGAGTCATCACCGCGCGGTAGCCTAGTCGTTCGAGTTCTGCGCGCAGAATTTTCGCGACTTGTAACACCACGTCTTTTTCCACCAGGGTCGTCCCGCGCGCGCCAGTGTCCGTCCCGCCATGGCCGGGGTCAATCACTACTACCGGGCCGATGTGCACGGGAGGCGGAGGAGTCTGTTCGGGAGGAGCCTGCTGAGGCGTGCCGGGAGTAGGTGGAGGGCCCTGCTGAGAGGGCGGCTGATGAGGAGGCGCGGTTTGGTTGGGAGCGGGCTGCTGTTGCGGAGGTTGCTGGGGCGGATTTTGCTGGTCTTGCTGCTGGGCGCGAGGATGCGATGCGCGCGAGGAAATTCCGCGAGCCAGCACCGCGGATGACAAGCCTGCGCAAATTATGAATGCGTAAAAGAAGGAGCGACGCACGGCGAAGAGGATAACAGAATTGTTCGGCGCCAAAAGTGCGAAGCGGCGGCGACTTGCCGAGCGACTAAACGGTGGCTCGAATCATGTCGGCGGCCTTTTCGGCGATCATTATGGTGGGAGCGTTTGTGTTGCCGGCGATGATTCGCGGCATCACTGACGCATCCACGACGCGCAATCGTTCGATGCCATGGACTCGGAGCTGAGAATCGACGACGGCCATTGCGTCGTGGCCCATCTTGCAGGTTCCTACCGGGTGGTAAAGCGTTTGAGCCTCGGCGCGAATGAAGTCGGCGATTTCTTCGTCGGATTGGGTGGCGGCACCCGGGTGCAATTCTTCGCCACGGAATTTTGTGAGTGGCTGCTGTTGTGCCAGGCGCCGCGAAAACTTTACGCCTTCGACAATCACGCGCATGTCGGCATCGGTTGAAAGGTAGTTGGCGCGGATCGCGGGTGGGTCGAGAGGATTCGAGGATTTCAGCGAAATCGAGCCGCGGCTTTCGGGAGTGATGAGCGTGGGGCCGAAGCCGAAGCAGTGGTCTTTGCGAGGGCTGAGGCCGTGGTTCACGTAATAGGCTGGGCCGAAGAGCAGTTGCAAGTCGGGTCGTTGCGATTCTTCGCGCGTGCGCAGAAAAATTCCGGCTTCGGCCACATTGGAAACGAGTGGACCGCGCTTCAGGACGAAATAGCGAATGAGATTGGGGAGCGATTCGGCGGTGGCCATGCTTACGGGTTCCGTGCAGAGGTAGCCGACGGAGACCATCAGGTGGTCCTGCAGATTTTTGCCGACGCCGTGTAGGTCGTGTATCGGCCGGATTCCGATGCGGCTAATTTCATCTGCCGGGCCGATTCCAGAGAGCAGAAGCAACTGCGGGGAATTGATTGAGCCGCCCGAGAGAATCACTTCTCGATCTGCGCGGGCTGCTTTTGCGCCTTCGCTGGAGAAAAATTCGACGCCTACGGCGCGTTGCTTGTCGAGCGTGATTCGCGCGACGTGTGCATTTGTGACGACGGTGAGATTTCTGCGGTTGAGCGCGGGCTTGAGGTATGCGTCTGCGGCGCTGTGGCGGCTCCCGTTCTTCTGAGTGACTTGGTAGAGGCCTGCGCCATCCTGGAGGTCGCCGTTGAAATCAGGATTGGATGGGATGCCGAGGGCGGCGGCTGCT
>DATNKB010000282.1:0-7860 GCA_035603595.1 Candidatus Dormiibacterota bacterium
GCTGTCTTGTGTTCGCGTTTCCTAAGAGATGTTGAGGTTAGGAAGAGCGGCGAGAAGCGGCTTCCAACGCGGTCAAACTGCAAAGGCCCGCGAAGGGCCACCGTGTGCAGTCACTCCAGAGTAGGATCCAGCCGCCCTTCCCTTGGGTGTATGTGTCTTTCTGACCGCACTCTAGATTCGTCTGCCGCCAAACTCAATGCACGAAACTCTGTAAATTCCTCTAAGCCTTGTCCGTAGCCTGCTATAGGTGCAAACCGCGCTCATTTTAATCCACGGTTCCGCGACGAACATTTTTCGTAAGAACCATAGAATCAAACAGATGCGAATTTATAACACACGGAAAAATGGGGTTTGGGGGCATGCGGCTCACGCCAAAGCAAGACTCTGCATCTATGATTATTCGCCGCAAATGAAGACTATTTTCCGCGCGCTCGACGGAATAGAATTCATGGCGAGTCATTGCATTCCAAACGGGGCATTCCAAACGGGGCATTCCAACTGGGCATTCCAACGGGGCATTCCAACTGGGACATTCGAACTGAGGTGCTAACCTGAATCGGGCCCGCCTGGCAATTCTCGTCTTTTTAGTTTCTACCGGCTTTTTGCATTGTCCTCGCGCGTTCGCATGGGGTTGCGAAGGCCATCAAACAGTCGCTCTCATCGCCAAGCAGAACTTGAATCCTCACGCGCTGGCGATGGTGAATCAGATACTCACTGAGAATCCTGTTGATCCGGGCCTCAACCGGTTCTGCCAGCCAGTGGCAACCGATCCCATCGAAGACGCCGCAACGTGGGCCGACGATTATCGCAAAGGGCATCCTGACACCGCAGGCTGGCATTTCATTGACATCCCTCGCGGCGCCGCAAAAGGGAGCTTCACATGCGACCCGGTGCAGAGCTGCATCACGCTTGCACTCGCCGAGCAGGTGAAGATTCTCCAGGACTCAGCAAGCGATCCGACTGAGCGAGCGAACGCTCTACGGTTCATCATCCATTTCGCAGGGGACATTCATCAGCCGCTGCACTGCACTACGAACAACGACCGCGGCGGCAACTGCGTTCCGGTGACATATTTCGGTCAAAAGCCCCTTGAGACCGATCAGATTAGCAAGACGTTTCAGCTCAACCTCCACGGAGTTTGGGACACGCAGCTCGTCGAGCGCATCGCCGGCATCGAGACGATCGAGAAGTTCGCCGCCGCCATCGAGAAAAGGTTCAAGCCGCAGTTTGCGACGTGGAAGGAAGAGGGCGTGAACTTCGACAATTGGGCTTGGGAGAGTCATGAGTACGCCGAAAAGGTCACGTACGGAGCGCTCAATAGAAAGATTCCGGTGGAGACTCCGGAACCGGTGAACTCCTGTGCTGATGCGGACCAGATCGCCGAGCGAATGCTGAAGCTCAGAGAAAAAGTGGGCCCGGAGTATCAGACCTTCGTAACTCGTACTATCGAAGAGCAGCTCGCGAAGGCCGGCGTCCGCTTGGCCATGATCCTCAACCAAGTCTGGCCTTGAACTCAACTGCCGGCGCGCGAAAACACCATGGAGTCCCGCGCTTTGTAACCTGCAAAAATGGATCTCTACTTGTACAACTCCGCGCTGGAGAGCGCTGTGAAGTTTATGTCTCCGCCGCCGGCAACCAGCACGCTGCCGTCATTCAACAAGCACGCGGTGTGAGACGAACGCACCGTGGTCATGCTGCCAGTGGGCGAGAACGATCCGCTCATTGGATTGAAGAGTTCGGCTGACGCCAGACTCATATTGTCGGAGGTTCCTCCTGTTACGAGCACCGTGCCGTCGTTCAATAACGTCGCCGTGTGGGCTGCCCGACTGGTTTCCATATTGCCCGCCGCGGTGAAGGTTCCCGGAACAGGATCAAAGACTTCGGCAGTCGCGATTTCATGGTTCTGGGCATCAAGCCCCCCCGTCACAAGAAGTTTTCCACTTTTGAGCAATACTGCAACGTGCGCTTTGCGTGGAGCGCTCATGCTGCTTATGGAAGTGAATTTTCCCTTGGCGGGATCAAAGATTTCGGCAGTTGCAAGCGGGCTCGAGTTGGAATCGCTTCCCCCTGTCACAAGAACCCTCCCATCACTAAGCAGGGTTGCTGTGAGGGCAGCGCGCGCAGTTGTCATGCTGCCAGTTAACGTAAAAGTGCCGCTGTTTGGATCGTAGAGCTCGGCAGTCGCGGTGGCGGTACCGGTTGTGTCGTCTATTCCGCCCGTTACAAGCACCCTTCCGTCACTCAGCAGGGTCGCCGCGTGAGCACGACGTTTGATGGACATGCTGCCGGTGAGCGTGAAGGTTCCTCCGGTTGGATCATACAATTCGGCTGTGGCGAGGTTCATTCCACCCACCACGAGAACTTGCCCGTTCTTGAGCAACGTCGCTGTGTGTCCGGGCCGTGGGATTGACATGCCACCTGTGGCAGAGAAAGTTTGGTTGGCTGGATCGAACAATTCAGCAGTGGCGAGATCGCCTGCATCACTGTTGAAGCCGCCAGCCACCAACACCTTGTTGTTTTTCAGCACGGTGGCAGTGTGCGACGTCCGAGCCGTTCCCATACTGCCTGTCGCCTTGAAACCATGCGAGAAAATCTGAATGCTGAAATCTTGCTGAGGAGCCGTCCGACCGAGCGAATCTTGCACCACAACCGTGATGGGGAACGAACCCAAAGCCGTCGGCGTGCCGGAGAGTTTTCCATCCGTGCTGAATGTGAGGCCGGGAGGCAACGGCCCGGTTTGGCTCCACGTTAACGGCGAAAGCCCGTCGGCCGCGGTAAAGGCGAAGTCATAAGGGAGGTTCAGCGCGCCGGCAGAAGGTGAAGGCGATGTGTTCACAGTCGGAGGTGGCGGATTGTTGATGACGATGGTGTAATTTGCGGTCGCATGACTGGGCGGAGAAGCCGAATCGCTTACTGTCACGACCACCTGAAAGGATCCCGCCGTGGCTGGTGTGCCGCAAATAGCGGGAGCGCTTAAGTGTATGCACAAGAAAGAAGAATTGATCTGCAAGCCCGGCGGTAGAGATGATCCCTGGCCAGGAGCCCAGTTCCATGAGTAGGGCGGGACTCCACCTGAAGCCGTAAGGCGAAAACCGATGATGATCACATTGCACGGTGGTATCTGATTGCAGTGGGCGTCGTATTTTTTTCCCGCTGTCCCGCTCGGTGGAGCACCAGAGGTTATCGCGACAGTCGAGGAGCCGGCGATCGTAATCGTGTAGTTGCCACTCACCTGTGCCGGAGGCGAAGCGGAATCGGCTACCTTGACGATTACATGAAAAGTTCCGGCCGTTGTTGGAGTGCCATTGATCACAGTTATGGTCGTGCAACAGCGGGTTGACCCTCCAAAAGTGAACGTCGAGATAGTCAAACCAGGTGGAACCGATGAGCCAGGCGCGGGTGCCCAGGTCCATGAGTAGCTGCCGGTTCCTCCCGTGGCAGTGAGCGGAAACCCAGCAACTTGCTGCCCGCTAACGATCTGACTGCCGCCGTAGGATTGATTCACCGTCCCATTTGGCGGTGCTCCAGAAGAAATTGTGAGCGGGCCCGGCTGCGAATTGATGGAAAGGGAGATCGTGATATCCACGGAGAGTTTGGGATTTCCCGAGTCTGTGCATGAGAAGACAATGCTGGTGTTCACGGTGGAGGATCCCTGTTCCACTGAAGGCGTTCGTTTTTGCGTTGGCGACGCGGCGGTCGGTGTTCCGCTTATAACTCCTGTCGATGCTGCAAGCGACAGGCCGGCAGGTAGCGTGCCGGATTTTACGGTCCAAGTGAATGGAGACGATCCGCCCTGCACAAACGCTGAGAGATTGAATGAAAAAGGCTGACTAACTGCTCCAGGCTGTGGCTGGGCCGGAGCGGGATTGACGAGGGCGAGCGCGGGGTTGACTATCACTGTGGCCGCAGCGGACTTGGAAGGATCTGAAGCCGACGTCGCTGTCAGTCGAACTGTCTCAGGCGACGTGATATTTGCCGGCGCGTTAAACATATTTTGCGCGCCACTGGCTGTCGTTGCTTGCGCCATCGCACCGCAGGAATTCACTCCCATTGGGCAAGAGACCGTCCAATTCACACCCTTGGCACCCGCATCGCCGCTGACGGTTGCGGAGATCGGATCCGACTGATTCATGTCGATGGTTTGAGGAGAACTGGGATTGAGCGCGACGGTGATTTCATTAGCGCCGTCACTTGAACCGCTGGAACCGCCACAAGCATTGAGGGAGAACAGACCGCAGATTGTAAGCAGGGATACGAGAAAGTTTTTCATGGCTCCTCGCAAGACCGCAGTCGCCCTTTCAGCGGAGATCGGTAGGGCTTGGGTGTGTGCTCTACGCTTTTCCCATCCTCGATTTCATGCCGTTCTGGTCGAGCTCTTCCGTGAGCTCTCGATTTCAGTGGTGGTGACCCAGAAGCCGGGTTCGTTTCAAAAAAAAAAGCACAATCCGACTCGGTCGCTCCTCCGGCAGCCGGTAATTTGACAGCCTGCTCCTGGTTGTCTTGCAGCGCATAGTAAAAATGCGACATCAGCAAACAATCTCCCCCGCTTCCGGCTTATAGGCCGGAGGGCGAGCATCACCCAATGCCTGGAGCAGACTTGTGGGGTTATCGCGGCCAAGAGTCTCGAAATCTGGACTGAAGTCCAGCTCCCTCTGCTGAAGCAGAGGGCTCCCACCGGAAAAGCATTCAGTGGCACAGGCAATCCTGTTTTTCCTGAGAAAGGAAAGGCCCTGTGCCCCAGGTAACAATCTGCAAACACTCGCGATTCTTGGCGAACCGCGCCACCTTTTTAGTACACCATTCCGCGTTTTAATACACCGTTCCGCGATTAGAAATTAACGCAAGCCCTTTGGAATCATCATAAGTTAAGGTGTTAATCGGCGTAAAATCGCAATTAAGGTTTCGCGAGTTGGATGCTTTCGCTCCTTCATTTTGCCTCGTATTCGAGCGATGCCGCGAAACGAACCCGCCGCATTCGTCACTATCTATAGAACTTTCTCTTCTCCCGACGAACCAATAGAATCGGGCGGCCAAATCCAGGACCACGAGGTGTTCCATGAATCGCTCTCGCCTCCAATCGCTCTTGATCCTTCTCGCGGCTTGTGTTCTCCATTGCCCGCGTGCCCTTGCCTGGGGTTGCGACGGCCACCAGACCGTCGCGCTGATCGCCAAGCAGAATCTCAACCCGCACGCGCTTTCCATGGTCAATCAGATTCTCACCAACAATCCCATCGATCCGTCCCTGTTCCGGTTCTGCAAGCCCGTCGAGACCGACCCCATGACCGACGCCGCCACCTGGGCTGATGATTTCCGAGACAAGCATCCGGAAACTGCCCCGTGGCACTTCATCGACATCCCGCGCGGCGCCGCCAAGGGCACCTTCGTATGCAACTCCGCAGACAGCTGCATCACGCTAGTTCTGGCAGCCCAGATCAAGGTTCTGCAGACGCCGGGCTCGAGCGCTGCCGACCAGGCCAACGCTCTCCGCTTCATCATCCATTTCGCCGGCGATATCCATCAGCCGCTCCACTGCACCACCAACAACGATCGCGGCGCTAACTGTGTTCCGGTCACTTATTTTGGCAAACTTCCCAAGGAAACGAACAAGACAGCCGAAAGCTACAAGGAGAACCTTCACGGAGCCTGGGACACCGATCTGGTTGAGCGTATTGAAAACGGTAAGACGGTCGAGGAATTCGCAAATGCGCTGAACACCAAGTTCAACCCTCAATTTGCTTCCTGGCAATCCGCAGGCATCAACTTCGACGACTGGGCCTGGGACAGCCACGAAGATGCCGAAACTAAGTCCTACGGCAAGCTGAACAAGAAGATCCCTATCGAAACCCCCGCGCCGGTGACAACTTGTGCCGACGCCAACCACATCTCGACCCGAATGCTGGCCTTGAACGAAAAGGTGGGGCCGTCCTATCAGTCGAAGGTCAGCTCGACAATTCAGGAGCAGATCGCAAAGGCTGGTTTCCGCCTGGCGATGATCCTGAATCAGATCTGGCCCTAGCTGAATCAATCCGCGCGAAAAGCCGGGACTGTTCGCGCATGAGTCCTAGAACTGGCTGGTACCAGTCCCTGCTGTGCTTTACCTATTGTTACAGACCGGCTAAGTGGATTATGCTCCCCGGCAGTTCCTCGCGCCGTGCGAGGGGCTTGGAACGAACCCAGTCTCGACCAACCAGTAAGCCAATCCAAATGCATTGGGGCGACGTACTAGCATCAGGGCGGTTGTAGTCCAAATTGACAGGAGGAATTGGAAAAATGACAAAGTCCAAGAAGAGCTTGGTAGCAGGAGCAGCGCTGGCTGGTTTGTTGGCCGGGACTGCGGTAACGGTGCAGGCGTCCAATCTGCTGTCGAGCGCGAAGGGCAACACCTTCAGCTCGCAGGATGCCGACAAAAAGGTGAAGGAAAAGCACGCTTGTAAAGGCCAGAACTCCTGTAAGGGCAAGGGCGGCTGCAAGTCGAGCGACAACGGTTGCAAGGGCAAGAACTCTTGCAAGGGCAAGGGCGGTTGCGCAACCGACGGCTCCAAGATGCCGGCCGACAAGTAACTCGCTCGCGTCGTACAGTGTCACCTGACGGAGGGCCGGCAAGAATTCTCCGGCCCTCTTTCTTTCTCTGTCTTCACTTGGGGAATTAAATGCCTGCAAATCGGTTCAACGGATTCACGGACTACGGCGTGGGAATCGGGCTGCGCGCTCCGCACTACCACCACATTCTTACCGAGAAACCGGTCGTGGACTGGTTCGAAATTATCTCTGAAAATTTCATGATCGATGGCGGACGGCCGTTGCGGATTCTCGATCAAATTCTCGATCAGTATCGCGTGGTACAGCATGGCGTTTCGATGTATTTCGGCTCGGCGGAGAAACCAAATCGCGAACATTTGCGGCGACTGAAGGACCTGGTAAAACGCACCAAGACCCCTTGGGTTTCCGACCATCTCTGCTGGGGGAGCGTCGATGGCCGCTATACGCACGACCTGCTGCCGATGCCTTACACGTTTGAAGCGGCGCGCATCACAGCGCAGAAAGTTCGCGAAGTGCGGGATTTTATCGAGACTCCGGTAGTAGTGGAAAACGTGAGCAGCTATGCGGAGTTTCACGTTTCGGAAATGACCGAGTGGGAGTTTTTGAATGAAGTGGTGGAGCGGGCGGATTGCGGGATTCTTCTCGATGTAAACAACATTTACGTCTCTTCGAAGAATCACAACTTCGACCCGTTTACATATGTAAATAGTGTTCCGGCCGACCGCGTGGCGCAGATTCATATCGCCGGACATTCAAAATTCAAAAAATATATTCTCGACACGCACGATCACCCGGTGATTGATCCGGTGTGGAAACTCTACGAGCGTGCCATTGAACGTGTGGGCCACACGGCCACCCTGCTGGAATGGGACGACAGCATTCCCTCGTTCCAGGAAGTTCATGATGAAGCGCTGAAGGCCAACAAGTTTCTCGCGAGCGCGTCGCTCGCCAGCGCCGTATGAGTCTTCTCAGCATTCAGCGTCGCATGGCGCGCGCGGTAATGACGCCTCTTACTCCCGCTGAGCGCATGCGCCCGACGGCTCCTGACGGCCGCTCGTTGCGGAAAGTCGCCTCCGACATCATCAAGCCGAACGATCGGCTCACTTCGTTTGAACGCCTGGAAATCTACAACCGGCAATATTGGTTTCGAGTGCTTTCCGCGTTTGCGGAGGATTTTCCAGGGCTTCGCGCAGTGCTGGGTGAGCGTAAATTCGATGCGGCTGCCAAGGCGTACATTAACGATTGTCCTTCGACTTCCTTCACGCTTCGAAACCTGGGATCAAAATTGGAAGCATGGCTGCGCAAGAATCCGAAATGGAC
>DATNKB010000283.1:0-2967 GCA_035603595.1 Candidatus Dormiibacterota bacterium
GAAGTGCCGCACGGAGTGCAGTATGTGGACGGCGTGGACAATGCGCGGCTGGCGGTGCGCGAGCAGATTTCGCGCGGAGCAGATTGGATCAAATATTACTCAGACCGCGCCTACTACTTTGGCTCCGATGGCGTGTTGCACAGCCACGTGAATTTCACGGATGAAGAAGCGCGCGCGATTGTCGAGGAGACGCATCGGCTGGGGCATAAGGTGGCCGCGCATTCGATTGGGTCGGACGGAATCGCGGCGTCTCTTCGTGCCGGTGTTGATTCGATCGAGCATGGCGACGGATTTACGGAAGCGCTGCTCGATCAGGCTGTGAAGCAGGGCGCGTACTGGTGTCCGACGGTAATGGTGGGCGCGTATGTGGCACCGGGGCGCGGCGGGAACTGGGGGCCGATGGTGGAACTCGAGAAGAAGGCGTTCGGACTCGGCGTGAAGAAGGGGGTGAAGATTGTGATGGGGACGGACGCAGGCGGTTTTCCGTGGACGGACCCGGACTTGAACGAGGCTCGCGAATTTCACTATTACGTGGACTATGGAATGACGCCGATGCAGGCGATTCGTTCAGCGACGACGGTTGCTGCGGAAATGCTTGGTTGGAGCGATCGCTCCGGAACGATTGAACCTGGCAAGCTGGCCGATATGGTCGCGGTCTCCGGGGATCCGCTGGCGAATATTGATGAGTTGCTGAATGTGAAGTTCGTGATGAAGGAAGGCGTGGTTTACAAGAACGAATTCAAGTGAGGTCTGTGACCCAGCGGTCCTCAAGACTCGCTTCCTGCTAAGATTGTCGTTCGATGTACACCTGCCGGGAATGCGATGCAGCGATTAATTCGGGGAGCGAAGTGTGCCCGTATTGCGGCGCGGACCTGACTTCGCCGGTGGCGGACGTGTTCGGCGAGCCGGCGCCCGTCGCGAAGCAGCCAACCGCTAAACGAATTCTGATCGCGTGCGGCATTCTACTTGTGACACTCGGAGCCGTGGGCTGGTTCGCGGTGCCTTGGCACATGTCGGGATCAAAATCGGAATCGGAAGCGCGCGCTCGCGATGCAATCGCGACGGTTCAATCCGCACTAGCGAATTATGAATCGGCTGAAGCCGCTTATCCTTCCTCTCTTGAAGCCTTGGGCGACACGGCACGAATCGCGGCGCAGAAAGCGCAACTCGGGCACTACAACCTGCAATACACGCCCGGAAAACCTGACTCGGAAGGCCGCGTGACGAGCTACACTCTTACAGCGCGGCCGGGAAATTTTGGTTTCCGGAGCTACTACACGGACGAATCAGGCGTGCTTCGCGCCACCGCAGAGGATCGTGCCGCAACCGTGCAGGACGCGCCGATCCAGCCGAATCTCTAAGAACGGCGACTGAAATCTTAGCAACGATTCAGCTTGCCGATGAGTCTAACAGGACGTCGTGAGCGCTAAAGGAATAGCCATTTCCTCAGCCGGATCTTCAGTTTTGATCGTGGCGCTTCTTTTCTGTTCGCCGATTCTGGCCGGCGAGATTGCGGGACGGGTTTGCGAACCCGCTGATTGCTGCACGTGCGTGTCGTTCGAATATTTGCCATTCGCGACCGTTGACGCGTCGCCAGACGCTCAGACCATGCAGCACGGAGCTGCGCATTCAATGGCCGGCATGGACATGAGCCACCCGGAATCGCTGATCGACACGATCCTGATGCACGCCAGCTCCGGCACGAGCGTCGAGTCGATTTCTACGCCGCATGACATGCTCATGAAACATGTGGGCGCATGGATGCTCATGTTTCATGGCGTCGCTTTCGTGAATTCGCAGCAGCAGACGGGCCCGCGCGGCGGCGACAAAGTTTTTGGGACGAGCTGGTTCATGCCTATGGTGCAGCGCTCGCTCGGCCCAGGCACGTTCACGGGGCGCGTGATGCTGAGCCTCGATCCCGCGACCATTACCAATCGGCGATATCCCGAACTCTTCCAAATAGGCGAGACCGCCTTCGGAAATCCGATCGTCGATGGGCAGCATCCACACGATTTTTTCATGGAGCTGGCGCTGCTCTATGACGTGAAGCTTGGCGAAAATACTTTGCTCTCTTTTTATGGCGCGCCGGTGGGCGATCCGGCGATGGGCCCGGCGGCATTCGCCCATCGCACGTCCGCGAGCGAGGACGATTTGGCGCCGCTGGGCCACCATTTGCAGGACTCGACGCACATCGCGAACGACGTGTTCACATTGGGACTCACGTACAAAATCGCGCGCATCGAGGCGTCGGCGTTTCACGGACGCGAGCCGGACGAATTCCGCTGGAATATCGATACGGGCGCGCTCGATTCATGGTCGGCGCGGCTGACGGTGAATCCTGCGCCGAACTGGAGCGGACAATATTCGATCACGCGGCTGAAGAGCCCAGAGCAGCTTTTCCCGACGGAGGACACGCTGCGCATGACCGCATCGGTTACCTACAATCGGCCATTTCAGAATGGAAATTGGGCGACGCTGTTGCTCTGGGGCCGCAATCGCGACATTCCCGACGGGCAGGTGTTCAATAGCTATCTCGCGGAAAGCACAGTGCGGTTCGCGAAGCACAACTATGCCTGGACGCGCATCGAAAACGTGGATCGCACCAATGAACTGCTGCTCGGGGAAAATCCCTTGCCGCCCGGATTCGAAGAGAAGTTTCTAGCGCGGATACAGGCCTACACATTCGGCTACGATCGTGAATTCAATTTAATACCGCACGTGTCGAGCGCGTTCGGCGGGCAATACACGCTGTACACGAAGCCGTCTTCTCTAAATCCGATCTACGGAACCAATACGATGGGCGTGCTCGTGTTCGTTCGCTTCCGTGCGATTCCGTCGGAGAAGTCGAAATAGCTTGATGCTATACTAGCTGCGCAGGCCGTCGCCCCATCCACTCGAAATTCCGCGGAGAGGTGCTGGAGTGGCCGAACAGGGCTGCCTGCTAAGCAGTTTCACCCCAAAAGGGTG
>DATNKB010000284.1:0-5780 GCA_035603595.1 Candidatus Dormiibacterota bacterium
GCATGTATCCTAGATTGGGTTTGCCGATCGACTTGCCTATCACAGACGACGCCTCCTTCATCGAGATGTCGCGCTGCCCATGGAGCTCCTGCGTGGACTTGCTGGAAAAATCGCGCGCCATCAGGCGGGTAGCCGCGTACTCGCCGATATCCTTCGTAGCAATCCACGGCGTTGCCAGATCGCCTGTCATGCCGCCTGGAAGCATTCCCATCGAGCGCATCGGCGCGATACTCATCAAAAGATTCTCCATGAAATAGCCAGCGCGCAAGTAGAGTGCGTTCAGATCAGGCACTTTGTTGAGTTTCTGTTCCATATTGTGCAAGCCGACGATGGGGCCCGTGCCTTCCGCATGCTGCGCACCGATACTGCTCAAGGCGACCACGTTGGGAACGCGCGCAAAGGCGACAGCTGCTGCGTAAGAGTCGGAGATGCGCTCTTGATGGGCTCGCAAATCCGACTGCGACGTGTCTTCGGGCACCACCAGATAGACGGCATCAGCACCCTCGAACGCTTTTGCCATCGCGTGCCGATCTTCGACGTTGCCAACGAAAGCCTCTGCGCCCAGGGCCACAAACTGGTCGAGCTTCTTTGCATCCCGGCTGACGACGCGCACATTCGCGCCGCTCGCCAGCAGCGCATCTGCCGCCGGTTGCCCAGTGTGTCCCGTCGCTCCTGTAATAACGATCATCCGCTATCTCCCGCAATCGTTGGGATAGTCCCTCGACCTAACCCATCGGAATTTTGACGCCGGATTTCCTCGCGAAGTCGATCGCTTCCGAATACCCGGCGTCCACATGCCTGGCGACGCCAATGCCCGGATCGTTCGTCAACACGCGCTCGATGCGCGAAGCCATCTCTTTCGTTCCATCTGCCACTGTCACTTGCCCGGCGTGCTGCGAATAGCCGATGCCGACACCTCCGCCGTTGTGAATCGAAACCCAACTCGCTCCGCTTGCCGTGTTCAACATCGCGTTTAAGAACGCCCAATCAGCCACCGCGTCCGAACCGTCGAGCATTTTTTCCGTCTCGCGGAATGGTGACGCAACCGAGCCGCAATCCAAATGGTCGCGTCCAATTACGATCGGCGCCTTCAGTTCGCCTCGCGCGACCAGATCATTCAGCGCCAGCCCAAACTTGTCGCGCTCACCATAACCCAGCCAGCAGATTCGCGCCGGGAGTCCTTGAAATTTCACCCGTTTCTGCGCCAGCTTGATCCAGCGTGAGAGGATTTCATCGTGTGGAAACATTTCCAGCACGAGCTGATCCGTGCGGTGGATATCCGAAGGCTCTCCCGAAAGCGCCGCCCAGCGAAATGGCCCTCGTCCTTCGCAGAAGAGCGGCCGAATATATGCCGGAACGAAGCCGGGGAAGTCGTAAGCATTCTTAACGCCTTGCTCATAAGCAAACGTCCGAATGTTATTGCCGTAATCGAACGTTACAGCGCCAAGTTTTTGCAGCGCGAGCATTCCCTCCACATGCTTGGCCATCGATTCGAGCGAACGCTTGCGATATGTCTCCGGATCTCGCTGCCGTAGCTCCGCCGCCTGTGACACATCAAGCCCCTGCGGAATATAGCCGCCGATGGGATCGTGCGCGCTCGTCTGATCCGTAAGCAAATCAGGAACCACTCCGCGCCGCGCAAGCTCAGGAATCACGTCAGCACAATTTCCCACCAGCCCGACGGACGTCGCCTCGCCCTTTCGCACCGCGTTTTTCAGAATGCGCAACGCTTCGTCGAGATCATTTACCATCACATCGCAATAGCCGCTCTTCACGCGCCGCTTGATGCGCTCCGGGTCCACGTCAATGCCCAGAAACGCGGCGCCATTCAGCGTCGCTGCCAGGGGCTGCGCGCCCCCCATTCCTCCCATTCCACCGCTCGCCACAAGTTTCCCGGCAAGGTCCGCTGTATGAAAGTGCTTTCGGCCAGCCGCGGCAAACGTTTCGTACGTCCCCTGAAGGATTCCTTGCGACCCAATGTAAATCCAGCTGCCCGCGGTCATCTGTCCGTACATCATCAGACCCGCGCGATCGAGCTCGTCGAAATTCTTCCAATCGCTCCAATGTCCCACTAAATTCGAATTGGCGATCAACACGCGGGGCGCATAGGAGTGCGTACGAAAAATTCCGACGGGCTTGCCAGACTGCACCAGCAACGTTTCGTCCCCCTCAAGCGACCTAAGCGACTCAACAATCGCGTGGAAGCAACTCCAATTTCGCGCCGCCTTTCCGCGTCCGCCATAAACGATCAAATCCTCCGGCTTCTCAGCCACTTCCGGATCAAGATTATTCATCAGCATCCGCAACGCCGCTTCCTGCTGCCATCCCTTGCACGAAATCTGGCTGCCACGCGCGGCGCGCACCGGTTGATAACCGATCGATTCTTCGGTTGAAAGCTTCGCCATAAAATTTCCCTCTGCGGGCATCTTATCTCACCGCGGCACGCGTGAGTAGCGCCGCGTTGCGCTCCTCGAGCCCATACGCTAGAGTTTAAGAAATGGCGAGCGAGTATCCGGCCCTCACAAAATTTTTCCTCGATGCCATCGACCGTTTCGCCAACCCACGTGCGCAGATGTACCGCACCCCCGTCGGCTGGCAATCCATATCGGCGCAGGAAATGCTTCGCAGAGTCGCCGGCCTGTCGAAAGCGCTAGCGGAACTCGGCATCGTATCAGGTGATCGTGTAGGGCTTTTCGCGCCTAACTGCCCGGAATGGCACACGGCGGACTTCGCCGTCCAAGGGCTCGGCGCGGTTAATGTGCCGATTTATTTCAATGAGTCGCACGATCGTCTTGTCTACATCCTCAACGATTCAGGCGCCCGCCTCGTATTTACTGCAGGCGCAGCGCAGACGAAAAAGATCTCCGAGTGCCGCAGCCGAATTCCGGCCCTTGAACATGTAATTTCTGCCGCGCCCGATACCGAACTGGACGACGACATCCTCCGATACGAAAGCTTGATCGAGTCAACCACAGATGCCGATGTTGCCGAATATCGGCGCCGGGCAGCCGAAATCAAGGGTGACAATCTCGCGACCATCATCTACACGTCGGGCACAACGGGCGAGCCCAAAGGCGTAATGCTCTCGCATTCAAATCTCAGCTCGAATTGCATCGACAGCGCCTCCAACCACCAACTGCTGCCATCGGATGTTGCGCTCGAATTCTTGCCGCTCGCCCATGTATACGAACGCACCGCTGCTTACAGCTACATCTGCAACGGAGTGGCGATCGCCTACCTCGAGCGCATCGAGGATGTGCCACAGGCGCTGCTCGAAGTGCACCCAACGCTTGCCGCAGCCGTCCCGAGATTCTTCGAAAAGATTTACGCCAATATTCTTGAGAAAGGCCGCCGTGAATCGGGTATCAAACGGAATATTTTCGATTGGTCGCTTCGCGTCGCTGAGGCATCCGTTCCGTGGCGCGCCTATGGAAAAACCCCATCGCCTGGTCTGAAACTACGCTGGCGCGTGGCAGACGCTCTTGTTTACTCAAAGATTCGCGAAGGGCTTGGCGGCGGCACCCAAAGATTCTCCGCTGGCGGCGCGCCGCTGGCGCCGGAGCTAGCAGAATTTTTCTGGTCCGTCGGCGTGACAATTCATCAGGGTTATGGACTCACCGAGACATCGCCTGTCGTCACCGCGAATACTCCGGCCGCAAACAAAATCGGCACCGTCGGCCGTCCGATTCCCAACGTCCAAGTGAAAATAGCCGAAGACGGAGAAATTCTTGTGAAGGGCCCGAACGTCATGCAGGGCTATTACCACAAGCCCGAAGCCACCCGCGAGGTCTTCACTTCCGATGGATGGTTTCGCACCGGCGACATCGGCCGCCTCGACGAAGACGGCTACCTGATCATCACCGATCGCAAGAAAGAGCTGCTGAAAACAGCCGCGGGAAAGTTTGTCGCACCTGCTCCAATCGAAAACACGCTAAAAACCTCGCCCTACATCACGAACGCAATCGTCGTCGGCGACACGCGAAAGTTCGTGTCAGTCCTCATCGTTCCGAATTTCGCAAATATCGAAGCCGCCGGGCAAAAATCCGGCCATGATTTTGCCACGCCCACTCAAATGACCGGCGATCCGTGGGTGCGCGATCTTCTATCAAGCGAAATAGAACGCCTCACCGCGCCCCTCGCGCAGTATGAAAAGCCAAAGCGCTTCGCTCTGCTCGAGCAGGATTTCACCTACGCCGGCGGCGAACTCACTTACACGATGAAAATGAAACGCCGCGTCATCGAACAGCGCTACCACGACGTGATTGCCCGTCTCTACGCCGATGTCGAAGAGCCGCGCCCTCACCACTTGGCCTAACGAAGCCGCCCACCGGCACCATCGACGCCTGCGCTGCCAGGCGCGTGCGTGAATCGCTATCGTCGGAGTACAATAAGCCCGGGGAAGGGAAGAGAAATGACCGAACAACTCACAATCGCTGGGCGCCAGTTTCATTCGCGCCTTATCGTTGGCACAGGGAAATACCGCAGTTTTCAGGAAATGGCGCGAGCCCACCAGGCCTCTGGCGCCGACATGGTCACCGTTGCCGTCCGGCGCGTGAATCTCTCCGATCGCTCGAAAGAATCGCTGCTCGACTATATCGATCGCAAGAATTTCTTCATCCTCCCCAACACCGCCGGCTGTTACACCGCGGACGAAGCCGTTCGCACCGCGCGCCTCGGCAGGGAAGTCGGATTGTCCGAATGGGTAAAGCTCGAAGTAATCGGTGACGAGCAAACCCTCTTCCCCGATACGGAAGCGCTCATCAGCGCCACCAAAACCCTCGTGAAAGAAGGTTTCGTGGTTCTCCCCTACACGAACGATGACCTCATCGTCGCGCGGAAGTTGATCGACGCTGGCGCCTCGGCCGTCATGCCGCTCGGCGCGCCCATTGGCTCAGGGATGGGTATTCAGAACACGACGAATCTTCGAATCCTCCGCGAGCGCATCACCGAAGTGCCTCTGATACTTGACGCAGGTGTCGGCACAGCTTCCGACGCCGCACTCGCGATGGAATTGGGCGCAGATGGCGTCCTAATGAACACCGCGATCGCCGGCGCGCAGGACTCCATCCTGATGGCGGAAGCGATGGGCGCTGCAGTTGAAGCCGGCCGCAAAGCGTTTCTCGCCGGCCGCATCGAGAAAAAGCTATACGCGAACGCGTCAAGCCCGCTCGCAGGTGTTGTTCGGTAACGACGTTCGGTAAGGACGATCGGTAGCGGCTTTTGCGTAAGCGCTACGTCAGAACGCTAGCAAGGATCAACGAAACAACACATGCCAGGAAATATCCACCAGCGCATGCACCAGCGCTCCCGGTAGCAGCGAGCCGGTTTTCATCCACGCGTGCCCGTAAAATATCCCCGCGATCGTCGCAAGAATCACATACTTCCAATTCGGAAATGGCGCATGAAGAATATGCGATAAGCCAAAAACAACAGATGCCGCCACCAATCCGATCCACTGGCTCTTCAGCGTGCGCGAGAAAAGATTCTGCAAGATCCCCCGAAATAGAAATTCTTCCGGCCAAGCCGTAAAGAACGTGATTCCAATCACAGCCACCGGCAATGAGCGCAGTCGCGCAACGGACGGGTCATACGCAATAAAACCGATGGCAATCCCGAGTGGAACTGCAATCGCCGCAAACAGCAGAAAATGCGAAAGCACAATCCAGCCCGAGCCGCGCACCCACTCGATTGCGTAGCCAACGCCTTCGAGCCTCCGCAACACAACAAACGCAGCTACACCTGTGCTCAGCGCCAAGAGAATTGTTAAGGTGTGCGTCAGC
>DATNKB010000285.1:0-2916 GCA_035603595.1 Candidatus Dormiibacterota bacterium
GGTTTCCCCTGGGTACTTACGTTCAATGAGACACCCGAAAATCATCGTCGTGGGCGGTGGTCTGGCCGGCCTCATGGCCACAATTCGAGTCGCTGAGCACGGAGTCCACACGGAACTATTTTCCATTGTCCCGGTCAAGCGCTCTCACTCCGTCTGCGCGCAGGGCGGAATCAACGCCGCGAAAAATCTAAAAGGCGAAGGCGATTCCACCTGGAAACACTTTGACGACACAATTTACGGCGGCGATTTTCTCGCCAATCAGCCGCTCGTAAAAGGAATGTGCGAAGCCGCCCCCGCCATCATCGATCTCCTCGATCGCATGGGGGTGATGTTCAACCGCACGCCCGAAGGCTTGCTCGATTTCCGGCGCTTCGGCGGCACGCTCTATCACCGCACCGCGTTTGCCGGCGCCACCACCGGACAGCAACTCCTCTACGCGCTCGATGAGCAAGTTCGCCGCGCGGAATCCGAAAATAAAGTAAAAAAATTCGAGGGCTGGACGTTCCTCTCCGCCGTAATCGACGACCAGGGCATATCCCGCGGCATCTGCGCGATGAACCTAAAAACCATGGAGATCAAAACCTTCCCCGCCGACGCCGTGATTTTTGCCACCGGTGGAAACGGCGCGATCTTCGGTCGCTCCACGAATTCAGTCGTGTGCACGGGTTCTGCGCAATCCGCCCTTTTCCAGCAAGGCGCCTGGTACGCGAACGGCGAATTCATCCAAGTCCATCCCACCGCCATCCCCGGCGAAGACAAATGCCGCCTGATGAGCGAATCGGCGCGCGGCGAAGGCGGACGCGTCTGGGTCCCCAAGCAGCCGGGCGACAAACGCAGCGGCAAAGACATTCCCGAATCCGAGCGCTTCTATTTTCTCGAAGAGTGGTATCCAAAATACGGCAACCTCGTCCCTCGCGACGTAGCCACGCGCGCCATTCACAAAGTCGTCTTCGAAATGAAAATGGGTCTGCCCGGCGAGCCTGCCGTCTATCTCGACGTCTCGCACATTCCCGCGGACGTCCTCGACAAAAAGCTTGAAGGCATTCTCGAAATTTACGAAAAGTTCGTAGGTGTCGACCCGCGCAAAGAGCCCATGAAAGTTTTCCCCGCCATGCACTACACGATGGGCGGCCTGTGGGTCGATAACGAAAATCAAGCCACCAACATTCCCGGAATTTATGCGGCGGGCGAGTGCGAGTATCAATATCATGGCGCAAATCGGCTCGGCGCGAATTCGCTCGTCTCCTGTATTTACGGCGGAATGCTCGCGGGCCCTGCAGCCGTGAAATACGCGCACAATCTCGAGCAGGGAGTCGAGAACACTCCTGCAAGTGTTTTCGAACGCGAGCGCGTCCGCCAGCAGGACATCAACGACGCGCTTCTGAATCAACACCAGGGCACCGAGAATCCGTTAACGATCTGGCGCGAAATGGGCGAAATAATGACGGAGAACGTGACCGTGATCCGTTACAACGCCAATCTGCAGAAGACTCTCGTGAAACTCGACGAGCTGAGCGACCGCTTCCGCAGAATCAATTTGCAGGATCGCACACAGTGGGCAAATCAAACGCTGAATTTCGTCCGCGAACTTGGCAATATGCTGGTGCTCGCAAAAGTGATCACCCTGGGCGCGCTCGCCCGCAACGAAACGCGCGGTGCGCATTACAAACCGGAATTTCCGAATCGCGACGACGCGAATTGGCTCAAGACGACAAAAGCGTCCTACGTCCGCGGCGAAATCAAGCTCGATTTCGAGCCGGTAGACACTTCGCTGCTGCCGCTCCGCGAACGCAAGTACACAGCGGCGAAGTGATGCAGGTTCTGCAGAGGAACAATGGCTGATACGCAGACAGGAAGCACTTTCATCGTCCGAATCAAACGCCAGCAGCGCCCCGACGAAGCCGTTCGCTGGGAAGAATACGAACTCCGCTACCGCCCGTACATGAACGTGATTCAATGCCTCCGCGATATTGCTGAAAAGCCCTACACGCGCGAAGGTAAGGAATCCACTCCCGTAAGCTACGACGCAAATTGCCTCGAAGAAGTTTGCGGCGCCTGCGCCATGCTCATCAACGGCGAGCCGCGCCAAGCCTGCTCCGCCCTCGTTGACAATCTCGCGAAACCGATCCGCCTCGAGCCCCTTACAAAATTCCCGCTGGTGCGCGATCTTGTAGTCGATCGCGATTTCATGTTCGAGAGCCTCAAGCGCACAGAATGCTGGATTCCGATCGACGGTACCTATGCGCTCGGTGAAGGCCCGCGCATGTCCCCGGCCACCCAGGAAGTGGGCTACCCGCTATCGCGCTGCATTACTTGCGGCAACTGTCTCGAGATCTGCCCACGAGTCAACGAGCATTCACACTTTGTCGGCGCCGCTATCGTTAGTCAGGTGCGTCTATTCAACATGCATCCCACCGGCGCCATGCACGCAGCCGGGCGGCTCGAAGCGCTGATGGGCCCGGGCGGCATCGAAGATTGCGACAACGCTCAGAATTGCGTCAAAGTCTGTCCCAAGGGAATCCCGCTAACGGAATCCCTCGCAGCCGTAAATGGCCAGGTGCTGAAGCACGCAATCAAGAGCTGGTTCCAAGGCCACGACTAGAATCTAACGGGTCACGTCAGGGCACGGCTTTTTATCCTGAGGAACGAAGGGCAGCCGCGCCACAAATGCTGCAAAATCGCCGCGGCTTTAGCCGCTCAGGGGACATTTCTGAGGGTTAAGTTCGAATGTTGACGCGTGTGGGATTTCTACTCTTCTGTTTGGCCTTGGGCGCCATCCTCCCATTCCTCACCGTGACCGCCCAAAGCGACATCTCCCAAAAAGCTCACGACCTCCATTTCAGCTCCATCGTGGTTGACACCCACGACGACACCACCCAGCGCCTCCTCGATCCAAAATTCGATTTCGGCATTCGT
>DATNKB010000286.1:0-4996 GCA_035603595.1 Candidatus Dormiibacterota bacterium
TGCCCGTCGAATGCCAGGCTCACTACCTGGTTCTCTTCTTGAAGGCCTCGTTGCAGCAACCCAGCCATGCCTCTGTCGTCTTCGATGATCAGAACTCGCATCGTGTGTCCGGCGGCGATTGCCGTTGGTTTGCAATGTATACGAAAAGGAAGGCCATCGCTATGTCGCCAGCGGTCGCTCTCGAGCAGAACGGCTGAAGTGAAATTGCACGGCAGGTGTGATAATCAAGGACAAAATCATCGATATGAGGATGCCACCGATAACGGCGATCGCAAGCGGTTGCAGCATCTGCGAGCCTGCGCCCCACGCCAATGAGAGAGGCACCATTCCCGCGACAGCCGCCATAGCCGTCATAACGATTGGCCGAAGACGGCGGCGTCCAGCCTGTATCAAGGCTTCTTCCGGCGCGAACCCTACAGACCTGAACTTGTGATTGGCATCCAAGAGTAGGATGCCATTTTTGGCTACGACACCAACCACCATGATCAATCCCATAAATGACGACACGTTGAAGCTGGTCCGTGTTACTAGGAGGGCGAGAAATACCCCCGAACTCGAAAGCACTGCGGAAGACAGAATCGCAATGGGCGCTGTGAAAGTGCCGAACTCAAAGAGCAGAACCAGAAAAATTAGAACGAGCGCCAGCACCAGCACCACCACCAGATCATGAAACGATTTTTGTTGTTCCTGATAAGTTCCGCCGTACTCCACTCGAATCGATCGAGGAAGATTTAGCCCGGCTATGGCCTTCTGCGTGGCGGCCACCCCGGTGCCGAGGTCTAAGCCCTCGAGACGTGCCGTGACTTCAACGTCACGCTGAAGATTCTCGCGCCGAATTTCAGTTTGCCCGGGAACTTCGGTGACCGTTGAAACCGATCCGAGTGTTGCAGTGCCTCCGGCCGCGTTCACCAGTGTCGTGTTGCTCATAGCGTCGAGAGAAGCACGGTTTGCTTCCGGAAAGCGCACGCGCATCGTATAAGGCCGGTCGTTGATTACTACCGCGGAGGTAGCGGGTTCGCCGTCAACAATGGCGGATGCCGCTATCGCGAGTTGGTCGGTTGTGAAACCGGCCTGAGACGCTGCCGCCGGATTGACTGCGAATACGACCGCCGGACCGCTTGTGGTATTGTCGATTCCGTTCTGGATGTCCACGACCGGTTTCTTGTTGTTCACGGTGACGTTACTCAGTGCATCCACCACACGAGGCGCCCACGTTGCGAGCAACTGGGGATCGGGTGAAAAGAGCTTTACAACGATCGGTTGCGGCGCGCCGGTCAAATCGCCGATCATGTCCTGTAAGAGCTGCGTAAAGTCAACATCGAGAGCGGGCTCCTGCGCTTTTACTTTCGTGCGGATTTCGGAGATGATCTCTTCAATGTTGCGATTGCGCTTATCTTTGAGCTTCACCGATATGTCCCCGGTGTTAGGCTCGGTGACTGCCGCGAGACCCAGCTGCAAACCCGTCCTTCGAGAAGTACTCTCCACCTCCGGCACGGCGCGCACAATTTTCTCGACATGATCGATCACGCGATTCGTTTCCTGAAGTGAGCTGCCAGGCGGCATCACATAATCCAGGATAAATCCGCCTTCGTCCATGGCCGGGAGCAGGTCTGATCCCAGATTGATGTAACAGACGCATGCGAGCACCACCAGTACTATGCAAAGTGCCGCCAGCCAGGCCGGATGCCTTAGAGCGCGGCGCATCCAGCGTTCGTAGATCGTGAGGATCCGCTCGAACACTCCGCCACGCAGCGACTCTTCTTCGGCGGCTATCATGCGGCGCATTTCGTCCGCCTGAGCGGTCTCGACACCGGCCGTTGCCGGAGTCTTCTGCGAATTTTTTGGTGTTTTCGTTCGGCGGATTACGAGAGTGCCCAGGTTTGTTGTCCAACCGAGAGCAAGTACCAGCGACGTGAGCAATGAGATGCTCATCGCCACCGCAAGCGCGCGGAAGAATGATCCGGTGACTCCGGTAATCGAAATCAACGGAAGAAACACCACAATGGGCGTCAGAGTAGAACCGATTAATGGGACTGTGAGTTCTTTGAGCGCCTTGCTCGTTGCTTCGAGTGGACCTTCGCCACCATCGCGATGGAGAACGATGTTTTCGACGACGACGATTGCGTCATCGATGACGAGCCCCCCTGCCGCAGCAAGCCCGCCAAGAGTCATCATATTGAAACTTTGCCCCATCAGCTTTAGTGCGATAAATGTTATGCAGATCGTGACCGGAACGACGAGGCCCGCCATCACCGCTGTCCCAAAATCGCGCAGAAAAAGCCAAATGATCAGTCCGGTTAGGAATAGCCCGATGATGATTGCGTCCCGCACGCTTCCAATCGATGCCTTCACGATATTTGACTGGTCGTAGAAGAGCCTCAATTCAATGCCGGCAGGAATCATCGAACGCAGCTTTTCCATTTCCTGATGCACTTCATTCGCTACCTCGACGGTGTTGCTGTCTGGTTGGCGATTGATGCTCAGAAGAACCGCAGGCTTTCCATTGGCAGTGACGACTGTGAAGACGGGCTTTGCCGACGCCTGCACGGTCCCAATATCGCGAACGCGAACCGGCACAGCATTTACGTTCTTGATCACGATATCGCCAATTTCTTCCGGTGTTTTTACCTGCGCCGTCACCAGTGTTAGAAACAATTGATGATTGCGCGTAAGTAGGCCGGGCGAATCGATCAAATTTGTGTGATTAACCGCATCAAGAACATCTTGAAGTGTGACCCGCGAACGCAGCATTCGCGCCGTGTCGGGAACAATATGGAATTCCGGCTGCTGCCCCCCTTGAACAACCACAGTTGCGACACCATTCAAGCGGTTAAGTCGCGGCTGCAATTCGTAGGTGGCAAGCTCCCATAGCTGCGTCTGGGGTATTTTGTCTGACGTCAAGCTGTAGCCCAGAATCGGAAAACTCGCGAAATCCAGTCGATGCGTTTCGATTTGCGCAGTGGTCGGTAGGGTTGCCTGAACACGTGCCACTGCGGAATTCACAAGCAGCAGCGTTTGCGCCATGTCCACATTCCAATTGAAGAACAAATTTACTTCGGCTGAACCTCGACTGGTAGTAGAACGAACGTCCTGAAGTCCGGGAACGCTATTGACTGCCTCTTCGATCGGCCGGGTGATCGTCACTTCCATCTGATCGATTGGCATCACACCGTTGTCAACCCCAATGATGATTCGCGGGAAGTTGGTAGACGGGAAAACTGCGATAGGGATCGAGAATGCTTCGTAAACTCCGACGATGGCTAGCACGGCGACCACGAACAAGATCGATTTCGAATGCCGCGCAAACCAGTAGTGCGATCGCTGTTCGAGAACGGTCCCTCGATCGGGTTTGGATAGACTGTGGGCTGGCGGGATTTCATTCATCCGCGTAGACCCTGAAAATCTGCGCAAGATAGCCGCGGTTCATTTGTTTTCGCTCCCCGCAGCCTCGGATGCTTTTGGCGCCTCCACCAAGATTTTTGTTTTTGCCAGGACCGGTTCGTCTTCCTTGTCGAGCTCGAAAGCCCCTACGGTTACCACGCGCTCGCCCTCTGCCAATCCGTCCGTAATCTGGGCGTCAGCGTCTGTGCGGATTCCGACCTTTACCGCTTTACGAATTGGTTTGTTCGACGCATCCAAAGTGAAGACGGAGGTCGCGCCATCGGGCCCACTGAGGATTGACACGACGGGAACAACGAGCGCCTTTGGCACCGTCTCGCTCACAATCGCAACTCGAACGCTGCTTCCCGGCTTCAGTTTTCCGCCGGGATTCGCCGCTTGTACCCACACCTCTACAGTGGTGCTATTCGGATCCAGCGCAGGGCTCACAAGCGTAACCTTGCCGGAAAAATCCTCGTTCTGGCCGGGAACGGATATTTTCGCGGGGTCACCCGCTTTCAAATCGGCGGCCTCCTGCTGCGCGATGTGTGCGCGCGCAATCACCTGCGATAAATCCATCACCGTCAGGATTGGAGCTCCGCTGGGCGCCGTCTCTCCAGGGTAGATGGGCCTATCTGTGACAACACCATTGATGGGACTGACGATTCGAGCGTAACTCAACTGAGCGGCGGCACTGGTGCTCTTGCCTTTCGCAGCTTTAAGCTGCCCCTTAGCAGCTTGTAGGTCGAATTGCTTCTGTGCGATTTGATATTGATCGCGGGCCTGAGTTAATGCGATCTGCGCATCCGTCACATCTTTCTGGGAAACTGCTCCTTGTTTGAACAGCGACACTCGGTTGTCATAAATCTTTTGCTGCGCATCGAGTTGCTGCTTCGCTAGAACGAGGTCCTGCTGCGCCTTCTGTGAAGCCGTCGCATAATTTGCTTCTGCTTGTTGGTAGCCGCCTTGATTCTCAGTGACAGCTCCAGCCAGATCCCGATCTTCAAGCTCGGCAAGCAACTGACCGGCCCGTACTTTGCTCCCGCGCTGCACATAGAACTTCTTAACCGGCGCGCTGATTTTGGGCACGATCGCCGCCTGCTCGCGCGGATAAAGCACTGCGTCTGCCGTCACCACATCCTGGATCAGTTTATCTTCAGCCGTAGTCACTTGGACGGTGACGGTTGGTGAAGGCTCGCTCTCTTGTTTCGACGAGCATCCAAAAAGTACGAGCGACACTGCTGCCAGCACTACGACGGGGTGCGAAACTGTCCGGCCGACGCGCGTCGACGTGTCCACTGAGAGCACCGTTTTGCCGGTATCTCTTCCCATAGTTCAGAAACTTCCTGTGAGAGTCTGCAGCGTCGCAAGCGCCACGCGATACCGTAGACCGGCGTCATCATTAGCATTTCGAGCCATCAGCTGCGTGTTCAGCGCGTCAACCACTTCAAGAGCCGTCGATTCTCCCGCCTGATAGCGCAGATTTATCAAACGCAAGCTCTCCGCCGCCAGATCAGCCGTGCGTCGCGAGTTCTCAAAAGCGGCACGCGCCACCGACGCTTCGTTGTACGCACTATAGAGTTCGCTGAGCAACGTTCGCTGTGCCTGGCTCATCTCC
>DATNKB010000287.1:0-14952 GCA_035603595.1 Candidatus Dormiibacterota bacterium
CAAGATCCGGCGGGTGCGCCCCGAACTGCATGACGCGATTTCTGAAGCTTTAGGCTTCACTTCGGCGCCAGCGCCTGCTCGATAGCTTCCTTACATCATCGCGCAACTTGTCTTCCGTCGAGAATACGCCACGCGACTGAAACGGTATACTGTAGGTTCGCATTGAGGCATACGGTTGAGGCTAGCCAGCACCGAACAGAGAAATCCGCGCTCGCGAGGGCTCGATAAAAAATCGACGCTTGAGATCCTTCGCACGATCAATCGCGAAGACGCCCGCGTGGCAATCGCTGTTAGGCGGGAGTTGCCGCAGATCGCTCGCGCGGTCGACTCCATTGTGCATAGCCTTACGAATGGTGGCAGGCTTTTCTATGTAGGGGCCGGGACGAGCGGCCGATTAGCAGCTCTGGATGCCGCTGAGTGCCCTCCGACGTTCGGCACGCGCGCCGAGTCGATTCAAGCGCTGATTGCCGGCGGCGCAAGAACGATGCGCGGGGCAAACGAAGCAGCCGAAGACTCGGCGACAAGTGGCGCAGGTGATCTCGCGGCTGCGGGCCTCTCGCATCGGGACATTGTTGTCGGACTTGCCGCAAGTGGCACGACACCTTATGTTCTCGGCGCGATCGAGTTCGCACGACAGCGCGGAAGCGTCACGATCGGGGTCACGTCGAACCCGCGGTCGCAGCTAGCTCGAACGGCAAAAATTGTGATCGCCCCGAAGACGGGCCCGGAGGTCATCGCAGGCTCGACGCGTCTGAAAGCTGGCACCGCTCAGAAAATGGTTTTGAACCTGCTTTCAACAACCGCGATGGTGCGCCTTGGTCGCGTTTATGACAACTGGATGATTTACGTGGCGCTGACAAATAAGAAGTTGCGGCGGCGCGGGGCGCGAATTCTTGAGGAAGCCATGGGCGTGACCACGTCAGCTGCGGAACACGCACTGCGGCAAACGGGACACAGTTTGCCGGCAGCGCTTATCATGCTGAAAACCGGTGCGAATACGCGCCATGCCAAGTCTCTTCTGTCGAAATCCGGCGGCAGCGTGCGCGCCGCCCTCGAAGCGTCGCAGGCTGTGCCGACCCGAACAAAGATTAGGAGCAAGTAACAGTGGACCGTTTCAAAATCCAGGGTGGACGCAGGCTCGAAGGAAAAGTACATATCAGCGGCGCGAAGAACGCCGCACTTCCTGCGATGGCAGCCGCACTTCTCACCAATGAGCCGGTGCATCTTCATAACATCCCCAAGGTCCGCGATATCATCACGATGGCCAAACTTCTCGCCCACATGCGCTGCCGCGTTGAGAGTCCTGACATTCCGCCCAGCCAGTTTACGATCCAGGCGGAAGCCGTTTCGCACACTGAGGCACCCTACGAACTAGTCAAAACGATGCGCGCTTCTGTATTAACTCTCGGCCCGCTTATTGCTCGATTTGGCTATGCTCGCGTTTCGATGCCAGGTGGGTGCGCCATTGGCGCGCGTCCGGTGGACCTGCATATCCAAGGACTCGAACAACTAGGAGCGGAGATTTCAGTCGATCATGGGTACGTCGAGGCTCGCGCCAAGCGCCTCCGCGGCGGAACGTTTCGCTTTCCAAAAATCACCGTGACCGGAACCGAGAACATTTTGACCGCGGCGGTGCTAGCCGATGGAGAAACTGTCCTCGAAAACTGCGCTCTCGAGCCAGAAGTGACTGATCTCGTAGACCTGCTCGGCAAAATGGGCGCCAGAATCCAGGGACGCGGCACTTCAACTTTGCGTATTCAAGGCGTCGAGCGCCTTGGGGGTGCCACTCACCCCGTGATTCCCGACCGTATCGAAGCCGGGACATTTTTAGTCGCGGGGGCAATCACCGGTGGCGAGCTGCTTCTCGAAAATTGCGACCCGAGCCACCTGGGCGCAATCATCGAAAAGCTCAGAGAATGCGGCGTCGAAATCCGCTGCGAAGGCAGCCACACGGTGCGCGTTAAAGCGGCGAAAAAACTCGTCGCCGCCGATGTCACAACTGAGGAATACCCAAGCTTTGCCACGGACATGCAGGCCCAGTTTATGGCGCTTGCGACGCAGGCCGAAGGCGTCTCGCATATCCGCGAGACTATTTTTGAGAACCGTTATCTTCACGCCAGTGAGATGTCGCGCATGGGGGCGAATATCGCCGTGGACGGCAATCTTGCGGTCGTAACGGGACCAACCCGCCTCAGCGGCGCACCTGTTACGGCATCCGATTTGAGGGCCAGCGCATCCCTAGTGCTGGCGGCACTGGTGGCGGAAAACACAACATACATCGACCGCGTCTATCACATCGACCGCGGGTACGAACGCATCGAAGAAAAACTCAGCGGAATTGGCGCACGGATCGAGCGCGTCAACTGATGCGCTGTGCGCGCAGATGTTCCGCATCGCGAATGCTAGTGCAAGGGCTCGCCGTATCGCTCTCTCTTCCAGCATTGGCGCTCGCGCAAAAGTCATCAGACTCGCGGCACGCATCGCTTGAAGGTCCGCATCCGGTCATTGAGATCGAAAACCCCAAGCCTCCCTCGCAGAAGGCCCGCCGCAAGAAAGATCTGACTGGCCCGGCTGTTCAGCTCCGATATCGAATCACGCCCAACACCTCGGGAGTCACGGCCGCTCGTATCGAGATTTGGGATCGACCGGACTTGATCGAGAAGATTCCAGTCAAGGTGGCGAAAACCGGTGAAGCCACATGGGCTGACACCTCCGCCCCCACTCCGGCGCGGCTCGATTTCATCCTTATCGAACCGGACGTGCCGCGTTCGTGTGGGCGTAACTGCAGTGACGCCGACACGGAAGCTCTACCGCTAACGGTTGCGGGCGACGTCGCTCCATCCTTCACGTCTGATCCTGTACGCGTTCGGGCCGGTGCAGAAACGATGCCGCTTGATCTAGACGGCCGATTTTTCACGCCCAGCACCAAAGTGCTGCTCGCAGAGCCAACTCCGAAAAAAGATGTCTGGAAAGCCTGGGAGTTTGTGGCTACCGACTACGTCGGCACCAATAGAATTCACGTCACAATTCCGTGGTCGTACCTGGCATCACCGCGCAAGCTCGTTCTGTGGCCGTTTAACCTTGACGAAGTCGAGGCGGCTCAAGGCAACGGCTTGCCTCTGAACGGCACCGAGCAGAAAACTCCCGTCGGCGGAGGAGCTCAGGAAATCGTTTATGTTGCCAGCGACGCAAGCCCCGTGCTGACCCGTCTCGATCCGCCGCAATTGTCCGCTGATCCTTCGGAGCGGGCCGAGGCCAAGGTGCTCCTTCATGGAAGCGGCTTTACCCGTGCGAGCGTAGTGCTAGTCGGACCAGATCCCTTCGAAGAAAACGTTTTGCGGAAACCGCCATTGGTAATATCACCGAAATATCTATCGCCTGAAGCGCTTGAGATCCATATACCAGCCTTGCAACTTAGATTCTCAGACGTCGCCTATAGTGAGCGTGGACCAATCCGAATCTGGGTTCGAAACGCAGGAAGCGGTTTCCAAGTATCAGAAAGCCGCGACGTTCAGATTCTCCCTACCCCCAAGCTTCCGCCCGCCCCACCACGCGGAACCATCCTCGCAATCTCACCAAGCCCTTTGCCTTTCATGCGTGCTGGTGGTGCGTCGACCGAAGAAGTCACGGTAGTCGGCACAAATTTTCGACCCAATGATTCAATCGTCGCAAGTGCCGACCAGGGCGAAAAGACCAGGCTTCCGACTCAGTTCATCTCTTCCACTGAACTACGCGTCTCTCTTCCGCGCCAACTCTGGCGCGAGCATCGCCTGAGCTATCGCTTCATAATTGTCACGCCTCAGGGCGAGAGAGCCACTGAACTTTACGAAGACGAGGACGCGCCCGAAAACGAATCACCGCCGCCAAAATAAAAAGGGAGGCGATCGCTCGCCTCCCGAATCCAAACTAACCGGTTGAAACCGACTAGCCGGCGGCCTCCGACTTCTGTTGCGGCTGTTGCTTGTCACGCTGTTCGCGCAACACCGCCTTGCGGCTCAATCGTATCTTGTTGCCTTCGATTGCCAGAACCTTGACAAGAATCTGATCGCCTTCCTTCAACTCATCGCGCACGGAACGAATCCGCGCTTCCGCGATTTCGCTGATGTGCAACAAGCCGTCGGTTCCCGGGAAAATCTCGACGAATGCGCCGAATTCGGCGATGCGCACCACCTTGCCAAGGTAGGTCTTGCCGATTTCGGCCGTGGCGGTCACGTCCCGAATCATCTTAAGCGCATCTTCTGCCGCGGGTCCGTTCGCTGCGAACACGTGCACCTTCCCGTCATCCATCACGTCGATCTTCACGCCCGTCGCTTCGATGATCGACCGGATCTTCTTGCCGCCAGGTCCGATCAAATCACGGATCTTATCGGTTGGAATGCTCAGCATGTAGAGGTGCGGTGCGTATGTCGAAATCTCTGCGCGCCCAGTTGAAATTGTTTGGTCCATGATATCGAGAATCTCCAGGCGGGCCTTCTTCGCCTGAGCCAGCGCTTCGCGCATCATCGCAACGCTCACGCCCGACACTTTTATATCCATCTGAAGCGCCGTGATTCCCTGTCGCGTACCGGCAACCTTGAAGTCCATGTCGCCGTAGTGATCCTCCGCTCCGGCGATGTCAGTAAGGATGGCGTACTTATCCTCTTCCACAACTAAACCCATGGCGATGCCCGCGCACGCGGATTTGAGCGGTACGCCCGCGTCCATCAGCGCCAGCGACCCGCCGCAAACAGTTGCCATTGAGGAAGATCCGTTGGATTCCATAATGTCCGACACGACTCGCATCGCATATGGAAAGTCAGCTTCCGGGGGAAGCAGATTTGCAAGCGAGCGTTCGGCCAAAGCGCCATGTCCGATTTCTCTGCGTCCGGGCCCACGTAGGAACTTCACTTCGCCCACTGAAAACGGTGGAAAATTGTAGTGAAGCATGAACCGCTTGAATGCCTCGTCTTCGAAAAGCAAATCAAGCCGCTGCATGTCCTCTTTGGTGCCCAGGGTCGCCGTAGCAAGCGCCTGCGTCTCTCCGCGAGTAAATAGCGCCGAGCCGTGAACGCGAGGAAGGACTCCTACTTCACAGGTGATCTGTCGAATCTGATCGAAAGCCCGAGCATCCGGACGCCGCCGCCGCAACAGCATATCGTCGCGGAAAATCCGCTCGCGAAGTCTTTCAAACGCGCGATAAGCAAGTTTGTGGCGCTCGTCGTCATCCTCCGGAATTGACGCCATGATCTCGGCCTTAATCGTATCGACCAAGCCATAGCTCTCGCTCTTGGGGTGCTTCGCCGTGTCTAGCGCGTCGCGCAGTCGCTCTCCATACTTCGATTTGATCTCGCTGTATAGAGCCTCGTCGAACGCAGGAGGTGTCACCTTAACCTTCTCGGGATTCACGCGCTTGTGCAACTCTCGAATCGCAGCAACGATCTTGCGAATTTCCGCGTGCGCGAACTCGAGCGCATCTACCACCGTGTCTTCGGATACTTCGAGTGCTCCGGACTCGACCATTACGATCGCTTCTTCTGAGCCAGCAACCACCAGATTCAGCAGGCTCGTCTTCTGCTCGGCTACCGTTGGGTTCGCCATCAACTTTCCATCGATCAATCCGACTCGCACTGCAGCAATTGGCGTTTCGAATGGGATCTTCGAAATAAATAGGGCCGCCGAGGCAGCCGTCAATCCAATCACGTCCGGATCATTTTCGCTGTCGGCCGAGAGAACCATGGAAACGATCTGGGTTTCCGTCGAGTAGCCCTCAGGAAAGAGGGGCCGAAGCGGCCGATCCGTCAGCCGCGAAGTCAAAATCTCGCGCTCGGAAGGGCGCCCTTCACGTTTAAAGAATCCTCCGGGAATCTTGCCCGCCGAATACGTGTACTCGCGATAGTCCACTGTGAGCGGCAGAAAGTCTTTGTCAGTTGCCTTGTTGTCCATGCAGGCGGTGGATAAAACCACCGTATCGCCATACCGCGCTACAACCGCTCCGTGCGCCTGGCGCGCCATTTTGCCGGTTTCAAACGTCAATTTGCGTCCACCGACCTCGACGCTTACTTGTTCAAACATCTAATCACATCCTTCGCGCCCCGAATCTTCGGGTGCGCCATTTCAGATACGAGAGTCCGCTCTCGTGGAGATTCGAAAAGAAGATCGTCAGAGAAGCGTGCAAGGCAGGGATACACATTGACGGCGCAATCCTATACTCCCGCATGAGTCTCGGAAACTTCGCTTCAATTTGAGGTGTTTGCGGTGGGACAAGCGCGGTTACAAGACCGCTCGGGAAAGCGCTACTTGCGCAAGCTGAGTCGTTCCACAATCTCGCGATACCGATCCGGGTCACGGCGGTTCAGATAGTCCAGCAACCTTCGGCGCTTATTGACCATCATAATCAATCCGCGACGGGAAGCGTGATCCTTTGCGTGGGACTTGAGGTGGGTCGTTAAGTAGCTGATGCGCTCGCTCAACAATGCAATCTGCACTTCCGGCGAACCAGTGTCCTTCGGATGCGTCCGGAACTGCTCAATAACCTCTGCTTTTGCTTCCATCAGCTCGCCCCTCCCCTTCTGAAAAGCCGTTCCCTGCTCTCTCTCGATTTCCTTTTCGACACTAAAAATCGTAACACATCGTCTGCAAGCCACAAAGCGCTTTTACAGTGAATCCTGTAGGAGAGAGGGCGGCCCCACTGTATGCTCCCGCTCGAAATTCGCAACTAAGAGGGGAGCTCAGCTTTTGCCGTGATTTATCAATGACAGAAACTCGTCGCGGGTCTGTTTGTTTTCCCGGAAGGCCCCGAGCATCGCGCTCGTCATCGCCGCCGAGTGTTGTTTTTCTACTCCGCGCATAACCATGCACAAATGTCGCGCCTCGACGACAACTCCTACGCCTTCGGGCGACAACTTCTCCTGAATCGCTTTCGCAATCTGGCTGGTTAAGCGCTCTTGGATCTGCAACCGTCGCGCGTACATGTTCACAAGCCGCGCAATCTTGCTCAAGCCCACTACCTTCTTATTCGGAATGTACGCGACATGACACTTCCCGAAGAATGGCAGCAAGTGGTGCTCGCACAGACTATAGAGTTCAATGTCCTTTACGACGACCATGTTGTCGTAACACACGCTGAACATTGCCCCATTAAGAAGTTTGTCCGGGTCTTGTCGGTAGCCACTCGTTAAATATCGGAACGCCTTCTCAAATCGTTCTGGTGTCCGGCGCAGTCCTTCGCGATTCGGATCTTCACCGATCAGGGCGAGCATCTTGCGCACCAGGTCCGCAATCGTTTCTTCTCCCTTGGTATCAGCAATCATGATTTCAGTGGCTTCGCTCATTTTATCTCCGCTTTTCATACGGCCGGTTCTCCGGTGTATTCAAAACTGTTTTTGCTCGTCTCTTCGATCCGCACCCGCTCAATCCGCGCTGCAGAGAACGTCGTCAGACGGCGGTAAATTTCGCGGCACACGTTCTCTGTCGTTGGCACCATGGCTTGAAACTCGGGCACATCTTCGTTTAAGTATTTATAGTCGAACGCTTCGATCACTTCTCGCTGTACGAAGGGATCAAGATCGCCAAGATTCGCGATCATTCCCGTGTCTGGATCGACCGGCCCGGTGATCGTCACCTCCACGGCATAATTGTGACCATGCCCATAGGGGCTATTGCATTTGCCATAGATCCGCTCATTCTCTTCCATGCTAAGAGCTGGCGAATGCAGGCGATGCGAAGCAGCGAAATGGTAGCGGCGAGTGAGCGAAATTCTCATCGCTTTAGGCCATTTTCTTCCGCTGTGCAATCCGCAAACAGGTCCTCCGACTCATACAACCGCACTCGGTCAAGCGTGCCCCGAACAATCTTCGGCTCAAGCAGATTCCAGATCACCGCGGCGACGTTCTCGCATGTGGGAATTTTGCCTGCGAGTTCCGGCACTTCGTGATTCAAGTGCTTGTGGTCCATTCGTTCAACCACTTCGCGCTGCAAAATATCCTTCAGTTCCTTCAGGTCAAGGACCATGCCGGTTGCCGAATCTGGTTCTCCCGCAATCGTGACCTCGAGTGTGTAATTGTGCCCGTGTCCGTGCGTATTGCTGCATTTGCCGAACACGCGCTGGTTCTCTTCCGCTGAGAACTTCGGATTGTGGTAAAAATGCGCCGCCGAGAATTCCACCTTGCGCGTAATGCGTATCATCGCTTGTCGACTCTCACAATTCAGCTTTGCTCTGATCTTGCAGCGTATCGGCGGCCCTTCCATTCAACCGTTCCGTTTACGCTCTTCCACAACGAGGCTATCAACGCGGCCGAATAAAGGCACACTCCCGGTACTAGATATTCGATGTTCGAAAACGGGTACCGATTCCGCCTCAAATATGTGCCAAAGCTTGCTACGCGAAACGCTAGCCAGGCCATACATCCACCTGCAACCATCCAATCGAGCGGATGCATAATCCTCGTCGACAAAACCACCACCAAGGACAGAATCACGAACCAATCGACCAATTCACCGATCAAACTAAAAAGCGTACCGCCAATCAGCGCGTAGAGGTTCTTGGTCCAGCCTTCCCACATCGCTCCAAAACTTCGGTACATGCGCGTCCGAACCATCCCGAGCCCACTTGCAAAGTACAACTGAAACCCGGCGCGCTTCACCAACCGCGCCAGCGCCACATCTTCAAGCATCTCGTTCGCAATCGTCAGGTGCCCGCCGACTGACTCATACACGTCCCGCCGCACAAGAATAAACTGCCCGTTCGCAGCTGCATCCGGAACCTTCGGATCGTTCACTTTCTCGAACGTATATCTCCTTGAAAGCATCCAGTAGATCTGCAGAATCAACGCTCGCTCCCACCACGTCTCCATCTCCTGCTCCGGAGAGTACGACACCAGCGCCGAGCCATGCTCCACCGCATCTGCCAATGCTCGTCGCATCGCCCCGGTCAGGTGGAAGGTGTCTGCGTCGGTGAACAGCAGCCAATCGCCTCTAGACGCAGCCGCTCCTACCCACGCGGCATGATTCTTTCCCACCCATCCGTCAGGCAGCGAGCCTGCCACGATTATCTTTAACTTGGAAACCCGTGTCGTAAGCTCGCCCAGGATTCTCGGCGTTGCATCCGTCGACCCATCGTCGACAACAATGACCTCCTCGATCTCAGGCTGCGCCGCCACGGACTCAACCGTTCGCGCGATTGATGCTTGCTCATTTCGTGCCGGAATGATGGCTGAGACCACGGTGTGGGTGTACTCCGCGGCGGCTCAAAAACGGGCATTCAATTCGCGGATGTCTTATTATAGATGCCGGAACCACTCATTGAAACGAAAACTAAACACCGCTCTGGTCCTGATCTTCATCGCGGGCCTTCTCTACATGTTTGCCCGCGCTGACTATCGCCAGGGTGAACCCAGCCTTCGCGGCCAGCCAGAAAAGGACTTTGCGCTCACTCTCGACGGCAAGCCCGCCCGTCTTTCTGATCTTCGTGGCCAAGTGGTCCTCCTTAACTTCTGGGCCACCTGGTGCCCACCATGCGTGGACGAGGCCCCGTCGCTTAATGCTCTGCAGCGCTTGATAGCTCCGCGCGGAGGAACGGTGCTGGGAATCAGTCTCGACGAAGACCAAACCGCCTACGACAATTTTTTGAAGACTTATCAGCTCGGTTTTCCAAACTTTCGCGACCCATCCAAGAAGATCGCCTTGGATTATGGCACCACAATGTATCCGGAGACCTACGTCATCGATCGCAAAGGCCGCCTCGACCGCAAAATCATCGGTCCACAGGATTGGACCAGTTCCGAACTGACGACATACCTTGATTCCGTACTAAAATCGAACTAGTTTCACGAATCGGAAATCGGCGCCGTTGACTTTGAACCGCCCCAACCCCTAACATCCTCTCCATCTCTGGGTCCCACGATCGATTTCTGGCGGAAAATTCATGTCTCTTCCTAGCGCACAGCCCTCGCCCATCTTCGTGCGCATTCGTGCATTTCTCTCGAACCAAGGATTGTTCCTCGTCGTTGCTCTGGCGCTTTTTGCGATTCTGCGCCTCACGAATTGGTCTGGCGCGGATTTCGGAGCGATACTGCTCTACTCCCTCGTTGCTGGCAACTTGGTTTCCCCTGCGATGAATCGGCTCGCTCCATGGTCTTCGAGGTTTCGAAGCCCGTATGACTGGATTGCGTACGAATCGTGCCTAGCTCTCGTCGCCTTCGTCAGTTCCGCAGCAGCGGTGGCCATCACTATGGCCGCGTATCGCATACCTCTTTCACGCTTCCCTTCTCAATTTCGGGGCGGGGGCCGGCTCGGTGTGGTCGTCGTCCTAATCGTCGGCACGATCGTTCATCTGTACCATCTGACCCGCGCCAAACTCGAGCACACCAGCCTAGAATTAAAGCGCACTCTCGAACTCGGGAAGACTCAATCTCAAAAACAGGAGCAGGATCTCGACCAGGCGCGCGAGATTCAAGAGCGCCTCCTTCCCAAGCACATCCCTCAGATCAGAGGCCTCGACATCGCCGGTGCATGGAATCCAGCCGCCGTCGTCAGCGGTGATTATTTCGATGTCGTGAAATTTGGTGAGACGAAGATTGGCGTCTGCATCTGCGACGTCGTTGGCAAAGGAATCAGCGCAGCATTATTAATGGCCAATCTGCAAGCCAGCTTCCGGGCTTTCGCGTCCGAGCCGGCTTCGCCGGGCGCAGTCGTCAGCAAACTGAACGATGTGATTTGCAATAACATCGCCTCCGACAAATTCGTTACCTTTTGCTACTGCATCCTCGATGTAACCAGGAACAACCTCACATATGCCAGCGCTGGACACTGGCCTCCCATCCTGCTCCGACGCTCCGGACAGACGCACTCATTGAAAGATGGAGGACCACCGCTGGGTCTATTCCCCGATCATGCTTACGACAACATCGAATTGCAGCTTGAGCCCGGCGATCACCTCGTCCTCTACACCGACGGCTTGACCGAAGCTCGTAACTCCAGCGGGGTCGAGTTCGGCGAGCACAATGTTGCCCGTATTGGAAACGAGAACATGCGCCTGACCGCCGCTGAAATGCTTGAGACATTGAGGCGCGAGGCGACCAGCTTTTGCAATGGCGCTTTCGACGACGACTTGACACTCGTGGTCGTTACCGTGAAGTAAGAAATTCATTCGGACTACGGGTCGCCTATCGACTTGACGGAAACACCGGGCTCTAGTAGTATACCCCCTAGGGGTATATTAGGATGGAGCCAAGGCAAGTCGTCAAGAAGCAAAGTGCGGCCTGCGCCTGCGAAGTTTCCTCAACTGCCGCGCGCAAGGCCGCCGCTGTTGATCCTGATATCAAATCGGCCAATTTGAAACGCCTCTACCGAATCGAGGGCCAAGTCCGAGGTCTCGCTCGCATGGTCGAGACCGATCGGTACTGCCCCGACATCATGGTGCAGATTTCATCGGTGCAGGAGGCCCTCCGTGCCGTTGGTCGCGGCTTGATGCGCAACCATCTCAAGCACTGTGCGTCCCAAGCGATTCGCAAAGGCACTGCCGCGGATGCGGAATCCACGTACGACGAACTCATGAAATTGATCTACAAGCATGCGCGCTGAGGACAACGACAATGGAACGTGATCCAGTCTGTGGAATGACCGTTGACTGCGAGCGCGCCAAATCTCGTGTGGAGTACGCGAACGAAACCTATTCTTTTTGTTCTGAAGGCTGCGCGAAGAAATTCTCGGCGGAACCTGCAAAGTACTTGCACTCCGAGCAAAATCCTCACACAGGAACCCACGATAGGCCTCCCTTACAATCCGTGGACGTTAATCGATCATCAGCTGCAGATGTGCGACCGAAAGTTTCACTAGAGCGCGCACTGACTTCAGCGCTTTACGTTTGTCCGATGGATCCAGAAGTACGCGAACAAAATCCCGGAGCGTGCCCGAAGTGCGGCATGGCATTCGAACCCGCGATGCCTAAGGTTTCCGCCACTCGCATCGAATACACCTGCCCGATGCATCCCGAAATCATTCGCTCCGGGCCCGGCTCATGCCCTATCTGCGGAATGGCTCTCGAACCGCGCACCGTCAGCGCATCCGAAGAAGAAAATCCCGAACTCTCCGGGATGACGCGCCGCTTCTGGATCAGCGTCGCGCTTACAATCCCCGTTCTCATCCTCGGCATGTCTGATCTGATTCCGGGCCAGCCTCTGCAGCAATTCCTTTCGATGCGCGCAATTGGCTGGATCGAGCTCCTTCTCGCAACTCCGGTTGTCCTGTGGGGAGGCTTTCCTTTTTTTCAACGCGGCTGGGCCTCGATCGTCAATCGAAGCCTCAATATGTTCACCCTCATCGCGCTCGGCACCGGTACGGCCTACATCTACAGCGTGATCGCAGTAATCTTCCCCAACATCTTCCCGCCCTCGTTCCAAACCATGTCAGGCGTCGTTCCGGTCTATTTTGAAGCTGCCGCCGCGATTACAACTCTCGTTCTGCTCGGCCAGGTGCTCGAACTTCGCGCACGAAGCCGGACTTCGTCCGCGATTCGCGCACTCCTGAATCTATCCCCAAAATTCGCGCGCTTGGTTCGCGCCGACGGCACCGAAATTGACGTGCCCGTCGAGCACTTGCAGCCGGGCGATACTCTTCGTGTGCGTCCTGGGGAACGAGTACCGGTCGATGGACTTGTGCTTGAAGGTTCAAGTTCGGTGGACGAATCTCTGATGACTGGAGAACCAATCCCCGTCGAGAAAGCGGACGGAAGCCGCGTCACGGGCGGCACAGTGAACGGCACCGGCACTTTCGTTATGCGCGCTGAGCGCGTTGGCAGTGAAACGCTTCTCGCTCAAATCGTTCGGATGGTCAGCGAAGCTCAACGCAGTCGCGCTCCCGTCCAGAAACTCGCCGATCGAGTCGCCGCTTATTTCGTCCCTGCAGTAGTAGTAATAGCAGTGCTCACATTCATTATTTGGGCCATTTTCGGCCCGGCGCCAAAAATGGCGCATGGACTCCTCAACGCCGTTGCGGTTCTCATCATTGCCTGCCCGTGCGCGCTTGGACTGGCAACACCCATGGCGATCATGGTCGGCACCGGCCGAGGAGCTCTTGCCGGTATCCTCATCAAGAATGCCGAATCGCTCGAAATTCTCGAGAAGGTGGATACAGTCGTAGTCGACAAGACCGGTACGCTCACCGAGGGGAAGCCTCGCGTCACGTCAGTACTCCCCGCGCCAGGGGTAGACGAAGCCCATGTGCTCGAAATCGCGGCTGGCCTTGAGCGTGCGAGCGAGCATCCGCTTGCCGCTGCGATCCTCGCGGCCGCAAAGGATCGCGGAATCGAAATTGGCACCGCTACCGATTTTCTTTCGCTTACCGGTAAAGGCATTACAGGACACATCGGACAGAACACCGCCGCACTCGGCAACCGCGTTTTGCTGGCCGACTTACAGATTCCGCTCGGTCCGCTCGACGATCGCGCCAAACCCCTCGAAGCAGAAGGTCAAACCGCGATGTTCGTGGCCACTGGCGGAAAAGCAATCGGAATCATCGGAGTCTCCGATCCGATCAAACCCACGACTGCCGAAGCGATTGGCCGCCTCCATCGCGACGGGATCCGGATCGTGATGTTAACGGGAGATAGCCGCGCCACCGCAGAATCCGTCGCGCGAAAACTCAAAATCGACTCAGTAGAAGCTCAAATCTTGCCAAATCAAAAAGCTGAAATCGTGAATCGGTTGAAAGGGGAGGGCCACATCGTCGCGATGGCCGGAGACGGCGTTAACGACGCCCCCGCTCTCGCCGCCGCGAATGTCGGAATCGCCATGGGCACGGGGACCGATGTGGCAATTGAAAGTGCCGGAATCACGCTCCTCAAAGGCGATCTCGTCGGCATCGCGCGGGCTCGTGCCCTCAGCCGTGCGACGATGCGCAACATCCGCCAGAACCTCTTCTTCGCGTTCGCCTACAACGCGCTCGGCGTTCCCATCGCTGCCGGAATCCTCTATCCACTCTTCGGCCTCCTTCTAAGCCCTATCCTGGCCAGCGCGGCAATGACTTTCAGCTCCGTTTCAGTGATCACCAACGCACTCCGTCTGCGTCGCGTCACTCTTTGACAATGGCATCGCGCCTCCCCCATCACTTCAAGCCGCGGATGCTATAATTCCGCGCATGACACTCATGACCGTCACCTACGAACTGCAGGACCGGCTCAATCCTGCGCAATTCCGCACGCTCGGCGAATTTTCAAATACCTATGGCCTGCACAAATTCCGCTACGACGAAAAAACTAACCGCCTAATGTTTGACTACGACGCTTCGCGCCTCCGCGAAACCGTCGTCGAACACGTTCTACGCCAGTCCAGAATCCCGGTGCTCCGCCGCGTCGAAAACTCCTGACAATCGTAAGTGGTAAGACGCACATCTGCGCGTTCTGAACGCACTCTTAAAAAATTGTCACGGTAAATGCCTTGGGACCACCCAGCTATGCGCAGCGTTGAGATGCTTCGGCAGGGCGACAGATCGGCAGAAATTCTACGCAACAAAAAAAGAGGGGCTCTCGCTTGGGATCGAGAGCCCCCAAAGGCCGCGTTCCATTGATTCGACCTAGGCGTGATCGAATCATGGGGTCATCCATCCTAGCTTCCCTCTCAGAGGCAGGTGGGAACGACCCGTTCCGCTGTGTATGCTATAAACACACAACTTAAGTGCTATTCCTGCCGAATTTGCTTGCATTCCTGCCAAACATGTGGTAAGCTAATTAAGTAAGATCGAGGAGGCCACATGGCAACGCTGATGGCAGGAATCAAGACCGAGGGCGGCAAGTTCATCGAGAAGTCCATCGAGATCGTAAAGGGCCGCCCCCAGGTCCCTGCGAAGGGTGAGACGGTCACCACGGCGGGCAACTCCAAGAGCGCGGGCGTCTCCCACGTCGTGGAGAAGGTGACGCGCTACTTCGTGCAGTACCGGAAGGAGGGATCGCGCGTCAATTCCGATTCCTATCCCGCGCTG
>DATNKB010000288.1:0-3107 GCA_035603595.1 Candidatus Dormiibacterota bacterium
CAACATCAATCACATCAAGGAAGTGGTGCCGTGGTTCAAGTCGAGCTACATGCTGAAGATGAATGATAAGCGGCAATCAGAGATTCCGGTGTCGCGGGCGCAGACGAAGCGGCTGCGCGAATTGTTGAAGCTTTAGCACCCGGCCTGAAAGTCTCACGTCAGCCCCGACAGAGGCGGTCAGAGCGGGACGTGAGCTACTGTTGTGATGAACGAAGGCGGCCGGGCTCATTGGCGCAACGCAGTCGCTGTGCTAGCATCCCTCGTACACCTTTCGGAATGGATTTCTCTCTCACAAGCGATCAGCTCCTGATTCGCGACACCGTCCGCCAGTTTATGGAGACGGAGATGCGTCCAGTGATCCGCGAATACGAACGCGAGCACAAGTATCCCATTGCGGAGCTGCGCAAGCTCGGCGAACTGGGTTGCTGCGGGATGATGATTCCCGAAGAGTGGGGCGGCGCCGGCACGGATACGATCAGCTACGCCGTGATGATCGAGGAAGTAGCGCGGGTGGACGCCTCGACGGCTGTGGTAGTGAGTGTGACGAACACTGTATCCGCTGGCCCTGTGTTCAAGCACGGTACCGATGCGCAGAAGAAGAAGTATCTTTCGCGGCTGGCACGTGGCGAAATTATAGGAGCGTTCTGCCTCACCGAGCCACAGGCCGGCTCGGATGCCGGAGGAATTCAGGCACGGGCTGTGCGCGACGGCGATCATTACGTTTTGAACGGTACGAAGATATGGGTGTCGAATGGCGATATTTCCGGCGTCTACATCGTGTTTGCGAAGACGGACCCGGCGGCTGGGGCGCGCGGTATTACTGCGTTTCTTGTCGAGGGCTCGTTTCCGGGCTTTCGAGTGAGCCGCTACGAAGAAAAGATGGGCATGCATCTTTCGCCGACGGTGGAAATCGTGCTGTCGGATTGCCGGGTGCCGGTTGAAAACCGTTTGGGCGAAGAAGGGCAGGGCCTTCGAATCGCGCTCGAAGCACTCGATGGAGGGCGCATCGGGATTGGAGCGCAGTCGGTGGGGCTGGCGCAGGGCGCGCTTGAGACCGCCACGCGCTACGCGAAGCAGCGACGTACCTTCGGGCATCCGATCGCGGATTACCAGGCGATTCAATGGATGCTGGCGGACATGCAGACCGAGATCGATGCGGCGAGGATGCTGACGTATCAGGCCGCGCAGATGCGCGATCTTGAAATGCGCAAGAAGCCGTCCGGCGCGCCCGGACCTTCGCGTCTTGGCCCGTATTCAGCGCGCGCAAAACTCTATGCGAGCGAAATGGCCAACCGCGTGGCCTATAAAGCCGTGCAAATACATGGCAGCCTGGGTTATTCGCGAGAGAGTGACGTAGAACGCTACTATCGCGACGCGCGCGTGCTGACCATTTATGAAGGAACGAGCGAGATGCAACGGCTCGTGATTGCGCGCGATCTGCTTCGCGCTCCGGGGGGCCGGTAGTTGGCAAAACGCAAGCGAGTCTTGAGCGGCATGCGGCCCACCGGCCGGCTTCACCTTGGCCACTATTTTGGCGCTTTGCAGAACTGGGTGAAGTTGCAGGACGAATATGAGTGCTTTTACTTCGTGGCGGATTGGCACGCGCTGACGACGCACTATGAAGACACTTCGTCGATTGCCGAAAACACGTTGCAAGTGGTGATTGACTGGCTTTCGGTGGGGCTTGACCCTGCAAAATCGACACTCTTCGTGCAGTCGAATATTCTCGAGCACGCGGAACTTCACGTGCTGCTCTCGATGATCGCTCCGCTCAGCTGGCTTGAGCGCGTGCCCACCTACAAAGAACAGATCGAGAATTTGAAGGATCGCGATCTGGGAACGTACGGGTTCCTAGGTTACCCGCTGCTGCAATCGGCGGATATCGTCATGTATGGCGAGCCGAAGCAGGAGCTGCTTGTACCAGTCGGCGAGGACCAGGCCCCACACGTGGAGTTGACGCGGGAAGTTGTGCGTCGGTTCGATACGCACTTTGGATTTGTGGTGAAAGACGCACTCTTTGACGCGGGAAACCAAACCGCTCTCGAACAGGCCGTCGACAGTGCCAAAGTCACTTTGCCTCGCGTGGAAACTCCGTTACTCGGGAAGGAGCGCAGCGCTGCTTTGGCAGCAGCATTCAGAAAACGCGCGCTCGAAATCGGTGTCGAGAATTTTTTTGAGAGTGTGGGGAAGTACAAGAAATTCTTTGCAGTCGACCAAGTGCTGCGCGAGCCAGCTTATCTGCCGACCGAGACGCCGCGACTGCCGGGCCTTGATGGGCGGCGCATGGCCAAGAGCTATGGCAATGCGATCTGGCTTTCCGATCCGCCGGACGAAATTCGCGCGAAGGTTCGGAACATGATGACGGATCCGCAGCGGATCAAGCGCACCGATCCGGGCCGTCCTGAGATTTGCCCCGTCTTTGCGTACCACAAATTATTTTCGCTGCCTGAGACGATCGCTAAAGTCGACCATGACTGCCGCACGGCGCAGATCGGCTGCGTGGATTGCAAGAAACTGATGGCCGAAAACCTGGTGACGTGGATCGAGCCTATTCAGACACGCCGCAAAGAATTAGAGGCGCATCCGGAGAGCGTTTGGGATATCCTCGACGCAGGTTCGAAGAAAGCGCAGAAGGCCGCGCGACGGACGATGAAGCGCGTGCGGAACGCGATCTTCAAATGGAACGAAGCGCGAGAGTAAGCGATTCGCGATTGAAACAGGGGAGCACAACCTGAAGAATGGCGTCACCTTATCGAATTAATTTGCCGGCGTATGAAGGCCCGCTCGATCTTCTGCTCGATTTGATTCGCAAGCAGGAGATGGACATCCACAATATTCCCATCGCCAAAATCACCGAACAGTATCTGGATTATCTCCACCAGCTTGAAAAATTCGATATCGACGTTTCGGCGGACTTTATCTACATGGCCGCCACGCTGATCCACATTAAATCCAAGATGCTTCTGCCGGCCGACCCGCTCGCCGGACCCGAAGGGGAGCAGGATCCTCGCGACGAGCTGGTCCATCGGTTGCTCGAGCATGAGAAATTCAAGAATGCGGCGCAACTGCTTTACCAAAAGCAGCAGATTGAGGATCACGTCTGGTCG
>DATNKB010000289.1:0-9916 GCA_035603595.1 Candidatus Dormiibacterota bacterium
CAGTGATTTTGTCGATCTTCATGTTCGTCCCTTCTTCTTTTGGTGAAGCTCCTTTACTTAGAAAGAGTCCTGTTTGTTTCGATGCCTCGCCGCCGTACAAAGTAGGTTCGGCTCCAGACGAATTTTAAGTAATCGCTGGGAATCCATTGCGGAAGCTACGCGGACAGAAATTGGCGGTGACTGGAAAGGCGGCGTTTAGGTATGAGCAACCACGCGGACGCGGCCCTGCCGACGAGAGCGAGGCGCGCGCTTAACGACAATCTCAACGTCTCGGCCCAGCAGAGTCAGGAAGTGCATAAGCCGCTCTGTGGAAAATCCGGAGAGCCGACCTTGCAAAAGACGGGATATTTTCGGTTGGTCGATCTTTAAAATGCGGGCGGCTCTTGTCTGGGTGAGACGGCGGGCGCGAATCGTTTCGGCGATGCGAATGGCGAGATCGGCTTTCGCGAGGCGCTCCTCTGGCTTCGGCAAGCCGATGTCCGCGAATACATTGCCGCTGCTCTCCTCCACGCGGATGTTTCTATGCATTGGTTATTTTCCTCTCTGAAGTTCGAGCCATCGGGCATGTTCTTCCGAGGCATGCCTGAGGCGAACTTGAATCAAATCGATCTCCGATTTTGGAGTCTTGATTCCAGTCTTCGATTTTTTCTGAAATGCATGTAAGGCATAGATACGTCCGCTGAACTGAACTGTGTACACAAGCCGATATGCGTCACCTGCAAAGTCGTCCACAACCTCCAAGACAGCTGCGCCGCCAAATCCTCGGAGCGGTTTGGCGTTGGCGTGCTTTCCGCCCTGCTGAGCCACATACAGCGCAAAACCGATCGAGTCTTTTACTTCTTCCGGAAATGCCGAGAGATCCGCCCTTGTTCTGCTAATCCAGACGAGCGGCTTTATCGCGGGCAGCGCCGTCACATGCCTATTATGCCTAAACAGGCATACAGCGTGCAATCCCTAAGCGCGGGCGATGTTCGAGGCCGTGATCACGCGGAAGAATCGCCGATTGACAAGGCCTCACGGTGGGACGGTAGCGATTGCGGGCGGGTGGAAATGAGCATGCTAGCCGTCAGTAAGAGCGCACAGGCAAGAGTGCCTGTGCCACTTGGCGCGGCTACGGCTGCGCAGTTTTTCTGACTGGGGCATTCGAGTTCGGCTATACTCGCCGTTACTTCACTTCTGAAGACAGGTGGTTAAAAACGCATGTCAGTGAACAAGGCAATTCTTGTGGGGCGTCTGGGACGCGATCCTGAGACGCGGTTTACGTCGGGCGGGCAGGCGGTGGCGAATTTTACGCTGGCGACGGATGAGACGTTCAAGGACCGGTCTGGCGAGCGGCAGAAGCGGACGGAGTGGCACCGCATCGTGTTGTGGGGGAAGCTGGCGGAGATTACGCAGCAGTATTTGAAGAAGGGGATGCTGGTTTATATCGAGGGGCGGATTCAAACTCGGCAGTGGGAAGACAAGCGCGACGGGCAGAAGCGCACGACGACGGAGATTGTGGCGAATGTGATGCGGATGTTGACGAGTCGGGCCGAGGGCGCTGCGGCGGGTGCTGGCGCGGCTTCTGCGGCTCCGGGTGGACGGGCGTTTGATCCGGATGCTGAGGGCGGCGGCGGGTTGCCGGATGAGGTGGCTGGGCCGGGGCCGGAAATTTCGGATGAGGATATTCCGTTTTAGGGTTGGGCGAGTTTTAGAGGGCCAGCGCTAAAGCGCACGATTGAAGGGCGAGATTTTTTCGGAGCGCTCCCCGACGAATGCGTCGGGACGCAAAAGGCGCGCAAGCGCTCCTCCCCCGCATGAATGCGGGGGCTCCCACCGGAAGGCAAAGGCGCCGGCCGGAGGCCAGCGGTACAAACTGCAGAATCCAAAAGTATTCCCACCGAAGTTGCGTTTGTTACAGCGAGACAGCTTTGAACTGCGTGGAAGAACGCCGCCGTGTTTTCCTTGTTGTCGTGACTGCTGGGATCTAGTGACTTGGGGCACAGGCCCTTCGGTTCTCAGGGTAGACAGGATTGCCTGTGCTGCTGGAAGGCGAAAGTTCAAGAGAGCCGGCCCCGCGAACAGCATCGGGACGCAGACAGCACGCAGGATGCCGGCGCTACAAGGGAAAAGGGCTGCGGCGAACCAACGCCGCCGTTGTTTTCTTCTTGTCGCTACTACTCGGAGCTGGCGAGTTGGGGCGCAGGCTGAAGCCTACGCTACCGAACGGCGCGTTAGTGGGTTGCGGCTTCTTTTTTGCGCTGCTCGTCTATTTCGTGGAAGAAGTTTTCGAGTTTTATTTTTTGCTCGGGGGTCATGAGGGCGCGGAGCTTTTCGCGGCTCTGCTGGCGGATTTGTTCCTTTTGGGCGTCAGCCGGGGCGTAGAGCGCTTTCCATTGCGCGCGCGTGTCGTCAACGATTGCGGTTACCTGCTTCTGCTGGTCCGGCGTCAGGTCCACTTCGTGCGTGAGACGGGATACGATTTCATCGCGCGATTTTGGCGCCGTTTGATGGCCCCAGACTTTTTCGCCCCAGAGATGCGTTCCCAGGCCGCCGAGTAAAACGCCCAGGGCGAAAACGATTGTCACCAGGAAGGCCGCTTCGCGGCGCGTTTTAGTGTTTTGCATGTTCATCTTCCGCCACCATCATTAGAACTTCATCGCGACTGCTGGGAACGCGCGCCGGATCGGGAGTAAACATATCCGGGATGCGAGCGGCTTCGAGCGTGGGCGCCTGCTGAGCGGACTTCTCGACGTGATACGTGGCGTCGTACGCCATCAGAAGCGCGAGAGCCAGAGTGGCAGTAGCGGCGAAGCGCCATCCCATCGAAACGAGCGGCTGCCAGAATCCCTTCTCGGAGCGCACATCTCGATCGGTGCGAATTCGAGCCATCACGTCGCGAGAGAATCCGGGGCCGGGTTCCGCGGTGGCTTCGGCGAGATGCAGCAGGCGCGGAGTGAGTGCAACGTGTTGACGAGCCTCGAGGCAGCCGGCGCAGGTTTTCAAATGCTCAGACAGCCGAAGCGCATCGGCTCCGCCAATCTCGCCCGAGATGGAATCCTCGAGGAGGGCTTCGTAGTCCGGGCAAGCCGAACTCTTATATTCGCGACCGCTTTGATATTCGTGGCCCTTTTGATATTCGCGACCCATGTTTTCAACTCTTCCTTTCAGCATTTGCTGAGTGGCTTCCCGATTTAGTACTGCTGGGACTCGTCCTACGGCGATAGACATCCATCAAGCGGGAGCGCGCACGGAACAGTCGAACTTTTACCGTATTCACGTTGAGGTCGAGGATTTCCGCCAATTCCTGCACCGAAAAACCTTCCATCTCTTTCAGTACTAGTAGTTGCTGATCCTGCTCGGGCAGCTTTTCGAGCATCCACTCGAGCGTTTCCTTCACTTCGGCTTGCTCGCTCGCACCTGCGACGGGCCGGTCTGCCGAGACGATGCCGTCAAGACGCGAGACTTGCTCTTCGGACAGATCCGCTTCGTAAACGAGCGGCCGAACCTTCTTTTTGCGCAGGTAGTCCCAACACTCGTTCACCGTGATCTTGTAGAGCCAGGTGGAGAAGGCCGAACGCAGGTCAAAGCGCTTGAGCGAGATAAAGACCTTGAGAAAAACCTGCTGGGCGACATCCTCAACATCCTCCCGCCGGCGCAGAATCGAGCCTACCAGAGCGAGAACGCGCTGCTGGTGGCGTCGAATGAGCTCCTCGAAGGCGGCCTCTGTTCCACTTTGGGCCAGTCGTACGAGGTCTCGTTCCTCTTCGGCCCTCGTCCGGCGGCCGAGAGGAATTGCGACGGTGGAGGCGCTGGCAGCCACATCTTTAGGGACGTCAGGCATGTACTTCAGGTTACATCGAAATTTTTTCGCTGACTACTGGTCAGCTTATGCGGGGAGGCTAACTTTCGTCTTGCAACAATAAAATACTTCATGCAACAATACCCGTCATGATAATTGGAGATCGTATCCGCCTGCTTCGAGAAACAAAAAAACTTTCCCAGGGTGACATCGAGAAGCGCACTGGACTTCTCCGCTGTTACATTTCGCGCGTGGAAAATGGCCACACGGTACCGGCCATCGAGACGCTCGAGAAACTGGCGCGAGCGATGGAGGTTCCGCTCTACCAGTTGTTCTACGACGGCGAAGAACCGCCCGAGCTGCCGAATCTTCCGAAGCGTAGATCCGCTGACGAGATCGCATGGGGCAGCAAGGGAAAAGATGCGCGTTTGCTGGGCCGCTTGCGCCAGTTGATGGGTCGTTGCGATGAGGGCGACCGCCGGTTGCTGGTGTACATGGCTCAGAAGATGGCGAACCGGTAAGTTTGCCGGGGATTGCCGCGCATAAGAGGGTCCTGGATTGTTTCCGGCTTTCCGTCCCGGCTTTGGGGCTATTCCCACTCGATTGTGCTCGGTGGCTTTGAGCTAATATCGTAAACGACGCGGTTTACGCCTGCTACTTCGTTGACGATTCGCGTTGAGATTCGCTCGAGCACTTCGCGCGGCAGGCGGGCCCAGTCGGCCGTCATCGCATCCTGTGATTCCACCACTCGCACGGCGATCGTGCCTCCGTACGTCCGCCCGTCACCCATTACTCCGACGCTTTGAACTGGCAGGAGCACTGCGAAGGCTTGCCAGACTTTTTCGTAGAGGCCGGCGCGGCGAATCTCTTCGATTACGATTGCGTCGGCCGGGCGAAGCGTTTGGAGTTTCTCGGGAGTTACTTCACCTAGTACACGTACTGCTAGTCCCGGCCCGGGGAATGGATGCTTTACTAGAATTTCTTCGGGCAAACCTAATTCCCTGCCGATCTGGCGGACTTCGTCTTTGAACAAATCGCGCAGGGGTTCGATCAGCGAGAAGGGCATGTCGGCCGGAAGGCCGCCTACGTTGTGGTGCGTTTTGATGGTTTGCGACGGGCCTTTTACTGAGACGGATTCGATTACGTCGGGATACAGCGTGCCTTGAACGAGAAACTTTACCGGGGGCGCGTCTTTTGCTTGCGTTGAGGGTGAAGCGGCGGCGAGTTTGCGGGCTTCGTCCGCAAAAATGGCGATGAATTCGGCGCCGATTCGCTTGCGTTTTTGCTCGGGGTCGGTGATGCCTTTCAATTGCGCTAGGAAGCGATCTGTCGCGTCCACGCCGATTACGTTGAGGCCCAGGCGGTCGCGCAGGAGTTCGAGTGTTTCCTCGTATTCGTTCTGGCGCAGGACGCCGTTATTGACGAAGACGTTGGTGAGGCGGTCCCCGATGGCGCGATGAACGAGTGCGGCTGCTACGGCTGAATCCACGCCGCCGCTTAGGGCGCAGATGGCGCGCGCGCCTTCTGCTTGCTTGCGAATCGTTTCGATCGTGGCGGCGATGAAACCGGCGCGGTTCCAGTTCTTTTTGGCGCCGCATATCTGGAAGACGAAATTTTGCAGAATGTCGCGGCCGCGTTCGGTGTGATTTACTTCGGGATGAAATTCGACTCCGTAGCATCTCCGCGAGGTGTGTTCGATCGCGGCGACGGCATTGTCTGTGCGGCCGGTTACATGGAAACCTTCTGGTAGCCCGATTACGTGATCGCCGTGGCTGTTCCAGATTTTCAGCCTGCCGGGCAGGCCGCCGAATAGGGTCGAGGCGTGCTTCTCGTCGATATCCAGATGCGCCGGGCCGTACTCGCGCGCTTCTGCGCGAACCACCTTGCCGCCCAGCGTGTGTGCCAGCCATTGCATCCCATAACAGATTCCGAGAACGGGCACGCCGAGTTGCAAAACTTTTGTGTCGCAGACGGGCGCGTCTGCGTCATAGACCGAACTTGGGCCACCTGAGAGTACGATGCCGACCGGTTCGAGCGCGCGAATTTCTTCGAGTGACGCGGTGCACGGAAGAATCGCGGAGAAAACCTGCAGTTCGCGGACGCGGCGCGCGATCAGTTGTGTGTATTGGCCGCCAAAATCGAGCACGACGATTCCGTGGCGAGTGCTGACTGTGCCCTTGGCATCCGGCGATTCCTCCACGCCATTCGTTGTCTTCGGCGCTACATATGGCGCTGCACCTGTTTCCGGAGTCATTCGCTTCACCTCGTCGCGGCTCCCAGATCGAATTGCTCAGGCCGATTTGATTCTGAAATCACCAAATCATCGCAAGACGATATTCACCAGCTTCTTCGGCACTACCACAACTTTTACGATTTGCTTGCCAACGAGCAGCGGGGCGATGCGCGGATCGGTCATCGCGCGCTCGCGCGTTTCGTCCTCGCCCAGGTTTTCTTCCACCACCATTTTGCCGCGCAGGCGCCCGTTAATCTGGATGATGATTTCGATTTGTTCCTCGCGCGTCAAATCCTCGCGGTAGCGCGGCCATTTTGCCTTGGAAATGCCGCCCTGATTGCCGAGCATTTCCCACAGCTCTTCGGCAATGTGCGGTGCCATGGGCGCAAGCATCAGGGCCATCACGTCGAGAACCCGCTTAAGAATTACCGGATTCAGGTCTACGTCGAGCGGCTCGGCCGCGTGCAGCTCGTTCACTAGTTCCATCAGGAGCGCGATTGATTTATTGAAATGCCAGCGATGCTCGAAATCGTTCGTCACGCTCTTGAGCGTCTGATGAGTCTTGCGCACGAGCGTCTTTTCTTTCGCGGTTGCGTTGGTCAGGTCAGTCTTCGAAACCAGCTCCACCTCTACTGACTTCAATCGCGCTGCATGCTGGTCCACGAGCCGGTAAACCTTCTTCAGAAATCGCGCGGAGCCCTCGATTCCCAGCTCGTCCCATTCGAGATCTTTTTCCGGAGGCGCTGCGAAGAGCGTGTACATCCGGCCCGTATCGCAGCCGTACTTATCGGCCATCTCGATCGCGCCGACCACATTTCCGCGCGACTTCGACATCGCCACTCCGCCCTTCTGGACCATGCCCTGAGTAAAGAGGCGCTTGATCGGCTCGTCGTGATTCACAAGGCCCAGGTCGCGCATGACTTTGCAGAAAAATCGCGAGTAGAGGAGGTGCAGAATCGCGTGCGTGATCCCGCCCACGTACTGGTCGATTTGAAACCAGTAGCGAACTTTTTCTTTGTCGAAAGGCGCTTTGTCGTTGTGCGGATCGGTGTAGCGATAGAAATACCACGATGAATCCATGAACGTATCCATCGTGTCGGTTTCGCGCCGCGCCGGGCCGCCGCATTTCGGACACGTGGTGTTCACAAACTCAGGTGAGAGCGCGAGAGGCGATTCCCCTTCGCCCGTGAGCTTGATATCGAGTGGCAGCTTTACCGGCAGCTGATCGTCCGGCACCGGAACGATTCCGTCTTTCTCGCAATAGACCACCGGGATCGGCGTACCCCAATAGCGCTGCCGCGAAATTCCCCAATCCTTCAGGCGATACGTCGTCTGCGCTTCGCCGAAACCTCCGGCTTTCGCGTCCGCCGCCATTTTTTCCTGCGCCTGCTCTGATGTGAGACCGGTATACGGCCCGGAGTCGACTAATTTCCCATACTCGGTGAACGGCTCATTCATCCGGTCGAGACGGACAGGCGGTCCATCCTTCGGCTGGACTACAATTTTCACGGGCAGATTATATTTTTCCGCGAATTCGTAATCGCGTTCATCGTGAGCCGGAACGCACATTAACGCGCCCGTTCCATAATCCGCCAGAACGAAGTTCGCGATCCAGATAGGCAGGCTCTCACCCGAGAACGGATTCACGGCGAAGCGCCCGGTGAAGAATCCTTCCTTCTCGGCGGTCGCCACATCCTCGGCGCGGGTGCTTTTCTGCCGCATAGCTTTGATCTGGGCTTCCATTCCGCTTTGGCCGCGCACGCCGTCAACCAAGCGCAGCGCCGCAGGATGTCCCGCCGACAGCACGAGAGCTGTAGCGCCATAGATCGTATCGATGCGGGTGGTAAACACTTCGATTGCGAGGTCCTCTATCTGGGCCACGTTGAATCGCACTCGAGCCCCGCGCGACTTCCCGATCCAGTTGCGCTGCATCGAGAGAACGCGCTCGGGCCATCCGTCTTCGAGTTCCTTCATATCGTCGAGAAGCTGATCGGAATACTGAGTGATGCGCAGGAACCATTGCTCGAGCTCGCGGATTTCGACGAGCGTGGTTTCGTGCCGCCAGCAATAGCCGTCAATCACCTGTTCGTTGGCGAGGACGGTGGAGCATGCCGGGCACCAGTTCACTTTGCTCTTTTTGCGAAACGCGATTCCCTTTTCCAGCATTCGTAGGAAAAACCACTGGTTCCAGCGGTAGTATTCCGGGTCGCAACTGGAAATTTCGCGGCGCCAGTCGTAACTGAACCCGAAGCGCCGCAGCACACGGCGAAACTCTTCGATATTTGCGTTGGTCCAATCGCGCGGAGGAATGCCGTGCTTGATGGCCGCATTTTCAGCAGGCAGACCGAACGCGTCCCAACCCATCGGGTGCAGCACGTTGAATCCGGAGAGCCGCTTGTAGCGCGCCACAGCGTCGCCAATCGTATAGTTACGCATGTGGCCCATGTGCAGAGTGCCGGAAGGATATGGCAGCATCTCGAGCATGTAGAATTTCTTGCGCGACGCGTCGCCGTCGACGGCATTAAACGCGCCTTGCTCGTCCCAAATCTTCTGCCATTTGGATTCGATCTGCTGGGGATCGTATTCTGCCAAGGTCACTTTCCTCGCGTGTTCAACTTCAAAAATCAGATTACTTTCTTCGCGCACTTCGATGCCTCTTTGCCGCTGCCTTTACAACCTTGCGCCCTTTGCTTCCCTTTTGAACCGCTTGCTTTAGTTTCTTTCTCCTTGGTTTCATACCATCTCTCGTGCCTGTCGCCTTCACGACGCGCCCGACCAGCTTCCACAGCGCAGCCACGTTTCGACGGTCATCGCCCGGCTTATCAATGGGAGTCTCCAGAATAAAGGCGCGTCCCGCGAGTAGCGAGTGGTTCAGAATTCTGCCAAACGCATCCGCGCCGATTTTGCCTTTGCCAATATGCTCATGGCGATCCACGCGAGAACCGAGCGCGGTCTTCGAATCGTTTACGTGCAGCACGAAGACGCGGTCGAGCCCTATCGTGCTGTCGATCAGCCGCAGGGCCGATTCGAGACCTTCGGCGGTGCGAATATCGTGGCCCGCGGCGAACACGTGAGCGGTATCAATGCAAACGCCGATAGCCAGATCACGGCAGCCTTCGAGGATCGCTTTCATCTCCTCGAACTGCCAGCAGAGCGACGTGCCTTGCCCCGCGGTATTTTCGAGCAGAATTTTCAAATCGCCGAGCTTCAAACCACGCAGGGCTTGCCGCAGGCTCTGGACGATTGCGCTCACGGCCGAGTTCCGGTCGCCTTCGCGGCCGCTTCCCGGATGGATCACAAGATAGTCCGCGCCCAGTGCCAGTGCTCTTACTACTTCCTGGTGGAACGCCTGCACGGAACGCGTGCGCAAGACTGGATTGGGCGACGCCAGATTGATCAGGTAGTTTCCGTGGATAACGAGCGGGCCGAGCGACAGTTCCTTGCGCCGATCGCGGAAGCGCGCCGCATCCGCTTCAGCGATTCGCGACGTGTTTCCCTTACCCCACATCCGCGGGCTGGCAGAGAAAATCTGTAGGGCGTTCGCACCCAGGCCGTGCGCAATTTCGAGAGAACCGGAGATGTCGCCTGCGATGGAGGTGTGGATGCCGATGCGAATGCTGCCGTCTTTCCAGGCGGGAATTTCAGGTGCGGGGGGCGGTTCCGGGCGGTATTCGTCGGCGTCGTCGAAAGTTAAGGTAATTCGGTGTTCTTCCGCCATTCCCTCAGGGTGTCCGGGTTGCGCCAACTTATTGTGGTGCAAGCCTTTACGTCGGCAATCGCTGTGCGTTTCGGCTTCACTGGCTGAAGAGTGATCAAAAGCCGGTGCCAGCGTCGCTTCAGCCGCAATTTATGCGATTGCTTAATCGAGCATTTTAACTGATTCGCGGAACTTCCGCAAACGG
>DATNKB010000290.1:0-5671 GCA_035603595.1 Candidatus Dormiibacterota bacterium
TCGGGCACTTGCTGGCGTCGTCGAACCAAATTTCCAAGATTCTTTCGTACCAGCGGTGCGATGGCAATCCTCGCAATCCAACTGAACGGAGCCGTTGGGGCCTTTCAAATCATGGCGCAAATGAATTGCGTGGTTCAGCTTAATTGTCCCGGGATCTGAGCTGCCCGAGCGTACGGCGGCGAACTCGGGGTGCCCACCGTCGAAACGGGTGATGTCATGCGCGAAGTGAGGCGAAGGACCATTGCTGTGCAAGTCTGCATGGCACTGGGTACAACTGGTGTCCGCCGTGGCCGCGAGGCGTAGATGGCCACGATGCTCCTGATGGCACGAAGAGCAATTCGGCTGAAAGGTCTGATTTGCGTGGTGAATCGGGCCATCGTGGCATGACTCGCAAGCGCGATCGCTTGCCTTCGCGCTGAACGAGCCTGACTCCTTTAAATGGCACGCGCCACACTCTTGCGTGAGCACAGCGTGCGAGCGGGACAACGTGCCGCTGCTGTAGACACGATTGTTACGGGCCAGCGCATACCATCCCAGCCAGATCAGCGCGAGCAGCGGGAGGCAGATGGACAAGATCGAACGCAAGCGCCGGAACGGATGCGGGCGCTTGAAATAATCCATGTCGATTCGCTGTGCGAGTTTTTTTGTTGAAAGCCTGGATCGAGGCACGATGTCTCGCTCTTATTCTGATTTGTCAGTAATGCAGCGCCATGATCGCGTGCGCGCAGCCGAGCAGGAGAAGCGCAAGCGACAATGGAACATGCAGCATGAGCCATCCATGCAGCCAATGATGAAAAGTGATCTGGCGGCGCAGCTGCCGTTCTTCCTCGCAGATCTGCTCCAGGTTATCAATCGTCTCGTGCAGGTTGCCCGGCAGAAGCGTTCTTAGCCCATCGAACATGGCAGCGGCTTTCGTCTCATCGGCGAGCGGAGCGGACACTTTGTTTTCGTTTCGAAGGAAAGGACGCAGCTCGCCGCTATAGAATTTGCGCAGGGGAAGGGTTCCGCCTGACGCGTCCGGCACCATGGCGCCGCCGACCGGCATGATTTTGGCAACTGCCGCCAGTTCCAGGCTCGGAGGACCGCACATCGCGTCGACCATTTCGTCCGCCTCTGCTATCAGTTGTGCGCGAATATCGCCGATCTGCTCGAATATGGTTTCCATGGTTACTCGTTCCGTGACGATGGTGGGCATATAGTGCTGTAAAGCGGCGCCAAAGATGCCGCTCGCGACAACCACGATCAGCAGAATCATGAGCACGGTCGTCAGCAATCCGCCGAATCTGAATCCAGCGTGAAAGCAAATCAGCGGAAGGCTCAGCAGGCCAAGCCACAAGTGCCCTCGCATCCACGTTTGCGCGCGGCCAAGCCTCCACACTGGCACTTTTTTTCGCGCGGCCAACAAGCCTGCAAATACCATGCAAGCAGAGCCGATAATTCCGAACGCGAGTCCTATGGAGCTGCCACCGCTCGGTCCTGACGCGGAGTGCGTGGCGTAGACGACGTAAACGGCCGTCGCAACGCCCAAACTCACGAGCGTCACGGCGAGCCAAGCTCGATGTGTGCTGTCGATGCGCAAGAGCGTTTACACTTTTGAGCTGGCTCGAGACGCCTAATACGGCGAAGTCTTGTCCGCAGCCTGTTGCAGCAAGCCAGCAAAGAATTTTCGCGGTTCCACCCTGTGAGCCGCGTCGTGCGGACAAGCGTAAACGCAGCTTGGCTCCGCAAAGTCGGAACAAAGATCGCAAGACGTCGCCTTCTGCTTCATCATGGCCTTCTTCCCGGCCTGCGCGTCGGGCAGATCCGCAGATACGTTGAACGGATGCATGTTGATATTGCCGTACGGGCAATTTTCAGCGCAGAGGCCGCAGCCGATGCACCAATCTTCGATAATCACTTCCAGCGAATTCCTGCGGCGGATCGATCCCACGGGGCAACCGACCATACAGAGCGGATCGAGGCACTGTCTGCAGGAAGTTGCCACAAGGTAATGGTCGAAACGAAGTCCTTCGCGCACGAGCCGCGTCACTCCTTCATGAGCGTCGGCGCAGGCGACTACACAGGCGTCGCATCGAGTGCAGCTGTTCAAATCCAACAGCAGCAAGCTCTGCGCTTCCATTAAACCCTGCGTGAGAAAACTCGCTAGCGGAGTGCTGCTGATTACCGAGAGCCGGGTGCGGTTCATTTGCATCCGAGCTTCATTTGCCGCTTCGAATTTTTGACGCACGTCGGGGAACAGCTTGGTCATCGTGTTGAAATCCTGCGCGCTGATCCGGACCACTTCCACGTGATCGAGGGCTGTGCACGATGCAGTTCGCACATCTCCTCTCAGTAGACCCGTTTCCCCGAAATAATCGCCGCGCGAGAGATATGCGAGCACCATTTCTCCGCCCGGATGGGCTTGCGACACCTTCACAAATCCCACTCGCACGAGATAGAAAGCGTCTGCCGGATCGCCCTGGCGGCAGATCACCTGGCCGGGAGCGAATCGCAAGAGCTCGACGTTTTCTCGCAGACTGTCGATAAAATCATCGGTCAAACCGGCAAAGACCGGCACGGCGCGGAGGTGGCTATCGAGAGCGCGTTCACGGTAGGAGCGATCGAGTTGCGCGCGGAAGCTTTTGTTGCGCTGCATGATGTCGAGGACGTTGCGGAGCATCTCGAGCATCGTGCAATCGGTCTCAGCCTGAATCGTGGCCGAGCGCGGATACAAACTCATACACGTCATTTCCCCGCATAGGTCACCGGGCCCCAGCGTGGCGACAGGATTGTTGTAGCTGAGATCGAGCGGCGCATCGATGTGGATCCACTGCTGGTCTTTTTCTTCATCGCGCGCATCATTTTGACGCTGCGTTAACCGGCTGGAGAGTTTGCCGAGGAATTTGCGGATAGTGCCTCGTGTCTTGACGTGGGCGATCGGGCTGGCGATGGAGACCTTGGCTTTTCCTTTTAAGATGTAAAACGCCGTCGAGCCGTATTCGCCCTCGCGACAGATAATTTCGCCGGGTTTGAAATGCCGGCGTACGACGGCGTTGCGATTCAAGCTCAGAAATGTGCCCGAGACGCCTTGGAAAAACGGCAGTTCCTGTAACACCTCGAGCGGAACAGGTTCGGAGTCGGCTGTCTTTGCGATGTGAGTCTGGGCGACGAGCTTGTTTGTGAGAGCGCCCGTCGGGCATGACACCATGCACTCACCACACGATACGCACGAGGAATCACCCATCGGCGCGTTGTTATCGAAAGCAATGCCGGCGGTGACCCCTTTGCCCACGCGTCCCAGAACAAAATTTTCGCGGATGTCGCTGCAACCGCGGATACAGCGGTCGCACAATATGCAGGCGTCAAAGTCGACGGCGATGCTGATCGACGAATCGTCTGTACCGCGATGGTCCGTTCGCGGCGCGTAGCGTGAGGACGGCACACTCTCGTGCTTCGCAAGCGCCTCGAGTTCGCAATCGCCTGAGTGCCGTTCCCTGGCGCAGGGCGCTGGATGATCAGACATCAATAGTTCAACCAGCGTCCGCCGAGCGCGCTTCACTTTGTCGGAGGCCGTATTCACCACCATTCCCGCTTCCACGGGCCGAATGCAGGAGGCTGTGAAAACGCGCGCGCCGACGTCCACGACACAAACGCGGCAGACTCCGACAGGCCGCTCGTTTTGCTGGTGACACAGAGTCGGGATCGCGATGTCGTTTATTCGTGCGGCGTCGAATACGGTGGTCCCGGCCGGAACTGAAACTTTCTTGCCATCAATGGTGAGGTCGATGAGCGGACTTGCGCTCATGAGCGTCCCAAGGTAGAGGCGGTAGATTTTGAGTTTCTTGTACCGCAGGCGCAAACGCCGGCAGGACAATGCCGCTGCAACAGATGTGCATCCACTTCTTCGCGAAAATGTTTTAGGACGGACGCAATGGGAGCCGGCACCACTTGGCCAAGGCCGCAAATGGAAGTAAGCCGCAGAGTGTCCGCGAGTTCGTCTAACAGAGCAAGATCGGAGGGCGCATTCTTTCCGCGAGTCCATCCCTCAAGCATCTCCACCAGCTTGCTCGACCCCACGCGGCAGGGCACGCACTTGCCGCAGGATTCGTTGCGATAAAATTCGGTTGCATTCAGCGCCATGTCCAGCATGCAGCGATCTTCCGAACACACCACGAGCGCGCCCGAACCGAGCATGGAACCCGCGTCGGCGAGCGCTTTGAAATCGAGCCGAACGTCCGCCATGGAAGCCGGCAAATAACCTGAGGAAGGGCCCGAAGGTGCGAAAGCCTTCAATTTTTTATTACCGGGGATTCCGCCGCCGTACTTGAAAATCAGCTCAGACACAGGCGTGCCCATCGGCACTTCGTATACTCCCGGGCGCACCACGTCGCCGCTCACTCCGATAAATTTCAGTCCTGCAGCGCCGCCGACACCCTGCGCTTTGTACCACTCCACACCCCGCACAAGAATCGGGGGAACGTTAGCGAAGGTTTCGACATTGTTAATAACAGTAGGCTTGTTCCACAGTCCTTCCTGCACAGGAAAGGGTGGCTTGTTTCGCGGCTCCGCTCGCTTGCCTTCAATCGCTTCGAGAAGCGCCGATTCTTCTCCACAAATGTATCCGCCGGGGCTGACAAAAATTTCGAGTTCGAAAGTAAGATCGGTTCCGAGGATGCTTAGTCCCAGGAGCTTGTCTTTCTTACAGCGCTCGATCTCCGCATGCAGAATCTCTTCCTGCTCTTCATACTCGTGGCGAATGTAAAGGATCCCCTTCTTCGCGCCGGTAAGAATGCTAGCGAGGATCATCCCCTCGATCACGAGATGAGGAAGGTGCGTGAGGATGAAACGATCTTTGAATGTTCCGGGTTCGCTTTCATCTGCGTTGCAGACGATGTATTTCTCGGTGCCTGAAGCCTGGCGAACGAGTTGCCATTTCGACTCGGTGGGAAATCCGGCTCCGCCTAACCCGCGGAGTCCGGCTGCTTTCAGAGTCGCGAACGTGCCAGTCCAATCGCGCGATTCCACCAGTCGTTTCAACGCCCCATAGCGCTGGCCTTCTGGATACGGATCGGAGGCGCAGCTCACGCGATCGTGCGTGGAAGAATGTTTCGGCAAAGCGACGCCCGCGAGCGCGTTCGCAATCATGGCTTCCACTTGATTTTGCGAGACATCACTGTAGATGTGCCCGTTGACCGCCACAGCAGGCGCTTCATTGCACCGGCCGAGGCAGGACACGCCCTTCACCTGCACTTCCGCGTTCCCAGATTTCCCGCACTTTGCATCGAGCCCGGCACGAAGCTGGGCAGCGCCGCGGAGATGGCAGGACATATCTTGGCAAACGCGCACGTCCACTTTGGGCGGCGGCGTGAGGTAAAAATGGGGGTAAAAGCTTGCAACACCGTGAAGCCGGTAGAGAGGAAGATCAATTTTCTTGGCGAGATCCTTCAGCTGGTCGGCGGGTAAATAGCCGAACTGGTGCTGAATCTTCCTCAATTCGTCAAAGATCAACGGATGGCTTCCTCCACGGGAGAGTATTCATTCGCGACGGTGAAAACAACTGGCAGTGCGACGGAGTGTTGCGTTTTTCGACATAAGCAGAACGGGCGTCGAGACGAGCTTCGATGCGGTTATTCTTCCGCCAAGAGCCGTTAACAAATCAGATGGAAGTTGCTTGAATTCGGTAGTATCGAGC
>DATNKB010000291.1:0-3794 GCA_035603595.1 Candidatus Dormiibacterota bacterium
AGCCCGAATCGCGGCCCCGTTACCTGCAATCGACATGCGCCCTCAATCTCAGTCCCCGCTGCCGGCCTTCAATGTTACTACGCGCGGCGCACCGTCTGAATTTCACAGCTAACTTTCCCCTGCAAGAATCGTCCAAATCCCATTGCCGGCCGACGAAACAAACCCCATGTGCTTGTCGTATAGTAGTTAAGTAATCTAAAGCGCGCTGATCGTCGGCACGCCGCCCGAGAGCTCGACCAACCCGACAGGTCATCTGAGTGGCCGGTTAGGTCACAGGAGACTGGCCGGTTGGGCCATTGGAGAGTTGGCCGGTTAGGCCACTGGAGAAACGATGCGCAAGATTTTATCGTTCGTTGCATTCATTCTGGCGCTCGTGCCGCTTGCCCGCGCACAAAGGCTTCCCGAACTCGCCACGCCCGATAACTATCAGCTGACAATTGACGTGAATCTTGACAAGGAAAATTTCAACGGCGACGAGACGATCGCAATCCACGTCCTCAAGCCGACGTCGACGATTGTTTTGAACGCCGCTGAAATTACCTTCGCCGAAACGACAATTAGTGCCGGTGGTAAAACGCAGACCGCCAAAGTCACCCCTGATGAAGACAAGCAGATGGCCACTCTCGCGTTCCAGCAGCCGCTCACCGCCGGCCCCGCAACTCTCCACATCCGCTACGCGGGAATCCTGAACGGCCAGCTACGCGGTCTTTATTTGAGCAAGGCTGGCAATCGCAAGTACGCCGTCTCGCAGCTCGAAAATACCGATGCGCGCCGCATGTACCCTTCCTTCGACGAGCCAATCTATAAAGCCACCTTTGACCTCACTGCCATCATCGACAAAGGCGACACCGCGCTATCAAACACGAAAATAGTTTCAGACACGCCCGGGCCGGGCGATGGCAAGCACACCGTAAAATTCGCAACTACGCCGAAAATGTCTTCCTATCTCGTCGCTCTCGCAGTCGGCGATTGGCAGTGTGCCGAAGATACCGCCGATGGAATTCCCGTCCGCGTTTGCGGAATTCCGGATAAAAGGCCCTACGCGGACTTCGCGCTTCAGGCTGCTGTCGTCACGCTGAAGTATTACGACCAGTATTTCGGCATCAAATATCCCTACGGCAAGCTCGACATCCTTGGCGTCTCCGATTTCGCTCCCGGTGCAATGGAAAACACCGGTCTCGTCATCGCCCGCGACCTTATTTTTGTCGATCCTAAGCAATCTTCTTACTTGCTGCGCAAGGCAGTGGCCCAGGAATTGGTCGCTCACGAAATCGCGCATCAGTGGTTCGGCGATCTGGTCACGATGAAGTGGTGGGACGACGTCTGGCTCAACGAAGGTTTTGCCACCTGGATGTCGTTCAAGCCGATGGAAGCATGGAAGCCGGAATGGAATCTGGAGACGGACGCAGTGCGCTCGAGCACCAACGCGATGGGCACCGATTCGCTCAGTTCCACGCGCGCGATCGAGGCTCACGCCGAAACGCCGGCGGAAATCCAGGAACTCTTCGACGATATCGCTTACAACAAAGCCGCAGCCGTGCTGCGCATGGTGGAAGGCTACGTCGGCCCGGAAACATTTCGCAAAGGCGTGAACGCCTACCTTTCGAAGTATTCCTATAGCAACGCCAGCGCGGAGGACTTCTGGAACACGATCGCGGAGACTTCGCACAAACCCGTCGATCGCATCATGGCCGGCTTTATCAAACAGCCCGGCGTGCCTCTCGTTTCGCTGAAGACGTCGTGCTCGGGCAAGAACGCAAACGTCACCGTAACCCAAACTCGCTATTTCCGCGATCGCGCGCTTCTCGAAGCTGGCTCAAAGGAAAAATGGGACATTCCGGTTTGCCTCAAAGCGGGCAAAGACGAGAAGTGCGAACTGCTCGCAACGAAAGAACAACAGATTGCTCTTCCGGGATGCACCGATGGTGCGTTTGGAAATGCCGGAGGTCGCGGTTACTACCGGACGGGCTACACTTCTCAGGATCTCAATCGGGTCGCGTCATCCGCCGAGAGCAAGCTCTCCGCTCCCGAACGCTACATGCTCCTCGAAGATTCCTTCGCTGGCCTTCACGCCAACACATTGCAGGCCAGCGATTTCATGGCGGTCGCGTCGGACTTGAAGGACGACCCTTCGACTGACGTGATCGATCAGCTCACGAACTATCTCCAGTTCACGGGTCAGTATCTGGTGAACGATTCCGATCGGCCCCAATTCGAAAGCTGGGTCCGCACCACGTTCGGCCCGGTCGCCGAAAAAATGGGCTGGCAATCGGGTCCGCAAGATTCCGACGAAACCCGCGCTCGCCGCGCTTCTCTTCTCACCTTAATGGGCCAAGTGGGGCGCGACCCGAAAGCGATCGCCCTGGCGCGCGAACTGATGGACAAGTCTCTAAAAGGCGAGCCAGTAGATCGCACAATGCTCATCGCCGCCATTCCAATTGCCGCCCGCAACGGCGACGAAGCTCTCTATAACGCGATCATCGCGCACTTCAGCCAGATCAAGACGCCCGAGGAAGGGCTGCTCTACGGGCAGGCGCTGTGCCTGTTCGGTGATCCCGCGCTGCTCACGCGGACGATGAAGTTCGCCGTTTCGCCGATGATGCGCGCGCAGGATGCGCCGCAGGTTTTTGGAGCGGTGCTGTCGAACCCGGAGGGGCGCGAAGTGGCGTGGAAGTTCATCCGCGATAACTGGGCGGACGTGAGTGCGAAGCTCAGCAACTATTCGGATACGAGCGTTGTGGGAGCGGTGAGCGTTTTCTGCGATGCCGGCAAGCGCGATGAAGTGGAGGCGTTTTTCACCTCTCACAAAGTTCCGGCGGCGGATCGAACGCTGAAACTCACCATCGAGGAAATCAACGGCTGCATCGACCTTCGCGAGCACCAGGAACACAACCTTCAAACCTGGTTGAAGCAACAGCCGACAGGAACAGCGACCGGCGCGCAATAACCGAAAGCTTAAGGGGCGCTTTTACCGCCGATTAGAAATTCGTATGTTATTGATATTGGGAAGCTTGCGGTGAGATTTAATCGCGCTACCGTGTATTAGAACTGGCCTGGTAGCAGCCTATAAACCCAGCGGTTCCATCTTGCGGGCCGTGGTCGCGCCTGGCACCCGACGGCGCCATCACTTCACTTGCGCGTCGAACACCCCCGTCTCTACGCGACCATTATACTTCACTTGTACGAAGATGCGATACAAGCCTGGCTTCGGGAAGCCGTAGGGGAAACTTACTTCTGATCCGATGGGCCCCGTGGCCATGCCCGGCATGTTCATTTCCATCGTCGCGGGCGGATTTGATAATGCTGGGATCGCAGAATTCTTCGCGAGAGTTGCATCGGCTAGCTGGACTGCTGCCATCGGAACTGAGCCGTCGGGGTGGACGTGGGCGAAGACGCTCAAGTCTGAGCGGACGAATTCGGCGTGGCCTGCCATTCCCATGTAGGGCTCTAGGTTTGCCACCGACTTGCCGTTTGCGTCCTCGAGTCGAAATTTGAACCAGAGCAATTGATTGGCAGGGAGCGGACCTGGGGAGCGTTCCCAAACCATTCGCCTGCCGTCCGGCAGCATGGAAACCAGGCTTGCTTCCGCGTCCTTCGCGTCCCTCGGGTCTTTCGCGCTTGCGCCGCTCGCGTCTTTTGCGTTTTGGGAATCTGCTGAGATAGGTGGCACCGATGCGGTCGAGTCGTCTCCGGAGAGCGGCTTCCCTGCTGTCTCCGGGATATCAATCTGAGCTGAGAGGGTGTCGGGAAATCCTGAGACGCGGACGATGTCCGCAAAAACCTGGTAATGGCCT
>DATNKB010000292.1:0-2125 GCA_035603595.1 Candidatus Dormiibacterota bacterium
GAGATACCGTTTCATGGTCACCTTCCGGCAGTCAACTGCCGGGAACAGCAGACGCCGCGAATGTAAATGCAGGCTTGGTGCCAAAGGCAACGAATCGCGATCGCCCGTAAGCCTTGTTAGGTCAGCTAGTTACACGGAATCAAGATTCGTGCTTGGGCAGCTGTTCCGGTTGTCGGTGGTGCATATCAAGCGACGCTGGTGGTTTTCGGCCAGTCGAGCATGGAGGCTAATGGTGTGCGATACTCGGTGAAATTTGGAGTGCGGTAATGGGTAACGCTCCGGATCGCAGCGGAATCGTTGGACTGATGAACGCGATCGAAGGCGCCTGGAATGCGGGCGACGTGAAATCGTATGCGCGGTTGTACGCGCTTGACGCCGCGTACATGACTCGCGCGGGGATTTTGTGGAAAGGCCGCAAGGTGATTGAACGAGGGCACGCAGGGGCCTTTCAAAATGACCTGAAGGGAACTGTGCTGAAAATTCGAGTTAAGCGACTCCGCTTTTTGACCGCGAAGAACGCGGTGGCGCACTGCGCGGTCGAACTCAGCGGGGGAACACAAAGAGGCGCGCACATGGTTCGAGGCGTGACACGATTCGAGCTGCGAAAAAACCGGACTCGCTGGGAAATTGTGGCGGCGCGAACGCGCGAGATTTCTCCGCGCAGATAATGACAGGCTCAATTGCACGGGCATCTGGCTACTCTTTTTCGGGCGGATCGGGAACCCCGATTTTCGAGAGGCGGTAGCGCAGGGCATTGCGCGAAAGTCCCAGGGCGCGAGCGGCCTGGCTCTTGTTTCCGTTGGCTTGTTTGAGGGCTTCGCGGATGGCTTCGTCTTCCCACTGATCGAGCGTCATGCCAACTGGAAGAACCGCTGGCGCTCCCGCCACGGCGCGAGGCGAAGGCGGATCGAGGTGAATGTCCGCGGCGTCAAGCGTGGAACCGGCGGAGAGCGTGACGCCGCGCTCGATAATATTTTCCAGCTCGCGAACGTTGCCTGGCCAATAAAAATCGAGCAGCAGCTTCATGGCGGCGGGCGTGATGCCGCGAATGGGCTTGCCGGATTCGCGAGCGAATTTTTCCAGGAAAAAATTGGCTAAAGCGGGGATGTCTTCTTTGTGATCGCGCAGCGGGGGAATATCGATGGCGACTACGTTCAGGCGGTAGTAAAGATCCTCGCGAAATGTGCCGTCTTCGAGGGCGGCGCGAAGATCGCGGTTTGTCGCGGCGATCAATCTCACGTCCACTTTTAGGGTCTTAGTGCCGCCGAGCCGTTCGAATTCGCGTTCCTGAAGAACGCGCAGAAGTTTTACCTGGATGGCGGGCGGGACATCGCCGATTTCGTCGAGGAACAGCGTGCCTTTATCGGCCAGCTCGAATTTTCCCGGCTTGCTTCCAGTTGCGCCTGAGAATGCGCCTTTCTCGTAGCCGAAGAGTTCGCTCTCGAGAAGATTTTCGGGAATTGCGGTACTGTTAATTTTTATGAATGGGCCGGAAGCGCGGTTCGAATGCTGGTGAATCGCGCGCGCGATCAGATCTTTGCCGACACCGCTTTCTCCGCCGAGAAGCACGGTGGAATTGGTCGGTGCGACGCGCTCGACCAGCGCGAGTACGGCTTGCATTTTCGCGCTCTGGGCGACGATGTTGTCGTATTTGTACCGCTCGCCAAGAGCTTCGCGCAGGTTACGATTTTCTTCGCGCAAGTGATGCGAATCCAGTTCCTTGCGGATAACGAGCACGAGCTCCGCCAGTGAGAAGGGTTTCAACACATAATCGCTGGCGCCGATTTTCATCGCTTCGACGGCGGATTCGACCGTTCCGAAGGCGGTCATGATGATGATGGGTATAGCTGTATTGGCGCGTTTCACGGCTTGCAGGAATTCCATGCCGCTCATGCCCGGGAGCTTGAGGTCGGTGACGATCAGGTCGAACTGATTGGTATTGAGGAGTTTGAGAGCGGTTTCGGCGTCGGCGACGGTCTGGGCACGAAAGTCCTGGTCTGCGAGCTCAAGCTCGAGGAGGCGGCGCATTTTGGCTTCGTCTTCGACGACGAGGATGGAGGGCTTTTCGCTCATTTGGAGGATTTAGAAACTGCGATCCGTTCTCGATTAGAAATTCGTACCGGCC
>DATNKB010000293.1:0-10374 GCA_035603595.1 Candidatus Dormiibacterota bacterium
GAAAACGTCATCCTCAAATCGATTGAGAAGAATTCGGACGCGCGGTTTCAAACAGTTGAGCAATTCGGCGCGGCGCTCGAGCATCCTGATGCGCTTGCCTATACGCCCTCGGTCGCCCCAGCCGACGCGCCAACCGCATCCATCGGAGGCGGTGGCACACTTTCGCATCCGCACTTGTCAGTGTCCGCGGTGCCGCCGGTAGCGCCATCTGCAGCTACACCCGCTCCGTCTTCGGCGGCTTCTGGCGCTGTGGCTTCTCTCGCCACTCCTGTTCCCCTCCCCAGCTCGGTCCCCACTGCTCCAAGCAACCCGGCGATCGGCGCCACGCGCGTTCCAGCGCCAACCATTCTTCAATCCTCTGCGCCAACGTCGGCTCATCTGCCAACGCAAGCACCAATCGCAGCGACAAAATCAAAAAAACCGCTAATGATTGCTGGAGCAGCTCTCGCGTTGCTTTTAGTCATCGGCGTGGCAGCCTACGAAATCCTCAACCCAACTCCGCACGGCGGCGGCGGCGCATCGCCGGTCCGGCCCCCGGCACAAGCTGTATCGCCTGAAGCCAGCACTCCTTCCGAAGCCACTCACGCAATCGATGAGCTTCCACCAACCCCTGGCGCCACCACACCACCCGCTTCGAAGCCGAAACCAGAACGCGCGTCACGTCAGCCTGCTCCACATCCCAAACCGGCCGAACCCGCGCCGGATCAGGGCCAGCAGATGTATCAAAAGGCGCAAGCGGCATTCAGCCAGGGACGTTACTTCGAGCCCGTCAACGATTCCGCCCTTCACTGGGCGATTCTCGCGCGGCAGGCAGGCAATCCAGCGGGCAAAGCTTTAGAAGACCAAATTGTCTCGGTCTACAAAACTCGAGTCACTCAATACTACAACTCAGGAAACTACCAAGCGGCGCTTGCTCTCGTAAACGAAATGCTCAAGTTTTATCCGGGCAATCCCGCGCTCCTAAAAGAACAGCAGAAATTCCAGGCGGCGCTGTCCTCTGCCAATTCGAAGCGCTAGTTCCCCGCCGCGAAGCCGCTTCTTGAAGCGCCACAAATGAACAGGTACACTCGCCACTAGTGCGCCCGTAGCTCAGCTGGATAGAGCATCTGGCTTCGAACCAGAGGGTCGGGAGTTCGAATCTCTCCGGGCGCGCCACTCTTTTCAACGACTTACGACTTAACTCCGCCGCGAAAAATCGCACGTTGCTACCGCATCGCTGCCAACTCCATTTAATTTCGCTAAAGAAATCGACAGTCATTCGAATTGCGAATCTCCACTAGGCCTGTTGGTCGGAATTAGTTGAAACTCCTCGGCCGCGAATCGCGTCTATGCGCTCGACGGCCCGCGCGACCCAGCTATATCTGCTACGACCATTCAAGGAGCACGTATGCCAAATGAGAAAATAGGAAGCGCCGCCAGTGCCACTCGAGCGCTCGAGCCCACGCAAACAAATCCTCTCGATTTTGTGCCCGACAAAATGCCTTTCGACACTCCGTATGGCCCACCGATATCACTAGACCGAGCCCAGTCGCTTATTGACGCGGCGGTGGCAGAGGCGAAGAAACGGAATTGGAAGATGAACGTAGCGGTGGTCGATTCCGGCGGCAACCTGGTGGCCTTCCAACGAATGGACGGCGCCATGCTTGCGTCTATTCAGATTGCCGAGCACAAGGCGCGAGCAGCCGCCACCTTCCGGCGCCCGACGAAGGAGTTCGAGGTCGGTATCAATGTTATGCATCTCAACTATCTGCTCGCGTTCGATGGAGTCATTGCGTCGCGAGGCGGCATCCCGCTGATCGAGCAGGGGGCGATTATCGGCGCAATCGGTTGTTCGGGAGGCGCCGATTCCCAGGACGAGATCGTCAGCAAAGCAGGCGCGGCAGTAATCAACCCACCGTCGGCAACGAACAAATAATCCACATCCCGAGAAAGCGTCGGGGGCAACCAACCGGTTTCCGAAACACAAAAATAGACAGGAGAATGCCATGACAACTGCAAGCGCAAGCGCACTTACGAAGCCCGAACAGATTCGCGTCACCCGGAGGTCGCCCGCCTATTGGCGTGTCACGATCGATAATCCGCCGCTCAACGTGATGGGCCCGGAAATGGTCAAGCAGTTTCAGCAAGTGATGAACGCTCTGGAGACCGACGAGCAGGTCAGGGTGGTGGTCTTCGACAGCGCGGTCGAGGATTACTTCCTGAATCACTCCGACTTCAATACCAAGATCGAGGACTTGACCAGCATTCCTCAAGGGCCCACGGGCCTGGAGGCGTGGCCGGATTTTCTTGTGCGCCTGACACACTTGCCAGTCGCCTCCATCGCCCTCATCCGCGGCCGCGCCACCGGAAACGGCAGCGAGATCACGCTGGCCTGCGACATGAGTTTTGCCAGCCGCGAGAAGGCCATCATCTCGCAATGGGAGGTGGGCGTAGGCATGGTCGCCGGCGGGGGCCCCATGGCTCGGCTGCCCCGGCTCATCGGCCGAAACCGCGCGCTTGAGGTGCTCTTGAGCTCGGAAGACATCCGAGCAGAGCAGGCTGAGGCCTACGGTTACATTAATCGCGCCCTGCCCGACGCCGAGCTAGACGCGTACGTAGAGGCGCTCGCCACCCGGATCGCCAAGTTCGACAAATGGGCGATCGCCAACACCAAACGCCTCGTCAACACCAGCCTGCCGCCCGACGTCGAGCTCGGTGCCGGGTGGGATGCGTGCATCGCTTCGCTCGGGCGACCCGCTGCCCAGAATGGGATCAAGGCGCTGATGGCCCTCGGTTTCCACAAGCCGGGCGATGTCGAAAATCGGCTCGGATACTACCTGAGCCAAATACCGCGCTAGGCCGGCGCCCGACGCGATTCTCAATTCCAGGGCGTTGAGGACAGGAGGCGTTCGAAGCCAATCCTGGCGGAGATGTTTCGAAAGTCTGTGGTGATATCGAAAGGAGCCATCAATGAGCGCCGTACAAGTGGAACAGAAGAGCTACGAGATGCCCCCGCGCGAGGGGATCAGCATCGCGCATTTTCTCACCGTTGCCGACGTCGAGCGTTCGGCTCGCTACTACGAAAAAGTCTTCGGCGCTCGCATTCTGACCATGGGTGACGGCAACGCGCCTCCCTACCTTCAGCTTGCGAATATCTGGATGATTCTCAACGTCGGCGGCGGGCCGACCCCGGATAAGCCGACGGTAACGCTCAGCGTCCCCGACCCGAATCACATCAACAGCTTTATGAATTTCCGCGTCGCGGACATTCAAGCGTGCTATGAATTATGGAAAAGTCGGGGAGCCGAATTCATCACCGAGCCGATTGCCAAGTACGGCGAGATTCGCTGCTACATCCGCGATCCTGACGGTTATATTATCGAGGTCGGACAAAGCACCTCCCTCAAGTACGGTTAGCGCTCGCGCAACTTAACGAATCGTATTCTCCGATTCCGCTGAAGCATTTAGCTTCTTGTCAAATGGGAGGCTGAAGATGAACCCGCAACAACAGAAAAAGCAGGATCCTGGTGTGCGAGATCAAGAGATCCGCGCGGCACTGGATCAGCATTGGGCCGCGTCCGATGCCAACGATTTTGAAACCGAGCACCTCATCTATCGTGATGACGCGGTGCTGGAATACCCGCAGTCCGGCGAGCTAACCCGCGGTCGAAGCAACATACAAGGCCAGCGCGAGAGCCAGCCGAACAAGAAGCGGTTTACTATCCGGCGAATCATTGGCAGCGGCGATCTTTGGGTCACCGAATTCATCCTCATGTATGACGCCAAGCCGTCCTACACCGTGAGCATCATGGAGTTCACGGGCGACAAGGTTGCGCGCGAAACACAGTACTTTGCGGATCCATTCCCGGCTCCCGCATTCCGCGCTCAATGGGTCGAACGGATGCCCACATAATCTTGAGGCGCGAGAATTCGCTGGCGACATCGCCATTCGAGGATCTGTAGCACAATTGTCGAGAACAGAGGTTAACGCCAGAGACACGCTGAGTCCTGATTAACGCGCTCACCGTTGCAGCGCATCCTCCGATGGAGGGATTAGAGATGGATTGGAGACGGTTAGTCCAGCTTGCGCTGCTGGGTAGCAATGATTTGGAACAGTACGCCATCCTGCTGGTACGCGTTTCGATCGGGCTGTTCTTCGCCATCTCCGGAGCAAACAAATTGTTTGTCGCCGGCGGCACGAAACCCGTTTACGACACGCTCGTTAAAGCCAAAGTCCCGTTTCCCCGCCAGACGGCTTATTTCGTGTCAAGTGTCGAGTTCGTTTGCGGAGCAATGCTCACCGTGGGGTTTCTTTCCAGCCCGGCCTGCGCGGTTTTAATGATCGATATGATTGTCGCCATCCTGACCAACACGCTTGCCACCGTGCCTAAGGGACTTTCGCGTCTTAACTGGCTCGACGATGTCCTCTACCTTCCGGAGGTCCTGTACGTCCTCTTCTTTATCTGGCTGATCTGCTCCGGCCCAGGAATCTTCAGTGTCGATTACTGGCTCGCCGGCAAGTTACTGAGGTGATCGATCGACACCTTTGCCGTTGCCGTCCAGTAGCACAGGCAATCCTGCCTGTGCCCCAAGTCCCACGCGGCACACACCTCCAATGCTTAGCTACCATCGCGACCTCGTTCTTTTCGCATTGCCTTTCAGTAGCGTAGGCTTCAGCCTGCGCCACAATTTCCACGCCGCACACGCCTCCAATGCTTGGCCATCATCGCGATCTCGTTCCTTTTTCGTCGTTTCCCTTGTAGCGCCGGCATCCTGCGCACTGTCCGCGTCCCGATGGAGCTCGCGGAGCCGGCGCTTTTGCCTCTCGCCATTCGTACCGCTGGCCTCCGGCTGGCTCTTTGCCGGTGCCCTACCATCTGGCTCCTAACGGTGGCATCTTCGGATCCAAAATCTTACCCCCGAAACAACCTCTTCCACCCGCGTAGCGTCCACCTATGTAGTATTGCGGGCCGCGTTAAAACGGCCCAAGGAGGCATTGGCAAAATCGACCGGCCCTTCGCCAAACGAAGCCCGGCTAGCGAAAATCCAAGCCTCTCCCGCCTCCCAACCTACGCGCCCGCGTCCTGCGGCCCGCGAATCCAAAAAAAAACACTCACAAAAGGACCACCCAAAATGATTGCTAGAGCCACTAGGCGAATCAGCCAGGCAAATTCACACCATAGCACTCGCGAAAGGACCGCCACCTCTCGCGCCGTCTCTTCCACCTCGCAACCTTCGCCCGCCGTGAATCCCTCTCGGCAACGGGCAAAGTTAATACACGGTTCCGCGATTAAAACTTCCGGCAAAAGACCACGAATCAGCAAGTTGCAAAATTCTAATCGGCGGTAAAAGGGGGGGTACATCGCTGTGATACTTGATTCATGCCGGAATCTAAAGTTAGAGTGGGCGCGTTGCCGTGTGCCGACCACGGTCGAACCACGCAACTCTCGATTCCTCAGGAGAGCGAGACCCAAATTGCTGACCATAGACAGTCTCGCAGGCGTAGCCAAACCTGAATATATCCTTCGACCGCATCAGATCGCCCGGAGGCTCTGGGTTGAGGCCCTCCCGAAAAAATCCCAATTCACAAAGGTCCGGTTGCCATGGGGTTACCCGCTGATTGTAAACCCCGCGGAATCTATTGGTTGGGCCGTTTACTCGCGCGGAATCTATGAAATGCCGCTCACCGAGGCGCTCTGGCGACTGGCGCAACCGGGCGATATCGTGGTCGACGGCGGCGCAAATATTGGATATGCCACCAGCATCCTGGCCGCTCGCGTCGGGCCTCGCGGCAAAGTCCACAGTTTCGAGCCTGATCCCCGGTCGTTTGGAGAGCTTCAGCGTAACGTCGCCGAATGGGAGCAGCGTGGGCAGCGCGGTGCATTTGTCTTGCACGCCTCGGCGCTAGGAGCGCGATCAGGTACTGCCACTCTTCAGGTTCCGGCTTCGTTTGAATGGAATGGTGGAAGGGCCCGCATCGAGAGTGCTGCTGCTGAAGAAGACGCCATATCAGAACTGGACCGCGGAATCACGAAACTTCAGGTGAAGTTAGTCACTCTGGATGAAGTGTTTTCACAGGGTGAAAATGTAAGCGTCGTGAAGTTGGACGTGGAAGGATTTGAACTCGATGCGCTGAAGGGAATGGAACAGATGTTGCGCGAGCGCCGAATCCGTTACGTCGTCTTTGAGGAGCTCCGTGACTATCCTGCTCCTACTCATCATTTTCTTCGAGACCTTGGCTATTCCGTGTTTGGGTTGGATCACGGCTTCTTTGGCATCAAATGTTCTATTGATAAGGGACCTCGAGTAGAACCCATTTCTGGACTTCCCCCCAACTACGTGGCGACATATGAACCGGAAAAAACGCTCCGGCAGCTGGAACGCGGTCTATGGAAATCCTTCGGCCCCGGTAGATATCTTTAGTGAGCCCTTTACTAAGCGAAGACTCGAGAAAGCGAAACGTGCTGCGATCTAAGAGAAGCGGGCGATTGTAAGTGAGATCGAGAGGCCGACGACGAACATGTGCACCGCGAGTTGGCTGAGGAAAGAGCTGGCGGAGAATTTGCGTTTTGGGGCGCGGGATAGAGGGATTGTGACGAAGGTCATAAAAAGATGAATCAGGGTGCCATAGAGAATTCCACACAGGACAGGTTGGGCGATTAAGAGCGAAAAGCTGCGGCTCGCTGCGTAGTAGATTGCTGCTGCCGTGAAGGCAATTACGAAATGGACTAGGAAGCCGAGCGCGGCCGTTTTCTTTCCGCCGCGAAAACTCGACTCGCCGAGCGCGCCGCTGGCTATGAATTGCAGCAGGCGTTCGAACGTGCCGCCTCTGGAGAGGAAGAGCGCGGTCGCGCTGATCAGGTCCAACACACCGCAGATTGTGCCGGCAAGAGTGATTATGGCGAACGGCGACAGGAAATCCCCCATTTTGTGCAGCGGCAATCCTCCACCCGAAATTTGATGCTCTTACTACGTGCAAGGGACTGTATTTACTTTGAGCGGTGGCGTAAGATGCTGCGCGTCGGTAGTTGCCTTGTTGCAGTCCAAACGCGTGAAACCTCGCGGGTAATCAGAACATCCTAATGAGCAGGAGGCATCCATGAAGGTGCCCAATAGATCGACGAACAGAAGCGCTGTGCGGCTTGCCCACGAAAGCAGCGGAATGAAATTGAGCGGCCAGATGCTGGCGCTACTGTTTTCGTTCGTATTGATCTTCGCTGGCTTGCCGCAAACCTTGAACGCCCATCAGCAGGATGCACAGCAACAGCAGCAAGCATCCGACCAGCAGCAGGGGCAAGATCAGAGCCAAACGCAAGATCAGAGCCAAGGGCAAGATCAAGGACAGGATCAGGCGCAGGGGCAGACTGCGTATACGCAGCAGACGCCCGAGCAGTTGCAGCAGCTTGTTGCGCCGATTGCGCTATATCCCGATTCGCTGGTGGCGCAAATTCTGGCTGCGACGACTTTTCCTGCCGAAGTTGTCGAGGCAGATCGATGGGTGCAAGCTCATCCAGATTTGAAAGGCGACGATCTAGCGAAGGCGGTGGATCAGCAAACTTGGGATCCGAGCGTAAAGGCGCTGACGGCATTTCCGAGCGTGCTCGGAAACATGGATAAGAACATTTCGTGGACGTCGTCGCTCGGAGATGCTTACTACAACCAGCAGCAGGACGTGATGGACGCTGTTCAGGTGATGCGGCAGAAGGCGCAGACGGCCGGCAACCTGAAATCGACGGATCAGCAGACCGTGCAAACGCAAGGCTCGACGATCGTTATTCAGCCCGCAAATCCACAGATTGTCTATGTGCCTGCTTACAACCCTTGGATCGTATACGGAGGGCCGGTTGTGGCGTGGCCGGGGTGGTATCCCTATCCGGGAATCTGGTGGGGAGGCCCCGGTTTTTACTGGGGAGCGGGGTTCGGGATCGGATGGTACGGCGGATACGGCTGGGGCTGGAACAACTGGGGCGTTGGCTGGCATAACCACGTAGTGATCTACAACCACAACAACTACTACTCGCACAGCCGCACTTTCTATAACCGGAACGTCTACTACAACCACGGCGGAGACCGCGGCGTGACGTCAAACCCGCGAAACAGCTTTAACGACAATCGCGGACACGACAATCGCGCAAATGAAACGCGCGGCAATCAAAACAATCGTGGCAACGAGGCGAATCGCGGAAACGAGGCCAATCGCGGTGGACGCGACAACGGTCGCTCGCCCAGCAACGTATACAACCGTCCGGGCGCGACCACGAAGCCTTTCGAAGGGAACCGAGACGAAAGTCGAGGCTGGGGCGGCGGTGAGAATCAACGGGAAAACACGCGTTCCAGCGGGTTCAGCGGCTACGACCGTGGCGGACAAACGAGGAGCTATGAGTCGCGAGGTTCGTCCAGCTATGGCGGAGGCGGCTTCGGCGGCGGTCGCGGCGGCGGTGGGGGCTTCGGCGGAGGCGGCGGTCGCGGTGGCGGAGGCGGGCGCCGGTAAGAGACAGGGTTCGCGTGAGCATAATGAGATAAAAAAGTGCGACACGGAGAAGAGATATGCGCTTGATGAAGATCGAAGGTAAAAATTTCGGCTGGGGCGATCTGGTTGGGGTTGGAGCGGCGGCGATTCTACTAGCATGCCTACCTATCCGTACTCTCGCGCAGGAGAAGGGGCAGAAGACTTTCTCGTCGGCGGAGGATGCGAGCCAGGCTCTCGTAAAAGCTGCGCAAGACAACGACGAAAAAATGCTGATCGAGATCATCGGTAAGAGCGCGAAGGAAATTATTTCGTCGGGCGACGACAAACAGGACGCGCAGCACCGGGCGCACTTCGTCAAGCGGTACGAAGAAATGCACCGGCTTGTCAAGGAACCGGACGGGACAACGACGCTGTACGTCGGTGTGGACAATTGGCCCACGCCAATGCCGCTCGCGAACAAAGGCAACGTGTGGTACTTCGACGGCCAAGCCGCGAAACAGGCAGTGCTTTTCCGCCGGATCGGAAAGAATGAGATCTCTACGATTCGGGTTTGTGATCAATTGGCCGCCGCGGAGAAGGAGTACTTCGCGATGCAGAACGTGTACGCTGCAAAGATCACGAGCGACCCGGATCAGAAAAATGGTCTCTACTGGAGCGGCGAACCGAAGAGTCCGATCGGGCCAAAGATTGCGGCTGCAGATACGGCGAGCAAAAATGCATCTGCAACGCCATTCCGGGGCTATTACTTCCGAGTGCTGACGGATCAGGGCAAGGATGCTCCGGGCGGTGCGAAGAGCTACATGGTTGACGGCAAAATGACCGGTGGATTCGCAATCATGGCCTATCCGGCGGAATATCGGTCGTCGGGTGTGATGACTTTTGTCGTTGGCTCGGACGGGGTGGTCCACGAAAAGGATCTCGGGAAGAAGACCGAGACAGAAGCGAAGGCGATGAAGAGCTTTAATCCGGATTCTTCCTGGCATGCATCGGAATTGGAGCAGGAAGCCACCAGCGCGCAAACTTCGAAGTGAATAACTAGCGCTGTTCCGTCCAGACAACGCGAAAGGGGCCCGCAAATAGGGTCCCTTTTTTGTTTGCTAGCATGCCGTACAACACTTCACGCGAAGAGTTGGAAAGCGACGCACTGCGAAGCTGCACATTGACAGGGGAAAACAATGGCTGTCTACGCGATTGCGATGTTCTCGATTACCAATCGAGCGGTGTATGGACGATATCAGGCGCAGTTTATGGGTGTGATGAATCGTTATAAGGGAACAGTTCTAGCGGCGGATGAGCATCCGGTGGTTGTCGAAGGCGACTGGGATCGGGATAAGGTGGTGATGCTTGCGTTCGCGAGCGAAGCGGATTTTCGTGAGTTCATGGATTCGCCAGAGTATCAGGAGATCTCGAAGGATCGGCGAGCCGGCACCAGCGGATTTGTCCTGCTGGTGCGAGGCATTCCGGAACGCAAGTGAGAGACAGGCTGGGCAGTGTGCTAGGGGCCTGAGTAATAGCCTTCGCGCGCCTGGACGATGAGATCTTTCTGGTCCACCGTGACGTGGATCAGGTGATAGGTCGCATCGTCACCGGGGCGATCGGGTGTGTAGGCGAGGCTGTATTGGTTGCGCAGTTCCTCTTCGATCTGGGCGTAAATTTCTTCGATGGGGAGTTTCTTTTTCACTTCGAAAAGCTGGCCGCCGGTTTCCTTCGAGATTCGTTCGAGCACTTTCTTGCCGTCCGGGCGGTCTTGCTGCGGATAACGGCCTCCGCCACCTCGTCCCCCTCCGCCGTAACCGCCATGGCCTCCATAACCGCCGCGGCCACCCGAGCCATAAGCATCCTCGTCCGCAAATAAGATCGAGTAAACCGCCGTGTCGGCGCGCTGCGCGGAGGCAATCGCGGTGTTCAAGGACTCTTTGCTGCCG
>DATNKB010000294.1:0-6055 GCA_035603595.1 Candidatus Dormiibacterota bacterium
CCCGACAATGCGCCATCGTTGCGTACCACGCGATGGCAGGGGATCGCCACCGCCAGCGCGTTGGCGCCGCAGGCCTGGGCGACCGCGCGTACCGAATTCGGAGAACCAATCAGCTTTGCAACGTCCGTGTAGCTTGCGGTCGAGCCCGCGGGAATTTTCCGCAGCGATTGCCAGACGCGCTGCTGAAAGGCGGTTCCGCGGACATCGAGAGGAAGATCGAGGCCGAGTGCCGGCGCTTCGACAAACCCGACCACTTTCGCGACGAGCCGCTCAAAACCGGCGTCACCGCCGATGAGATTGGCTTTCGGAAACTGGTCCTGCAGATCGCGCGCAAGCGAGTCCGGGTCGTCCCCCAGAAGAATGGCGCAGATACCACGGTCGCTTTGAGCTACGAGGATCGAGCCCAGAGAGCATTCGCCCACGGCGAAGCGGATGTCCGTTTGAGCTCCCCCGGCGCGATAGTTTGAAGGTGTCATACCCAATACCTGATTCGAGGTTTCATAGAAACGGCTGTTCGAGTTGTAGCCCGCGTCGTAAATCGCTTCCGTCACCGTATCGCTCTTGTTGAGCGACTTTCGCACGAGGTTGTCGCGGTGTGCGGCCGCGTACTCTTTGGGCGTAAGCCCCGTTGCCGCCTTGAATACGCGGTGAAAATGATAGGTGCTCAAGCCGACGTGCTGTGCCAGCAATTCGAGGCTGGGCGGCGTTTCAGAGCTTTCGATCAGGCGACATGCGGAAGCAATCTTCTCTGCATGCTGCTCGACCGGCGACGCCTGGTCCGGCTTGCAGCGTTTGCAGGGACGGAACCCCGCTTTTTCCGCGTCTTCGCAAGTCCGGTGAAACTGCACGTTTTCAGGTCTGGCGAGACGAGCCGCACAGGAGGGGCGGCAGTAAACACCCGTCGTCTTGACGGAATAATAAAACTTCGCCTGGGGATCGCGAGCTACCACGGAGGCCCAACGGGGATCGTTTTCCGCGATCGTTGCGAGCGAATTTTTCGTTGAGATGCTCATGTGTGTTCCTTTTAACTCGTCCTTACAAGTATGAATCTAACAGCGATTCCAGCCTCTGCCACTCCGCTTCTTGCTTTCAAATTCCGCCCGGTTTGATACTTAAGCGGCGCAACAACATGCGGGCCGTTTTTCGCCAGTGAACGAATACGTGGTGCTGTCAACGAATCGAACTAGGAATCGAACGACCGCATTGAGAGCCCCAGTGCCCGGTGAATTGGTCACTTGGCTGAAAAACGCCCGTTCCTCTCTTGTGCCGACGCCTGCCACCGCAGACAACAGCCAATCGACGGAACGCCGACCTCTCGCTCATGTGGGTTTCAAGACCCTGGGGCGTTCACACTGACCGGCAGGCGGGCTGGCGGATCAATCAAGTTGCGATGACGACCTTGCCAATGGTCCGCGCAGTCTCAACGAGCGCATGGGCGGCCCTCATCGTTTCGCCCGTCAGACCGTCCAGTCGGGTGTTCGCAATTGCGCGCACGCGTCCTGCCACGACGAGAGCTGCTACATCTTCGAGAATCCCGCCCTGGCTCTTGAAGTCACGCCCATTCAGAATCTTGCTGAATACCATTTCCATGTGCAGCGATGCGGACTTCAGCATGAGGGCATTTGCGTCGATTGACAGAGACAGATCTACGACGGAGAGATGCCCGAATGGGCGGAGTAAGTTGGCGATCCAACCAAGATTGTCGGCGGTTTTGGCTGTGGAAAGCACCATATCTATCTGCTGGATGTGAGCTGACGCCAGTTGGTCCTCAATGTCCCTCGCGTGATCAATGACGAGGTCGGCTCCCATGTCCAGGCACCATTGGCGGGATTCCGGACGCGATGCGGTACTAATGACAAAAGCCTTTGTCTTCGCCTTCAGGAGCTGCGTCGCGAGCGAGCCGACTCCTCCAGCACCGCCAACGATAAGTACACGGCCGACCCCAGTCGGCAGGGCACCTTGATCCCGGAACATGGCCTCCCAAGCTGTGAGCGCGCCGATCGGAAGGGACGCCGCGTCGACAAAAGAGAGCTGGTCAGGAATCTTGGCGATGATCCGAGAGTCAACAGCTAGGCGCTCCGCCCACGAACCATCTCGCGACAAGTCTCCAGTACCAAAAACCCGATCCCCAGCCTTGAAGTTTCGGACTGCGGACCCGGTCTCAATGACAACTCCGGCAAATTCCCATCCGAGAAGGACGCGACCGCCCGGCTCGGCACTGCGCGTCCTACGAAAGAACGTTTCACCTGGGTTAATCGCGATCGCGTGAATCTCAACCAATACGTCGAACTCACGGACCGTGGGCTCCGCAACTTCCTGTAGTCCTATTGCGAAGTTGTCGAGAGTGTGTGCCGTCTCGTAAACCAGGGCCTTCATAGTACGAATCTCTCAGTAAATGTGAGCTTGATACCCGCTAACGGTCCTCCTAGTTGCTGGAGTCGTCCACCGATTGCCAGCGATCCGAGATCTACGCAGGCTAGGCCAACCTGCTCTATAAGCGCTTTGATCGGCTTCTTGGCTTCATCGTCGTCACCAGAGACGCAAAGAAGAGTACGGGGCTTAGATGGGGAAAAATCAGAGATCCAGGACATCGGCACCGAGTTGAACGCTTTCACGACATTTGCTCCGGGTGCAAGGTCCGCGACGATTTCACTGGAGGTGCGCCCAGAGATATCACCTAAGGTCAAAGGGCTATAGCTGGCAATCCGATTGGTGGCATCTACGAGGATGCGGCCTTTCCAGTCGGCGACAGAGAACAAAGCCGCTTGCACGCTGGACCACCTTACAGCTAGAACCACCAGGTCTTGCTCCGCAGCTTGCTGAGGAGTCCCCGCTTCTGCTCCAGGACCGAGCTCTTTGACGAGCGAGACGAGTGAATCTGGGCCCCGCGAGTTGCTGAGCACCACCTGATGTCCATACGGCAGCACATGTTTGGAAATGGTTTGGGCAACGGCGCTAGCCCCGATAAAGCCGATTTTCATTCGAATACCCCCTTTCGCCAGTCGTGATTCGAAGAGTTATTGAGTGCGGTAGCCGTCGCGGAAAAATTCTGCAGGCGACTTTGGCTTGTGACCAATGAGTGACTCCAAGTCCTTGGTTTGCTCGTCCCATTCACCCGCATTCATGTTGCGGACCCACTCAAGTACGAACTGCGCAATAAAATCTGGAACGCCCTTGCTAATGGACTCCAGATATTCCGCGTCGGAAATGGCGACGTACGGCACCTTTGTTCCCTGAATCTTTGAGAGGATGTCGGCGATGTCGGAGAAGGAGACGGCAGGGTCGCCGGTCAGCGAGTACCTCTTGTTCTCGTGCCCCTCTCCGGCTAAAATCGCCGCGTGCGCTGCTGCCAAGTCGTCTCGGGTCGCCGCAGCAAATTTTCCGTTGCCGGCTGGGACACGGACGCCTAGTTCCTGCGCTTTCGGTCCGATGTAGAAGCCGAGAACATCGAGAAAGGGAGGATGGTAGGCGAAAGTGTAGGTCAGCCCCGAGGCCATCAGCTTCTCTTCGGTGAAGATATCTTCCTCGGTTATTTCCTTCATCTGGACGCCGGAATTCTTCTTACGGAATATCGGCATATAGACGACGTGGTGGACGCCTCGATCGATCGCTGCATCAATGACATTTGCATGAGCGGTCTTTCGATCTGTAAAGGCGTGGGTTGAAGTCAGCATGAGTTTTTCAACGCCAACAAAGGCGCCGGAGAGCGACGCCGGGTCCAGGTAGTCTGCCCGCCGTAATTCCACACCCAGGGCGGCCAGGTCCTCGGCTTTAGCTGGATCACGGACGAGTCCGACCAGTTGGTTCGCGGGAACCCTCTTCAGCAAGTGGAGAAGTGTCTTTCTTCCGATATCCCCACTTGCGCCCGTTACTAAAAGTTTGCCCACTGTAAATATCCTTTCGCGTCCCCGCGCCATTTCTGGATCTATCGGTTCAGATGTATGCGCGAGCCGAATGGATGCACAAAAAATTTCAAATGTTCGGCCTCCCCTGGCACCGATGGTTTGAATATGGGAATCGGGTGCTTCCAGTCATCCTGCGGTTCGACAAGAAATATTTGCATCCAAGGACGGAGTGCCGACATCTGAATCGATAGGTTCAGAATAACTTACGATAAGACCGCTCAGGCCTATTCTGCAGGAGAAAAGAAAACTATGTCGAATTCAGTTCTCGATCTATCGAGAGAGTTCGCGGATCGCCGCGTTCTCGTCACAGGAGGTTCCCGAGGCATCGGGGCGGCCATCGCTCAACGTCTCCTTGACGGAGGCGCTTCGGTGGTAGTCGTCGCGCGCAATCGCCATGAACAGACTCCGAAGGGCGCGACCTTCATTAAAGGTGACATCCTCACGCCGGAGGGATGCAAGAAGATCGTCGAAGAGTCAATCAAGGTACTTGGCGGACTCGACATTCTCGTGAACAACGCCGCCGCCGCAAAGCTGAGACTTCCGAACTCGGAAGCGATCACGGACGCCGACTGGCAGGAAACGATAGCGTCGAATCTCTTGTCTGCCGTTCGCATCACGAATGCCGCGCTACCTACGCTGAAGCAGGCCAAAGACGCCTCGATCCTCATGATCTCGTCTGGAAGCGACCTGCCGGGGAACGGTCCACTGGTGCACTATGGATCTAGCAAAGCCGCGCTGAATTACTACACGAAGGCGCTCGCGAAGGAACTTGGCGCGGCGAACAAGATCCGCGTCAATACCGTTACTCCGGGCGGGGTCGAGACACCGGGTGGCGACATTATCCGCAACGAGATCATGGCGGCAATGGGGGCGCCTCCCGGAGCAGCCGCGGCTATGGTTCCGCTTGGACGACTGGGATTGCCGTCGGATATTGCGGAAGCTTCAGTGTTCTTGCTGTCGCCCCGCGCCATCTGGATCACGGGACAGAACTTCCACGTCAACGGGGGCTTCACTTTCTAGATTAATCTGTGACCCGAAGGGGCTCAGGCTCGCTGCCGCCGGCGAGCTTGAACCTCTTATGGCGCCAGTCGGGAGCCACCGTCTTCATAGCCCATGTAGCGAAGGGCGGTATCGACGATTCGAGTCAGTTCTGCTTTGGTGGCTCCGCTGGCGTGCTGTACACCAAGCCCCTGGATGAGCGCCGCAACGTAGCGGGTCAATGCCGCGGGGTCCACATCTGCTCCCAGATCTCCAGACTTTTTCGCTTCCTCGAATCGCTTTCTCGCGAGCGACAGCCCGTCCCTCCTAGTCTGAATGAGCCATTGTTTGATTGGGTCTGCCTCGTCTCCAACCGCCAACGCTCCATGCACCGATAGGCAACCTTTGGGATTCCCAGGAGTCGCCAGGAAATCCACGGTGCCACGAAGCGATGATTCGATTACTTCCCTAATCGTAGGCTTCCCAAGAGCTTCGCGTATGTATCCCTGATACGTGTCGATGTAGCGCCCGAATGCCTTTTTGAAAAGTTCTTCCTTGTTGCCAAAAGCAGCCCACATGCTGGAGCGATTGATCCGCATGGCGTCAGTCAAGTCCTTGAGAGTGGCTCCCTCGAAACCCTTTTCCCAAAATACGCGCATCGCTGCATCCAGCGCAGCCGTCGTGTCGAACTCTCTCGGGCGGCCCATCTTCGGATTGTCGGTCCTCTTGGCCATACAACCTATTTGATGCACATCTGGACCAAAAAGGCTAAAAGTTTTTGAATTCCTGGCTGTAGATTTTTCAGGATGCGCTCTCGTTGCCTCAAGCAGGTTAGCGGCTCACCCGTATGGATCGTCCCAACCGCCGAATGCGTGCTGATGGGCCGCAAGGTCCACATTGCGCCCGCGAAATCTCACGCCCTCGATTTCTAAACGGAGTCGCTGTTCTGCTCCCGCCTCAAAACGAAGTTTAATCGCGCCGCCCGCCCCAACCACCCGCTGCCACGGAATCGAATGTCCAGATGTAACGCGCAGAAGCCGCGCGACCGCCCGGTGATAAAGAGGGTATCCGGCGGCAGCGGCCACTTGACCGTACGTCGCGACCTTGCCCTTCGGAATCGAGAGAATTCTTTGTCGAAACGCCGCATCCCGAAGCTCGTTCGGGCGAGCGCC
>DATNKB010000295.1:0-9863 GCA_035603595.1 Candidatus Dormiibacterota bacterium
CGCGCACTGCAACGGTCCTTGAAGACGACGCGAGGCGGGAATTACTCGAATGGCACATATACGTAGCTCGGAGGTACGTATTAAATTCCACACGACAACGAATTCTTATATGACTCCGCTGTGGAAATTTTTCCCGCAACCTCAGTTTTATCTTGACACTACGCGGACACAGGCTTAGCCTTGCGTCCGATTCGGCACCAGGGGTGGGAAGCCGAGAGTGACGGAAGATCGTTGTACAAGCGCGCTGGGTCGTGTCCGTTTAGGATTTAGGTTTCTCCCCTTCAATTTCAATCAGGAATCAATTTTGAATTCTGCAAGCATATCGAAAAGGTTGCGAGCCAGATTGCGCGCCGGCGCTGTCGGCGCGATTATCGCCCTTCTCGGCTTCTCTGCTACTGCTGCGCATGCCGGCTTCGCCGTCGCTCCCGCCGCTCCGAAGAAAGTGATCATCGATACCGATCCGGGCACCGACGATGCGGTGGCCATCATGCTGGCGCTGAATTCGCCGGAGCTGGATGTGCGGGCGCTGACTGTGGTTCCCGGAAATGTGGTTGTGGAGCAGGGTCTCGAAAATGCGCTGCGAATGGTTTCGCTGGCGAATCGTTGCGACATTCCGGTGGCCCGCGGAGCGCAGCATCCGCTGTTTCAAAAGCTGATCACCGCAGAATTCTGGCATGGGAAAAATGGGCTCGCGAATGTGGAATTGCCGGCGAGCAAGTGCAAGGCGGACGCGCGGTTCGGACCGGACTTGATTATTGAGATGGTTCACCAGTATCCGCACGAAATCACGCTTTTGCCGATCGGGCCGGAAACAAACATTGCGCTGGCCGTGTTGAAAGATCCCTCGATCGTGCCGCTGGTGAAAGAAGTGATTGTGATGGGCGGCTCGATTTCTGGCGGCAATGTGAATGCCGCGGCGGAAGCGAACATTTACAACGATCCTGAGGCAGCGCAGATCGTTTTTCAGGCGGGCTGGCCGCTGACGATGGCGGGACTCGACGTCGGCAATATGACGCTCTTCACGCGCAAACACCTGGCACAGCTCACGAAAACACACGGGCCGGAAAATGATTTCATGGTGCAGGTGAACACTTTCCTGGTGGATCTTTCCGAGAAATTCGGATCGCCCGGCTCGCCTATGTACGATTCGCTGGCGATTGGGACGGCGATCGATCCGACGATAATGAAAACGGAAGCGATGCGCGTGGAAGTGGAGACCCGGGGCGAATTTTCGCGCGGCGAGACGGTGGCGAATCGGCGTAACGAATTTGAAAAAAACGTTCTGCACGGCGACCACTACGTAATCGAGGGTCTGGAGAAAGTGACGCCGAACGTTCAGGTTTGCACGGGAGTGGATTCGGAACGATTCATACAGCTCTTTATTTCACGGGTTCAAGGGAAGTAGCAGTCGATTACAGAGTTTCGGAAACACATTTGCGGAGCAACAGGAAACAACGAAACGGGGGATTGACGATGAAGATTTTCAAGATTGCGTTTTTGGCGTTAGTGCTGGCCCTCTCGCTTTGCGCGGTAGGCAACGCGAACGCGCAGAACCTGCAGCGCGGCGAAGTACACGGCTTCGTGTACGATTCGTCGCATGCGCTCGTTCCTGGCGCAAAGGTGACGATCTCCAATAGTTCGACGGGCTACCAGCACGAACAAACCACGGATCAGTCGGGTTCGTACGACTTCGCCAATTTGATTCCTGGAAAATTCGAAATCAAGGCCGAAGCGTCGGGGTTCGCGAGCATCACGCTGACCGATATCAACGTCGAAATCGGCGGGAGCTTAGGGCTTGATATCACACTACCCGTTAAAGGACAGACTCAATCGGTGACCGTAACCGCGGCCGCAGCTGGCGCCGTGGATACCAGCACGGCTGGAATCAATCAGGTTATCAACACAATGAACCTCGAGACTCTGCCCCTCTCGGGCCGCGATTATCGCGACTTGGCCGAATTGAGTTCGTCTGCGCAGGTTGTCCCCGGTCTGCGCGGCGGCATTCGCCTTGGCGGACAACAGAGCGATTACGCCGGTCTCGTGATCGACGGCCAAGACAGCTTCAACAACTTCTTCGGTGAATTCTTTGGCTCGCTGGAAACGAAGAACTTCACGATTCCTCTCGAATCCGTGCAGGAATTCCAAGTGGTAACGAACGGCTTCGCCCCGGAGTTCGGCCGCGCCACCGGCGGTTTGATCAACGTGATCACCAAGTCCGGCACGAACGAATGGCATGGTGAAGCGCACGAGTACTATCGCGGCAGCAGCCTGACGGCAAACGATGCCCTGGGTTTTGCTCCCAACATCGACAATCAAAATCAGCTCGGCGGTTCTATCGGCTTGCCAATCGTAAAGGACAAGCAATTTCTCTATATCGCGGGTGACGTACAGCGTGAAAACGGGCCGCTCGTTTCAAACCTGTGCGGCGGAGGCAGTGTCGCCGACTGCAATGCGACGCTCACAGGATTAACGGGGCCGGTATTTTCAAACTGCACGGGTCCAGCTGGAACAGCCACACCCTGCGGTCCGGGACAGATTCCGCTCCCAGGTCCGGCAACGGCCGGATTCGCCCTTCCCGCTTCTTGCACCCCCACTCCGGCGCTGGGCCAGTCGTTTTTGAACGCCTGCTACGGGGTAAATAGCCTCGCGGATTTCAATGGCCCCAGCAATCAATTCCAGAACCTCTTCACTGTGTTGGGTCACTATGATTGGCAGATCAGCCAGGCCAATCACTTCAGTGCGCGCATCTACGGTACGAGAAACCACACGAGCGGATTCACGGGCGGCCTCGGCCAAAACGTAACTCCGATCTCTTTCGGTGGAACCGAGAATTTCATCAATCAAGGCGTGAGCGGCGCGTTTGCAGTGAACACCGTGATGGGTCGGAAGGTAAACGAATTCCGCGTTAACCTGGCGCGTGAGACGCGTAACCGCAACCCCAACGGCCTAGGCGAGCAAACGAACGTAATCGGACCTTCTATCATCGGGCAGCGCTACTACCTGCCGATTACCGGGACCAACTCCAAGGTTCAGGTCGGCGACACCTTTGCATATTCCTTCGGAAAGCACGACATTAAGTTCGGCGGAGACGTCGACGCGTTTCGCGACAGCAACGACAGCTTCCTGGGCTGGACGGCCGGGCAATATGATTTCGGTTCGTTTAGCGATTTCAACAACGCCTACGGTCCGGGCGGCACTGTACTCCCCTTTGGATTCATTCAGAACTTCGGACTCAACAACACCCCACTCAACGTGGCCGGACTACTCAAACCAGCATGGCAGACCGGCATCGGTTTGTTTTTGCAGGACAAGTGGCAGATCACGCCGCGCTTCACTTTGACCTACGGCTTCCGATGGGACGGAACGAAGAACCCACAACCGCAGACTCCTTTCCCGGGAACGCAGACGTATATCGGAACCGGATCAAGCTCTCGCCCAATATCGATTCCGCAAAGTGTGCCGGATGATTGGAAGCAGTGGGGGCCGCGTCTTGGCTTTGCGTGGAATGTGGGATCGACTGAGTCTCCCACTGTAATCCGCGGAGCGTGGGGCCTATACTACGCTCAGCTGCCGACGATCTTTCTGCCGACGGCCGGTGGCGGACGAACAACTGGCCTTTTCTGCTTCTCTGGCCCCTCATGTTTGCCATCCGCAGGCTTCCCTTATCTGTTCCCTGCGACTGTACCCAACAGCATCAATGAACTCTGCGGCACCCAGTTCGGTTGCCCCGGCCCGAACCTAGTGGATCCGAACTTCCTGAATCCGCGGATTTCGAACCTAACCGGAAGCATCGAACATACCTTCGCAAAAAGCTGGCTCGCCACCGTTACTTTTGCGTGGGCTAATTCTCAGCACCTGCGCACGGGCGGCTACGGCTCGGAAGAAGCGTGGTATCGAAATTTCGTTTCTGCGGGAACTGACCCGTTTGGCCGGACAATCATTGCGCAGAATCCAATTACGCTGGGGCCCGAACTTCTCGACCCGACGCTGGCCTCTAGCACGAATGAAACAGCGAGCTACGCGCGCGGAAACTACGAATCGGTTGTGTTCAATTTGACCAAGCGCTTTAGCAACCACTTCCAGATGTTCGCGAACTATATCTGGTCGCAAAACAAGGACAATGGCGCGAGTGAGCGTGACACGGATACTTATTTTGGCCAGCAGGATCCATTCAACATCGGACTCGACTATGGCCGCAACGGCTTGGATATCAAGCACCAATTCAAAGCCAGCGGCGTATACGAGTTTCCAATGGGGTTTGCCGCCAGCGCCTCGGTGATCGCTCACACCGGAGTGCCGTTTCCCCTATATCTCACGGGCACACCGGGGGCTCCTTTTGGATCCTTCAACGGAGACATCAACGGCGACGGCGTCGCAAACTCTGGGTTCTCTCACAACAACGATCGACCAAGCGTTCTTCTTTCCAACGGAAAGGCGGCTCTAGTCGGTCGCTACCCTTACGATCAGCCCGGATTCGCGGAGCTCGATGCTCGAATTCAGAAGGACTTCAAACTCAGCGACCGCTACCATGTGCTGCTCTCGGGTGACTTCTACAACCTGACCAATCGCGGCAACGTGTATTCGGATCCGGACACGAACGCGAATCTTGACTACACCGCGAACTGCGTAGCGCGACCGGCAGGACAGATCGGGTGGAATTGCAGCCCTCTCACTTCGCTTCCGAAGCTCACGCGGCGCGGGCCAGATTCCTCGGCACTCGGCTTCATCAACCAGATCGCTCCGGGCAGCACACCGTTTGCTTTCCAGGCAGGAGCTAAATTCATCTTCTGATGACTTTCGGCCCTGGCGGACGCAGGCGGTTTTTGCAAGGACTTGGAAGTTCAGTGATGCTGGCGGCTGCCGGAGGGAATCCCCTCCGGCATGCTGCCGGCGAAAATCCCTCCGGTGTTAATCTCGATGGCGTGAAATCAGACGCGCCTCTTCGCTGGCCCAAACCGATTGGCAGTCCTGTCCTCGATAGCCTGCGGCCAGTAATCGAAAATTCCCGCGACGTCCACACGCATGTAGACAAAATTGTCGAAGTGGCAGGCTGGATGGCTTATGAAGAGCTGCCGATGCCGGAGTATCACTTGCCGGCGGGCGTGGGCGTGAACGATCCCAACGAAGCGATCGATTTCATCATGGTCGCGGACGTGATCGACACGGCCTTCACCGACTTCTCGACCCACGTGAAATTCACCACGGAATATGCCGGCCAGCACTGGTCGGACTCCGAAGCCGAGTTCGCCTGCCTGAAGCGAGCGATGGACAATGGCATTCCCATTCTCGATGGAAGTTTTCTTGCCAAGATCACGCGTCAGCAACTGAATGAGATTTTCTCGGGCAACATTGAAATGCCGATGCTCGATGAAAAGCTGGCTGTGCTCCACCAGGTGGGCCCGGTGCTCGCGGAGAAATACAAAGGCCGCTTCTCAAATTTCATCCATTCTTGCCCGCCGCGGCTTTATGACAACGGCAAAGGCATCATCGATCGGCTGGTGGTGGAATTTCCGCGCTTCAACGACGTGAGCCAGTACGACGGCCACGAAATCAAGCTCTATAAGCTGCCGCAGCTCGGCATCTGGTTCGTCTATTCCAGCTTGCACCCGGCCGGAAAATTCCAGTTGGACGATATCGGCGCGATGACCGCCTTCGCGGATTACATCGTGCCCGTTGCGCTGCGCCTGTTGGGCATCACCAGCTATTCGCCCGCGCTTGAGCATGCGATCAATACATACCAGATGATTCCGCGAGACAGCACGCAGGAAGTGGAAATCCGGGCGCACTGCATCTACGCCACAGCGCTTCTTCGCGAGGAAGTGAACAAAATCCGCCCCGCCGACAAGCAAATCATCATCCCGCAGATCGACGCGCGGCTCTGGATGCCCTATCACACCACGTTCTGGCCGCACCATTTGACCAAGACGATCATGTACTAGATCTCCCTCGGGGGTTCTCGATGGGCACAAGCAGGCGTGCATTCGTTAAAGCTCTGTCTGCACTTCCAGTTGGAATCCTGGCCAGCCGAAGGCTTCTTTCATCATCAACCCTCGCGGCAACTTGCCGGAGGGCGGCCTCTTCGGCAGAGATTCGATGGCCAAAACCGATTGGAAGCCCAGTGCTGGAAAGTATTCGGCCCGCGATCGAAAACTCACGTGATGTCTTCACCCACGTTGACAAGATTCTCGAAGTCGCAAGTTGGATGGGTTACGAAGATCTGGCTATGCCGACCTATCCTGTTCCGAGCGGCGTCAAATCGACGGATCCGAACGATGTCGTCGATTTAATTCTGGTGGCCAATTCAATAGACACCGCCTTTACCGACTTTAAAAGCCACGTGAAATTTCAGGTGGATTACGAAGGCCAGCATACGTCCGACTCAGACGGTATGTTCGCCTGCTTGAACCGGGCGATGCACAACGGTGTGCCCATTCTCGACGGCGGATTTCTCGCGAAGATCACACGGCCAGAGATCGAGAAAATCTTTGCGGGTAATATCGAAATGCCTATGCTCGACGAAAAACTGCAAGTGCTGCACCAAATTGGTTCAGTCCTGGCCGACAAATACGACGGGCGTTTTCACAATTTCATCAAGTCATGTCCGCCCCTGCTTTATGACAGCGGCAAGGGACTCGTCGAGCGTATGGCCAAGGAATTCCCTCGATTCAACGATGTGAGCCCGTACGACGGCTATGAAATCAAATTTTACAAGCTCGCTCAGTTGGGGCTTTGGTTCGCATGGGCGACCTATCCCAAGAACGGGCCGGTACAGCTGAACGACGTGGAAAAGATGACGACGTTTCCCGATTACATTGTTCCTGTCGCGCTTCGGCTGCTCGGCATCAATAGTTACTCGCCGGGCCTCGAACACGCTATCGACAGCTACCAATTAATCCCGCGCGATTCAACTGAGGAAGTCGAGATTCGAGCACACAGCATCTATGCAACGGCGCTGTTGCGAGAGGAAATCAACAAGGTGCGCCCGGCCGATCTCCAGGTGATCATTCCACAGGTGAACGAGCGGCTTTGGACGCACTATCACACCACGTTCTGGCCGCACCACCTGACCAAGACCATCATGTATTGAGTTTTCTGTGGCGCGCAAATCGAAAGGAACCGGAAATGACGGCGAGAAAATGTTGCGGCGTGCTTCTATTGCTTGCGGCGGTGATCGGGATTTCGTCTCCGCTGCTTGCGCAAGACAAGAACAAAGTGATTATCGATCAGGATTGCGCCGGCCCCGGCGGCACGGACATGCAGGCAGTGCTTGCGATCGTGAATTCTCCGAAGGCGGATGTGCTCGGTATCACCGTGATGACGGGCGATGCGTGGCGCGACGAAGAAGTGCAGCACACGCTGCGGCTGCTGGAAATCATAGGGCGTACGGATATTCCTGTGGTGCCGGGTGCGGTGTTTCCGATCGTCAACAGCAAGGAATCCACCGCTCGGTGGGAAAAGCTCTACGGCAAGGTGGTTTATCAGGGTGCGTGGAATTATGGCAAGCCTCTGCACGGCCCATTCGAAGTTACGCCGATGCCCGAGGGCACACCAACGACAAAGGCTGCGAACGAAGACGCCGCTCATTTTCTGATTCGGATGGTGCGCCAGTATCCGCATCAGGTGACGATCTACGCCGGGGGGCCGCTGATGAATCTCGCGCTGGCACAGATGATCGATCCCGAATTCGCGTCGCTCACGAAAGAGCTGATCGTGATGGGCGGAAGCATCCATCCCATAACGGACGATCCCGAATTTGCCACCACGCCGCGCCGCGAATTCAATTTCTGGCTTGATCCCGAATCGTCGTACAAAGTGTTTCATTCGCCATGGCCGCGAATCGTCGTAACCACGGTGGATATTTCCGTGAAGACGAACATGGATAAGAATTTAATCGCGCAAATTGCGAAAAGCACCACGCCTGCTGCCCGGTACGTGGCGAAGTACGCGCAAACCGGCTACCTGTGGGACGAGTTGGCTGCCGCGGCCTGGCTCGATCCAAGCATCATCACCAAGACCACCAGCCTCTATATGGACATTTCGGTGGATCACGGCCCGAGCTATGGCGACACTCTCGTCTGGATGCCGGGCAGCCAACCGGGGCTTGGCGAACAGCAGGTGGTGGTTCAGGAAGATCTCGATAAGGAAAAGTTCTACAGCGAATTCGTCGAGCTGATGACGCGTCCGACGCCCGGAGCGAAATAGCTGCGAGCGCTCGACTGCATCGGTTCTCGATCGCCGTTCTTCCGAAAGGAGCTTCACTCTTGTTTCGTTCAACACGGACAGCCTCGGCACTTCTTCTGCTTCTTGCAACAGCTGCATCCGTCTCCGCGCAGTCGAAGCGCAAAGTGATCATCGACCAGGACGCGCGTGGCCCGGGCAGTACCGACCAGCAAGCGATTCTCTTGCTGATACAGTCGCCGCAGACGGAAGTGCTCGGTATTACCGTCGTCAGCGGCGACCAATGGCGCGACGAAGAAGTGGCGCATACGCTGCGCACGCTCGAAATTATTGGGCGTACCGATATTCCTGTCGTTCCGGGTGCGATTTTCCCGCTGGTGAATTCACGCGAAGACGTGGAACGGTGGGAAAAGCTTTATGGCAAGGTGGTCTATAAAGGCGCATGGAATCCCGGTTACCGGCCCGATCCCTATGCGATTCCGCCAATGCCGGAGGGCGCCCCCACCACGAAACCTTCCGCCGAAGACGCTGCGCATTTCCTGATTCGCATGGTGCATAAATATCCGCACGAAATCACGATCTACGCAGGCGGCCCTCTCACGAACCTTGCGCTTGCGACTGCGCTCGATCCGGAGTTCCCAAAACTCGCTCAGGAGCTTGTGTTCATGGGGCCCATCATAAATCCTGGGCCTGCGGACCCGGAGTTCTACCAAGCGCCACGCCGAGGCTTCAATTGCTGGTGGGATCCAGAGGCGACGCGAATCGTCTTTCGCTCTCCGTGGCCTAAAATCACGGTGACCACAATTGATATTTCCATAAAAACCGATCTCACAAAGACCATGATTGGTGATCTCGCAAAATCGAACTCTCCCGCGGCGCAGTACGTCAGCAAATACACGCACGGCGGTTACATGTGGGATGAACTTGCCGCCGAAGCGTGGCTCGATCCGAGCATCGTCACCAAAGAACAATTTCTGTACATGGACATCTCGCTGGACCGCGGACCAAGTTACGGAGACACGCTGGTATGGCCCGCCGGCAGCCAGCCCGGACTAGGCGAGCAGCAAGTGCACATCATAGAAGAGATCGATAACGCAAGACTCAACCGGCTGTTTATGGATTTGATGACGCGGCCAACGCCGCCTGCCCAATCCAAGTAGCACTCGCTGAGGCTTGGAGCTCAGCGCGTAGCCGGCGCACCAGTTGGAATCGAAGCGAGCGCGCGGCGGTAGTCGGGATCCTGCGGCGATATTTCCACCGCTTTCTTGTACGCGGCCATCGCCCGGGGCAGGTCTTTGCGCTGCTGGTAAATCACGCCGATTTCGAAGTAAGCGTCTGATTCCTGCGGATTAATGAGCGTGGTTTCTCTGAAGGAGGCTAGCGCCTCATCGAACTTTCCTTGTTTCTCCTCAATCTTCCCTCGTACGTAAAGGAAGTCTGGTTGATGCGGCCCAAACTCAAGGGCTTTGGCAATCGCGTCACTCGCTTTATCAATTTCGCCTGTGGAGTAATAGAGTTTGGCGAGCATGGAATATGCGGCGCCGCTGTTCGGGTCTTTGGCCAACGCCTGTTGCAGCAAATCGAGCGCGCCCGGAAGATCGTTTTTCAGCGCAGCCTCGTCGGCTTGTTTCACAAGATGAGCGGCTTGCGTTTCATTTTCCTTTGCGCCGCGTTCCTTTTGCGAA
>DATNKB010000296.1:0-9309 GCA_035603595.1 Candidatus Dormiibacterota bacterium
CGCTAATGCCCTCACTTCCGCGGGCACTGCCCAAGGTAAAGGCGATCATCATCGGTTGTGCGGATATGCGTGTGGATCCGGCTCATGTCCTTGGAACTCAACCGGGCGAGGCTGTCGTGCTGCGCAACATCGGCGGCCGAATCACCCCGGCGTTGCTGGAGCAGTTGGGCCTACTGGGGCGAATCGGTGAGGTTGCCGGAGAGATTCCTGGGGGCGGCGGAGAGTTTCACCTTATCGTGCTTCAGCACACCGATTGCGGCATCACTCGCCTGGCCGGCGACCCAGCCATGCTGGCACGCTATTTTCAAATATTGGAAGGCGAACTCAAGACAAAAGCGGTCACCGATCCCCGCGCGGCGATTGCCGTCGACGTTGCTGCGCTCCGCGCGATTCCCGCATTACCGGGCGGGTGGCTCATATCAGGCCTCGTGTACGACGTGGCGACCGGACTTGTTGAGATCGTCATACCGCCGGCGCCGATCCGTACTCCCTAGATATCCATTCAGAAAAACGTCCAGCCCACCCGTCGGTTCTAGTTATTCTGAATCTTTATCTCGTGGGTCAAGACGGACTTCCAGCCCCCGTCCTTCCAAACCAATACGTCGGTTTGGCGCTCCGTCACGTCGAAGGGTTTACCCTGGAGCACGCCTGAGGTTTGAACCTTCGTCGTCACCAGTGCGACGTCTCCGTAGAGACGCACTCTCGGTTCCGAAATTTCGAATGTTTTTCGAGTTAAGAAACCCGACTTTATTCCATCGGCGAAGACCGACTTCCCTTCGGCTACAGCGCCAGAGGTAGCGATAACAATCCAGTCATCCGCCAGGGAGCGTGCAATTCCATCCGCTTCATTACTCGCCATCGCCCGTGCGATTTCCTGTTCCGCTGCCAGCGCGTTCTCCGCAGTCGGTCCCTCCGCGGGCTTTGCCTTAGATGTGGCTACAGAGGCGAAGAGCAAACCGACCACCAGCCCGAGCACGAGCCCCAACACCCCCATGAGCGGACCCTGCCGCATCGCGGCACATCCGTGCGATCGCATTATGGAACCTCCCGGTTTTATGGTGCCTACGCAAAGATCAGCGGCTAGCAATTCTCAGACGGATTCAGCCGGAAAAGGTCACCTACGGCGTCGTTGTTATCTGAGTGAACGGTAGCGTTCCGCCAGGACCGGCTCGGAACTGGCGATCACGCGATTCCGTCCTTCTCTTTTGGCCTGGAACATTCTTTCGTCGGCCATCTCTCTTATCTCTCTCATCTCTTCCATCTTGTTTTAGGCCGCAGCACCAGGAATTCTTCACCGCCGTATCGAGCCGTGGTGTCCGACTGCCGGCAGGAATCCCGCAGCATCTCAGCCAGCTTCCGCAGCACCATATCGCCGGTCGAGTGGCCATGATTGTCGTTCAAGGACTTGAAGCGGTCCGCGTCGATCACCGTGAGCGTCAACGAGTGGCAAGTGGTCGAGCCATATCAGGCCTCGTGTATGACCTGGCGACCGGACTTGTTGAGATCGTCATATCGCCGCGCCCGTACTGCGTAAACACAATTCGATCGAGTAGCGATCTGAGGGCTGCATATCGAGTTTCACCTCAATAGTTAAGGTGCTTATCGGGCCCGAAGAATCGCTATGCGGGATTCACGGTCGGATGTCTTTTGTGCCATTCGCTTTTGCGTTCATAGGCATAAGCCAGCGCCAGCACTGTTGACTCCGCAAACGGGGCACCTACGATCTGGAGGCCAATCGGCAGGCCAGAAGTCGTGAAACCGCAAGGAATAGAAATCGCCGGCAGCCCCAACACATCAAAGGGCGACGTGTTGCGAATGCTCACGGCAGTGGGGCTGGCAGACTCAGTAATCAAAACTGGCGGACTCGGTAGCGTAGGCGTGACCAGGAGATCCACGGTGGCAAACACCTTCTTGATTTCTCGCCGAAGCAGATCGAGTTCACGGCGAGCCTGCGCGTAAGCCGAAGCTTTAATCTCCGCGGAATTCCGTACGATCCGCTCGCGAGTGGCAGCCTGATATTTCTCTGGAGATTCGGCGATCCATTGCGAGTGGTAAGCATAACCTTCGACACCCCGCACCTTGGCGTAGATCTCATCAACGGGAATGCTCGTTGACGGAAGTGCGATCTCACTTATGGTTGCCGTCAGCTCGCGAAGTAGCTCGATGGCGGCCTCAACTGCTTTCGTAATTTCCGGGTCCAGAGCATCGAAAAACGGCGTTCGCGGAATGCCCAAGCGCAGTTTCGAGGTCTCTATCTTCAATAGACTGCGATAGTCAGGAACCGGCACTTCTGCAGTCGAGGGGTCTAGCTCGTCATAACCGGCAATCACGCCCAACATTAGGGCGACATCCTCAACTGTCCGACACAGAGGACCGACGTGGTCCAAAGTCCAAGAAAGGGGCACCACCCCGCGATTGCTTACGCGGCCATAAGTGGGTTTGAAGCCCACGATCCCGCAATAGCAAGCGGGAATACGAACGGATCCAGCCGTATCCGTTCCCAACGATCCAAAACAGAGCCCGGTTGCGGTGGCGGCGGCTGAACCGCCGGACGATCCACCCGAAATCCGATCAAGTGCCCATGGATTATGTACTGGCCCGAAATAGCTGACGGAAGAGCTGCCGCCGTAGGCAAATTCGTGGAGGTTCGTCTTGCCAAGTAGAATAGCACCCGCGTTCTTCAACCTCCGGACCACTTCAGCGTCTTCCGAGGGGACGCGGTCTTTGAACAACGCACTCGCCGCGGTGGTGCGAATGCCAGCGGTGTCTATGTTGTCCTTCAATGCGATGGGAATGCCGTGGAGTGGTCCCCGCCACTTCCCCCGCAATTGCTCCGCTTCCATCGCACGCGCGCTTTCAATCGCTTGATCTCTCGTCACGGTAATGAAGGCATTTAGCGCGGAGCCGTAAGTTTCAATGCGTTTTAGGCAAGCCTGAGTGAGGTCGACGGGCGATACAGCTTTGCGGCGAACCATCTCCGAAGCTTCCTTCAACGTCAAGCTGGCCACGTCCTGCGGTTCAACAGAGGCGGGCTTCAGAGCCAAACCAACGGAAGCCGTTGCGGCAGCTACAAGAAAGCTTCGCCGACTGTGAAGGTGAGGTTCCATTTCGAAGATGCGTGGCACGTTACCTGAAGGACGGGCGCAGCACAAGGATGCGAACGCTGCAAACGCTGCAACTACTCTGGCCCGCGGGAATGGGTGCGAGAGCCACTCCCGAATTACAGCCCTCGCACCGTCTATCTCAGTCTGGGATAGATGGTGGTAAGAGGATTTCTGGACATCTATCCCGGCCTGGATCAGGAATTTGTGTCCTGATCATCTCAGCCCCCGTTCTTGCATTGGCACGGTAGAGAGAAGATACTCTGCCGATGTCTGTTTCCAACTGGACACGAAACCTGCTGAGAAGGCCTCACTTCTACTTTTCGATTGCCTTTCTGGTCGCCGTCTTCGGTTTTTGGCCGTCCTTTTTCAGCAAGCTCTCCACCACAGATTCTGCGCACTTGATTCACGGTGTCACGGCAACCCTCTGGATGAGCGTGCCGATACTTCAGTCTTGGCTCATAACTCATCATAGGTTCGTGCTTCACCGGCGAATAGGTTGGGCGTCTCTGGTCGTTCTGGCTCCACTCCTCGTCATAAGCGGCTTGCACATGGTTCAGCTGATGATCGTCCGCTATCAGCAGACGAATGCCATCCGACTCCTGAAATTTGCGTTTTTGGACATCTCCGCGATGACGCTGTTTGTTGTCTTTCTCTGCCTCGCGGTGTGGCGCATTCGCAGCAATGACGTGGACGGCCACACGCGCTACATGGCGGGTACTGTGCTCTTCGCGCTGGAACCGGCACTGGAGCGGATTTTCGTGTTTTACATTCCCGGAGTCTCTGGATTTGCGGCCGCGCTATATTTCGCACTTATCGCGATGGAGGTAATTCTCGGGACGCTCTTGTTCTTTGAGTGGCGCCGGGGGAGGATTCGCTTACCTTTTGCCATGGCGCTCGGATTCTTCGTAGCGATGCACATTCTAATGGCGCCGGTCGCTATGTCTGCTGCATTTTCGAAGTTTGCGATCTGGTTTGCAAAAATCTGAGACATTCCCGCAACGCCCGGGAACCCTCACTGGACACCTTAACGCGCCGCTGACCCCGCCGGCTAGCCTTCCGCCAGAACCGGCTCGGAACTGGCGATCACGCGATTCCGTCCTTCTTTTTTGGCTTGGAACATTCTTTCGTCGGCCACGGCAAAAAGCTCTCTCTCATCGCTTCCATCTTGCGGGAAAGTCGCCAACCCGGCGCTGATGGTCACCTGTGCTTTTTCGTCGCCCCGAGACCGGGGCAACGCGAACGCCGTGCTTGCGACCAACTCGCGTAGCGATTCCACCTTTTGTCGCGCCGCCTCGATATCCGTTTCGGGCAGCAGCACCACGAATTCTTCACCGCCGTATCGCGCCGCGGTATCCGACTGCCGGCAGGAATCCCGCAGCAACTCGGCAATCTTGCGCAGCACCATATCACCGGCCGAGTGGCCATGATTGTCATTCAAGGATTTGAACCGGTCCGCGTCGATCACCGCCAGCGTCAATGGGCGTCCGTAACGGCCGGAGCGGCTCAGCTCAATCGCGAATCGTTCCTCGAAGTAGCCGCGGTTGAAAAGGCCGGTCAACGTATCGCTCGTCGCCGCCAGCAACAGCTTCTGGCTGCGTGACACCAGCGCCAGGCTCAGCAAGCAAGCCGTCGCCATCATAATCAATCGCGCAATTTCATTCGACCAGCTGAATAACCCGTACGGATAGGGCGAGTAGATCGCGTTGTTGAGGTCCCAATGCGTATCCGCGTAGTAGACGATCGCAAAATATTCAACCAGCGCCAGCACGCCCGCGGTGATGCAGATGCGCTTGTCATAACGCAAGCTGCTCGCGCCGATCGCCAGAAAATAACCCTCAAAGACAACCTTGCTGTTCACCGCGGTGTGCGGCTGGTTGAGAATCAGAAATACGGCTAGCGCGCAGCTGATTTGCGTCACGTCGTAGCTGCTGCTCGCAAAACGCAGCCAGGACGGATTGTAGTTTCGCGAAATCAGCACGTAGACCACTGCGGCCACAAGAAAGGTTCCCGCCCCCAAGCTGAGGCCGACGAGACCTTCCTTCGGATCTGGTGGAAAGAAGAAAACGTCGATCAGCGGTATCAGTAAGAGCAGGCCCGCCAGCGACAACCGGATTTTTGCCACCAATAGCTCGCCCGCCACCGCGGCTTCCGCCATCACCGGATCTGGCTGCGACCAAAGCGACTTCAAAAAGTGCGAAAGTTTATGTTCGTTCATGAAGGGGTGTCCGCGATTCCAAATCGGCGTTCTCCGCGGAACTTGGAGTTGCGCGCGCGCCAGGAGTTGCGCGGACCAAGAATTGCGCGGGACTGGGTACAACAAACAGCGTAGAGGCAATCACGTAGCCTGTAACCAGAAATGCGCGCCAGCCGTTCTCAAAACGGCAAGGCCCGTCACAAGCTGGTATCGGCTTCAGCGAGGCTCGAATGCGAAAGCCGATCCGCCGGGACCGGCCCTCGCATGAGAAAGGTTCGGGTTTACAAAGGGCTTTGCGTTACTTGGCGGTGATTACGCCAAACAATCCAGTGAGATTATTGTCGGGACCAGCCGTGAAGAACAGTTGGTTGGTGGCGCCATCTGCCGCGGCTCCGCCACCGAACTCGATTCCCCAGAGCTGATCGATCTGGATCACTTCATTGTTGACGTCCTTCATGGTGCCCACGAATTGGCCGGTTACGGCATTGAAAGCATTGATCGTGCCGGTATTGGTGTTGTTCGAGACCAGCAAAGTGTTACTGAACTCTCCGAAATTTTTGGGGGCGATGGCGAAACCCCAGGGCTGATTCAAGGGTGCGCCGTGCGTAAGTTGCTTGAGGAGCTCGCCGTCTTCGGTATAGATGTCAATGAACCCGCCGGCAGCGCCCGAAGAGCTGGCGAACGAGACATAGACGAGGCCGCCGAAGTCCTGAATGCCGAAGGGAGCGAAGCCGGCAGGAAGTGTGGTGTCGGTAAACGACTTTACCAATTTGAAGGTGCCGTCGTAGATGTCCACCTTGTTGTTCGCGTTGTCGGCGGCGAGAAGAACATTCCCGGACGCCTTGCTGGAGATAGCCAGACCCGTGTATGAGGCGCCCGGAGTGGTGACTTTAACGATGGCTGCATCGCGATTCACCTGCGGCGCCCAACCGCTGATTGTGCCGTCGAGAGTGGCGAACAGGAAGACAGCAGCGAATCCCCTGATCTTAAACTCGGGCGATCCGTTGAACACGATTCCAGTGGGCGTACCAGGGCCGTCGCCACCTGCGGTAGGAATCAAAACATTGAGAGGCACCTTAGTTCCATTGGCGTCGTAGAGTGTTGACCAGCCTGAAGTATTGTCGCTAATCCAAAAAGGTCCGTTCGGCGGGTAGACCAGGCCCCAAGCATTCGCCATCAACGGATCTGTGACTTTTGCGGTTTTCTCCTGGTTCGAAACCAGGTTGGTCACCTGATACTGTGCACGGGCCAGGCTGGGACCAAATAGCAGTGCCAGGGCGAGGCTCGCCGATAGAACGATGGTGCGGTGTTGCATGCAGGGTTCTCCTTTGAAGCGGCCAGTTGGAAGTTCGGGGGCTGGGACCGGGGGTATTTCTGGTCCACTTGAGGAGAATAATAACACCACAGCAAAAGCTGCCTTGCAACAGAATTGTTGCGCCGAGTAGTTTTACCCGGGAAGAATCAAGATTCCTGGCGAACGCGACCCGATGCGACTTGCCATTCCCGAAGCAATCCACACCACCGAGCGACTATAGGTTCTCTTGAATGAAGCGGGGACTCAGGTGCACGTCGACTTGCACCAGCGGAGAATCACCAAGCGCCTTGAAGCTGTGGATCTCGCCCGCTTTGATGACAAAGATATCCCCAGCGCCGCCCTCGAAGGTCTGGCCGTTGACCGTCCACACTCCGCGGCCTTCGCGGATGAATTGGATCTCGTCATAAGGATGCCGATGCGGACCCGGCCCGGAGCCGGGCTTCCCATGGAACAGGAACACCGAAACACCGGTGTCGCCTTGTTCCGTTCCGACAAACTCATGCGAACTACCAACAAAAGGAAGGTTCTCTTGCCGTATGTGATGCATGCTCATCGTCCTCCCGCGAATTGGATGAGTGTGGCTGGAATAAGGCTTCCGGGATGTGAGTCCGGGACAGATGGCTACGAAGTGGTGAAGACCAGCGCCTCACCGGCACGGTATGCTCCGACACGATTTAACAGGCGATCACACTCTATTCGTCGACGAATATTTCGGGAAACTTGTCCCGAACATTGGAGCTTTGCTTTTCGATTGATCTTCGGTCGCTTCATCCTGAATGACGTCCCAATGCTCGACAAAGATTCTGTTTTGAATGCGCAGAATATCTGCTGCAATCCAGTTGACGGGCAGGCCGAAGTTCGAAAATCGTCCGTGGACGATTACAAAATCTGCGTCGGCCACGATCGTTCCTGGCTCGTACTTGAGCGTTGGCGGAAGGCTCTTGACGAGATTGAACAAGCCTTCACGACCTGGCGCGATATGGGCGCTGTGCTGGATGTATTCGGGAGACCAGAACTTCTCAGCTGCTGCGTAGTCGCGCTTGTTGAACAGAGTGTCGAAGGCTTCCAGAACAAGGAGTTTATTTCGTGATTCGATCTTCTCACCCACCACGTTCATTTTTGCCACTTGGCCCTCTCCCATTTTCCCTCCGTGCAATTTCAGTTTAGCGCTGGCTGGCCGTAAGGTTCCTAGAGTTTCGATCCACCGTCGACCGGAATACTCGCTCCCGTGATCCATCGCGCCGCGTCCGATGCCAGAAACGCGACGACGTCCGCAACGTCTTCCGGTTTGCCGACTCGTTTCAATGCCTGCATTCCAAGAGCGGCCTCGCGGCCTGCATCAGTCCTTGTAAAATTCGACATATCCGTGTCGATCACACCAGGTGCGATTGCGTTTACGCGAATACCTTGCGGACCAAGAATGGCAGCCCAGTTTTTGACCAGAGTCTCCAAGGCTCCTTTGGTTGAGGCGTAGGCAAGGAGCGAGGGGTTGTTCAAACCGGGCTTGCCAACTACGGCGTGCGCCCCGAGCGATGAGATCACAATGATGTTTGAGCCTTCACCGAGGACGGGCAGAAGTTGCTGCACGAGAAAAAACGGGCCTCGGACATTCGTCGCAAAAAGGTTGTCAAAGTCGGCCACCGTGTGGTCTTTGATGGTTGCGGCCTTGGTGATTCCGGCGTTAGAAACCAGCACATCCAATCGCTCTCCAACGATCGAGCGGACTTGCTTCGCGAGCAGTGTCGCTCCATCTGGACTTCCCAAGTCCGCTTCCAGTGTCTCCGCGCGTCCGCCTTTTGAGCGGATACCGGCGACGAGAGATTCCGCATCCTGCGCCGAACGGCCATAGTGGACCAAAACGTGTGCACCCGCGTTGGCCAGGGCGAATGCTGTAGCGCGGCCAATTCCGCGCGATGCGCCTGTTACCAGCGCGGTTTTGCCTTGAAGCGTAGCCATGATGTTGACCTCTCCCCCGCCAAATTCACGACGCTGGCGCGAGCGCGAGGGCTGCTGTCGCGCAGTCGATATTTGATATGGGTTTAGTCGGCGATCATTCCGCCGTCTACCGGGATGGAGGCACCAGTCATGTACGAAGCATTCGGCGAAGCAACAAAGGCGATGACGTGAGCGATCTCCTCAGGAGTTGCCAGACGCTTGACGGGTACTGTCGAGACGAGCGCCGCTTTGTTTTGATCGGTGCTGGTGAAGCGTGTGAGCATGCCCGTATCCGTAGTGCCCGGAGCGACTACATTTACTCGAACTCCGGTTCGCGCGACTTCGAGTGCAGCGGATTTAGTCAGCCCTTCCACCGCATGTTTGCTGGCCACATACACGGATGCGTAAGCAGCGCCGATGCTTCCATAGGCCGACGAGACATTCACGATACTCCCGCTTCCCTGTGGCAGCATCGCCCGCAGCTCGTGCTTCATGCTCAGCAGCGTGCCGAGCACATTGGTGTCGAAGGTGGCGGCGAAGCTTTCGGCGGTTTGCTCTGTAACAGGACCAGGCGCGCCTTCGGTGCCTGCGTTGTTGACGGCCACATCCAGGCGTCCGAAACGCTTGATCGTTTGGTCCACAAGTGCGCGCACGTCTTCATCTTTGCGGACATCGGTGCGGACAAAGATGGCCTGCGCTCCGAGCTTCTGCAGTTCGGCGACTAACTCTTGCCCTTCTTTGTCTCGGCGGCCGGACACAAC
>DATNKB010000297.1:0-11792 GCA_035603595.1 Candidatus Dormiibacterota bacterium
TAGATATGCATTCCGGCAAGGGCACCGCGCGAATGTGGACGTGCGATTTCACCGGCGAGTATGTCAACATCAACGCGAGCTACCGCACCTAGCCCGCTAAGCTACGTTTCCCAATTCCAATCCGCATATGTCTCCCGCAGCTTCAGCTTCAGCAGCTTGCCGACCGATGTGCGCGGAAGTTCGTCACTAAAAACAAAGGCATCAGGAAGCTGCCACTTGGCAAATTTCGCTGCGAGAAATTCGCGCAATTCTTCTGGAGTTACTCGCGCGCCCTCCTTCACCACCACGACCGCAAGCGGACGCTCCTGCCATTTCGGGTGCGCGACACCAATCACGGCCGCCTCGCGCACACTGGGATGTCCCATCAATTCATTCTCCAAATCCACCGAGCTAATCCACTCGCCACCCGATTTAATGAGGTCTTTGCTGCGATCCACAATTTTGACGTAGCCCTCGGAATCAATCGTCGCGATGTCTCCCGTCTTGAACCACCCATCGTGGGTCCAGCGATCCGCAGTCTCCGGCGCTTCAAAGTAGCTCGCAGCAACCCACGGTCCGCGAATTTCCAGTTCGCCACACGTCACTCCGTCGCGAGGCGCTTCGCCCTCCAGCCGCATCACGCGGACTTCGACAAACGGCGCCGGCAATCCTTGCTTCACACGAATCTTATATTTTTCGTCCTCGGAGCCATGCGCCAATGTGGATTTGAGCGTGCCGGTGGTCGCGAAAGGGGTTGTTTCGGTCATGCCCCAGAGATGCGTGATCCGGAATCCAAACTTATCCATGCGCCGAAGCAGCGTTTCCGGCACAGCCGATCCGCCGCACGTAATGCGAACGGGATGATTGATCTTCCAGCGTCCAGGATCTTTTTCAAGGGCCAAAAGCACACCGAACCAGACCGTGGGCACAGCCGTCGCGATCGTGACTTTTTCCTGTTCAATCAAGTCGAGCAGGCTTTCAGCGTCGAGATGAGGCCCGGAGAAGACAAGCTTCGCTCCGACCATCGTCGCGGTAAACGGAACGCCCCAGGCATTCGCGTGAAACATCGAAGACGCCGGCAGCACCACCTCGTTGTGGTTTATTGCGAATGCATCTCCCAGGCATTGCGCGAAGCTGTGAAGCACAAGGGCGCGATGCGAATAGACCACTCCTTTCGATTTGCCCGTCGTGCCGGACGTGAAACACATCGCCGCCGCTTCATTCTCCTCAAGCACCGGATATTCAAATTCATCGTCGGCCGCACTGAGCAAGTCTTCATAGTTTTCATACTGTCGCGGAATCGGTTGCCCGCAGAACGGCACAACAAACACGCGCTCAAAATGAACTTGCGCGCGGAACGATTCATAGATTGGAAGAAGGACGTCGTCAACGATCAGATAGCGATCGCGAGCGTGGTTGGCGATATAAACAAGCTCGTTGGCGTGCAGCCGAAGATTCAGCGTATGGAGCACGCCACCGGAAGCCGGTATGCCGAAGTATGCTTCCAGATGCGACGAATGATTCCACATTAGCGTCGCTACCCGGTCGCCTCGAGCAAGTCCGGCCAACTCCAGCGCGCGAGCCAGCCGCCGCGCTCGTCGATAGATCGCCCCATAGTTCGTGCGCGCGATCGTGCGGTCGGGCCGGCGCGAAACGATTTCCACTTGTCCGTAAAGTTTTCCGGCACGCTCGAGGATAGGCACGAGCGTGAGCGGAAAGTCCATCATGGTTCCAAGCACGGAAATCTCCGGAAAGCTTGCGCGCATCGTATCACCGAATGCCACGGGGTCTGCTGCCGACAACTCTTGGGGAACTGAACAAGAGAGGTAATTCTCGCTCGCTCCGGACCTTTTTGTCGTTGAAGTCGTTTCGACCGACGCGGTGGTTGACTGCGGGGGGTAGTTGCCGCAAGATGCTCGTGCGTTCCCGGGGACATCCTGGCCGGTCTGCAGGAAGGCGGCTTTTTACGGCCTGGATACGAGCTAGGTTTGCATTCCTCAGTTACGCTGACGTGTCCCGCGCTGGCGGGGACCAGGAGAACGGCCGTGAAGAAATTGTACGTTGGGAACCTCTCGTTTAAGGCCACAGAAGAGCAGGTGCAAGCGCTGTTTGCTGAAATCGGCGTGCAACCGGATTCACTCACGCTGCTCCGCGATCGTTTTACAGGACAGCCGCGCGGCTTCGGTTTCGCCGAGATTCACGACGACGGCGCAGCAGAGAAGGCGATTGCAGCTCTCAACGGCAAAGACTTTCTTGGCCGCGCGCTGGTAGTAAATGAAGCTCGTCCGCAGAGAGAAGGCGGTGGCGGTGGAGGGGGCGGCGGGCGAGGCGGTGATCGCGGCGGACACGGTGGTGGTGGCGGCGGTGGACGAGGCGGTGGCGGCGGACGCGGTGGCCACGGTGGTGGCGGTGGACGCGGTGGCGATCGAGGTGGTTACGGCGGGCGCGACCGCTAGATTTCCCTCAGCTGATTCTCTTTAGAGTTTTGCGAGCGCAGAAAATTCGCGCGCATCGAACAGACGCAGAGGAATACTTGTGCGCAGGTGCGCCGGCCCTGAGATCACGCAATTGCAGTGTGTTCCCGCTCTGCCTTCGCGGTGCGAGGCTTGGGCGGAATCACTTCAACCTTCCCGCCGCGGTAGTAAAAGCGCTCCACGGTAGTTTCGTGCACGCCCTGCGCAACCAACGCGCGAACATCCAGCTTCGATTCCGCCTCATCGAGTTCCCCCGCGCTGGCGTACAGCGCCGGAGTTCGCGGCATGAAGACCGGGCAACAATCGTGAAACGGCTCGGAGGAAGTCTCGTACGTGCCGATCTTGCGCGCCGTGGCCAGAATTTCCATCTTGTCGGTGCCGATCAGCGGGCGGAACACTGGCATCCGCGCGGCTGCTTCGACCGCGATTAGATTTCGAAGCGTTTGCGATGCAACCTGACCAAGGCTGTCTCCCGTTACAAGGGCCAGCGAGCGGGCGCCCCTCGCCAGAGCCTGAGCAATCCGCACCATCATGCGCCGATACAGCAGAACACGGTAATCTTCAGGCGCGTATCGGACGATCTCGCGCTGAATCGCCTCGAACGGCACACGATAAAGTTTCGCGTGGAACTGGTATGGAACGAGCCGGCGGACGAGTTCGCTCGCAATATGAAGAGACGATTCGCCCGGACGCGCTCCGGTACTGTAGAAGTGCGCGAAGCTCAAATGCGCGCCGCGCTTCATCATGTGATATGCCGCAACTGCGGAATCGTAACCCCCCGAAAGCAAGCACATCATCCGTCCAGCCGTATTGGCAGGCAGTCCGCCAGTCCCCGGAATCCTTCGCGCGTATACGAGGGCTGGGCCGGGCGTGATTTCCACGTAGCAAGTCAGCTCCGGATCGGTAAGCTTCACGCGCACGTCGCGCCCTCGCTCGCGAAACCGATCGAGCAGATAGCGGCCAATCGCCGCATCAATCTCCATCGAAGTGTGAGGGAATGACTTGTCGCTACGCTTCGCCCTTACCGCGAAATTCGCAAATTGCAGTGGTTCAACCTCGTCCCAGGATGCTCGACATAGCGCGTCGATACTGCGCTCGACGGGTTTCGCCACTGCGTAGAATGCTATTCCGAGAACCCGGCTCACGCGCGACGTCGCTTCTTCGAGCGAAGCTCCATCACCCAAACGAACGATAAACCGATCGCCCGGTTGCTCGATCCTCCGAACGGGTATCCCTTCGAGCGCCTTGCGAAGCGCCGTGAAGAGCTTGCCCAGAAAGAACCGCCGGTTGCGGCCCTTCAACCACAATTCGTGGTAATGAACGACGATAACTGGATTGTTCATTCTTTATACTTTTGCGCTGCCGCAACGCGCATTTCACATCCTCGGCCCACATTTCGCCTGCGTTTCAGCGTTTCACGAAGTATAGCAGCGATTTACATACGGTGTAGTATCGCGCCAAGTCAAGGAGGTTGGCCGGACGCCTACGGGGAATCCCCGATGGCGGCCTGCGCCTAAAAAGCGATAACTTCCTGGATACAATTCGTGTTGACGCAAGACTTTCCACTACAAGCGGGGTTACTATCGGCAGCGCTCCTGTCCGCGGAGCGAATACTCGGGCCTGTTGAAAATGGAAAGCGACCGAAGGCACAGGTGATGCATCCATATCTCTGAACCCGGGGCGTTCGGGAGGAACTTCATGTGGAATCGTAGAGATTGGGACGACTTCTTCGACATAGTGAGAAAGCGCTGGCACACCCACCGGCCTCCGCGGCCGTTGGATCGTTCGGGCCGTCGTTTAACGCCCGCAGAAGGATATAGCCTTGCTGAACTTGATGATGCTGGTATGAGCATCGAGCAGGCCGAAATGCTAGGACTGCCGGTAGATGCAGGCCGCGTCGGTTCATATGGACCGAACGTCTCTTCGTTGCGTGAATTCCTTCGCGCTACTCGTTCACGCGTCTGAAGCACTCACGCGTACTAGGATTCATAATCCTCGGAACGACGCTGCTGTCTCGGGGATTTTCTTTTTAGCTCGATTTTCGTTCTCAGTTCTACCGGGGACTGAACCGAGTCATCAGGAATGAAGTAAGCCCCGCCACGATCCCGCCGCCGATTACAACAGCCTCCCAGGCGATTCCCGCAGCGACCGATAGAACCGCAGGCGCTCCGAATGGCAGCAAGAGTGCCGCAAGCGCCGCTTCGCGCACCCCGATTCCTCCTTGCGTAATCGGAATTGCCGCCGAAAGTTTTGCCAGTGGCCACGCAAACAACCACACGCGAAATGGCAAGTGCAATCCACAAGCTTCCGCCAGAGCAATGTTTAAAACAATGAATACAATCTGCGCCGATAGAGCAAGAATGAGCGCGGCCATTACGGCCCCAGGGCGCCGCGCCATGGAACGAGCAGCGATTCTCATTCGCACGAACCGCCGTCTCATGCGATAGGAGAAGCGCCGCGCGGGGAGAAATGCCGCAATCGCCGCGGCAATCAAAGTCCCGACTAATCCAATCCCGGCGAGCAGCAGAAAAATCCGGCGGTCTTTCGGATCGAGCGAGCCAGGCAGCAGTAAAGCACCGATACCTGCCAAAAGCCCCAGCGCCACCAGATCAACGCTTCGGTCAACCAGGCTACCAAGCAGAACCCCTGCTTTGCTGCGGCCAATGCGCATCGCCATACCGGCACGGACCAAATCGCCCCCGATCAGCGAAGGGAGAAACAGCGAGCCAAAAAGCCCGGCAAAATAACAGCGCGCGGCCTGTATCCACGTCATGCCGGAACCAGCCACCGCCACCATGAGCCGCCACTTCGTCACACCGATGCAGTGTGTCGCCAGATATCCTATGAGCACGAAAATCCACAAGTGCCTTGGGAGCGTTTCGAGCGTGTGCCAGATCTGGCGGCCCGAAAGAAAACGGAATAGCAGGAAAAGAACCAAGGCGCTGCCGCCGTAGTGCAAGAGAGCCTGAAGCGCGGCCCTCGTCCAAGTTTTTCCGGAGGTTCGCGTGTCGGATGGAGAATTCACGGGAAGTGGTCGGCACATTATGCGGTGCGGCGGTTCCTGCCACAAGCTCTGGAAATGCGGTTGCAGTCGAGGGAATAACCCATTAACGTAGTCCACTTGTTTTCGTATCGCGCGATCTGACTGGGAGAACTTCGGAGCTGTCCTGAAGTCGTTCATCCCGATTCGAGGCCAAGTTGAAGAAGAAAATTCGTGTGTTGCAGTACGGTGTCGGACCAATTGGTGCTTCGATCGCTCGCCTGATGCGCCAGAAAGCCGCCCTCGAAATTGTTGGCGCAATCGATAAGGATCCCGCCAAAGCAGGGCGCGATCTGGGCGAAGTTGCGGGCGCTACGGATGCTCCATGGGGCGTGACGGTCTCGGGCGATTCAACCCACCTACTCGCAAAGCCGGTAGACGTGGTGATCCACTCGACTTCTTCATATCTACCGAGCGTGATGGACCAGCTGCTCGAATGCCTCGGCGCGGGCTGCTGCATTGTTTCCACATGCGAGGAGCTCGCCTACCCGTATCGCAAGCATCCGGACCTTTCCGCGCAGCTTGACGCCGCTGCGAAAGAAGAAGGCGTCGCTTTGGTGGGCACAGGCGTGAACCCAGGATTCGTGATGGACAAGCTCGTTCTTACGTTGAGCGCCGTTTCACAACACGTCGAATGGGCGAAAGCCGTGCGCGTGGTTGATGCTTCGAAGCGCCGCTTGCCGTTGCAAAAGAAAATTGGCGCCGGAATGAGCCCCGAAGAATTTCGCGCCCAGGTCACCGCTGGCGTTATCAAGCATCACGGCCTGCCCGAATCGATCGCGATGGTCGCCGATGGTTTGGGATTCGAGCTCGACGATATCTCTGAGACGATTGAGCCGGTGATCGCAGTAGAACCGGTGAAAACCGAATTCCTGAAAGTCGCGCGCGGCCAGGTGGCCGGCGTACATCAAATCGCGCGCGGAATGAACGGCGGCAAAGAGAAAATCTACATGGAGCTGAAGATGTTCGTGGGCGCCGAAAACTCCGCCGACTCGATTGAACTGAAAGGCGAGCCTAATCTGGCGCTCACAATTCCTGGCGGCACGCATGGCGACGTGGCCACCGCCGCGGTTGTCGTCAACGCGATCCCTTCTATTCTCGCCGCGCAATCTGGTTTGCGCACCGCTCGCGACCTTCCGCTCAGCTACTTCCCAGCGGTTCGATTACCTTGACTCGTGTATGGGTCTCTTTTTTTGGCTAAAGGAAAGTAATTGGAATCTCGCTCTTAACGATCAAAAAACCTGGTTTCTTGAGGCTTCGTTAGTTTTTGTTCCAGAAACGCGCCACCGCGGCATAGTCCGGGTCGTCCTTCGATGCATCTTTCACAGCGCTATAAGTCGCAAACGCAGCTGCAGCAGCGGGCAAGTCGAGCCCTTCTCTCTTGGCCAGTTCGAGGGCGAGACGAATATCCTTGTGCATCAGCCGTAGTGGAAAGCTAGCCGGATATTCATTTTTAAGCATGGTAGGCGCCTTCACGTCCAACACCCCCGCGCGCGCCATGCTCGACTGCATCACTTCCACCAACTTCTCGCCGGCGATGCCAGCTTTCGTAACCAGCGCCAGGGCTTCCGCCAAGGCTTCCACTTCGAGCGCAAGGATCAAATTCATTGCGAGCTTCACCGTCTGCCCAGCGCCGTTTGGCCCCAGCAGGAAGAATTTCTTGCCCATCACTTCGAAAATCGGCTTTACGCGCTCGAACACCTCCGCCTTTCCGCCGATCATGAAAACCAGCTCACCCTTTTTTGCACCCCAGTCTCCTCCCGTCACCGCCGCATCCAGATAGTCGGCCCCTTTTTCGGCGCAAGCGGCAGCGGCACGTCGCGCGAGTTCGGGAGAAATGGTGCTCGAATCGATATACGTGCTGCCGCGACGCAACCCTGCCAGCGCGCCGTCCACGCCCCATAAAATCTCCTCGACCGCGGGTGGATCGCTGACAATCGTAATCAGCACATCTACCTGCGCGGCCGTGTCCCGCGGACTCGGGCCGAACTTCGCACCTTCGCGCACGAGTTCGTCTGCGCGCTCCTTCGTTCGGTTCCAGACCACCAAGGGGAATCCCGCTTTCAGCAAATTCCCCGCCATCGGCTTTCCCATCAGCCCCAATCCGATAAACCCCACCGTCGGTTTCATTCGTCCTCCTTATCTATATCGTCGCAATATCAATATATGCGTGGCTCGACGCAGAATCGTCAAGAAAGTTTCAACAGTGCGGGGCTCGCTAGAATAAAGCGTCAGGAGAGTTTAACGGTGGACTTTAGGTGGTACGGAGTGAACAGCGATTGGCTCATCGGGATTTCGTGGCGTCTCGGCAAGACGTATCACATACTCGTAGGGAATTTCCACGCGCATCGTTTTCTTTCTTTCGCCCAGCAGTAGGTGTTCTTCAATCACGATACACCGACCCGTGTCGGCCACAAGCATCCCTACGGATTTCTGGTGAATGTTCGCGACGCGATATTGAGCTTCCACGCGCTTGCCCATAAATGAAACATAGCGACTCATCGACTAACCATTTCACAACGTCCTTATCCAGCGGGTCAATGGTACCGTGGTTTACTATAAGTGCACTTCAAACTATACGGAAGGGAAATTGTCGTGTACCAGCCGTTCTAGTGGGAGGGATGGTGCGAACCAGCAGTAACCTCATGCGAGATCGGTGCAGCTTCGACACTGCGCATCTGCAAGTCGGCAGTAAGTGCAAGAACAAGCGGAGCAACAATGCTGAGGGCGAAATAACTGAAAACAATCGGGAGAACCCAGGCGAGCGCCCGCGAATCATTCGCGTAGTGTTTCGAAGCGGTCCACCACACCGCCACAGCCGCTATTAGCCCTGCAAAAGCCGAGAGGTAGCGGCTAAGCAACGAAATCTCGAGCGGTTTGCCGCAGTTCGGGCAGAGTAGGTCATTCGAATAGGCAAGAACTCTGTCAACGGAAACTACATGCAAGCAATCAGGACAAACTCGAGCCGCCACGAGCGCCTCCTGGATTCAGTGCAAGATACACTACCCGCGTCGGACAAAAAAGGCCCCAGCTAAATCAGAGAAAATTCCACGCGGTGACGCATCGGGTCGATTCGTTCAGCCCTCACACGCACGCGATCGCCCAGCCTGAAAATTCTCTGCACTTTGCCGCCTCGCGACCCGCCCCGGTACGGTTCGGCCACAATCACATGGTCTCGCTCGCGAAAGGTGCAGCGCATCCCTGTAACTTCTTCCAGCCGGTCAATACTCACGAGCCCCTCGACGAAAATTTCGGCCAGTTCCACAAAAAATCCGAACTTCTGCACCGAAACAATCAGCGCCTCATACTCCTCGCCGAGATGGCCCTCCATGAACTGAGCCGTCTTCCATTCCATCAGTTCGCGCTCGGCCGCTTCTGCGCGCCGCTCGGCTTCCGAGCTTTCCGAGGCAATCTCCTCCAATTCAACACGGCGATACGGGCCGAGCATTGCAACGGTCTCCGCGTCCTTTCCTGGTTTCGGATCTACGAGCGTCGCACGCAACGGTCTCACATCCGGATTCGCAAGCGCCCACTTCAGCGCACGATGAACGATCAAGTCCGGGTAGCGGCGGATTGGAGACGTAAAGTGCGTGTACTCCTTCGTCGCCAGCGCGAAATGCCCGAGAACTTCCACAGCGTAGCGCGCCTGCTTCAATGAACGCAGCATCAAATAGGAAAGAATCCGCTCCTCAGGCTTTCCCGCAATTTTTTCCGTCAGGCGCTGATAGTGCTGCGGACGAATATCCACTTCTTCGGCGCCCGGCACAGTTACACTCATCGGACGCGGGCGCCCTCGACTCGCGTCGCGTCCCCCTCGCCCTCGCGCTGCCGGTTGGACCCGGCCATGGCGCACCGCGATGCGGCGCTCCGTAAGATCTTCCACTCCCAGCGAGTAGCCAAACGCATGCGCCAGCTCTTCGAACTCGATCACCTTTTTGGGATCGGGCTTTTCGTGCACGCGATGCAACGAAGCGACGCCGCGCCGTTCAAGATACTCCGCCACCGCCTCGTTCGCGGCGAGCATGAACTCCTCGATGATCCGGTGCGCGATGTTCCGCACGCTGCGGACGATGCTGAGCATCCGCCCCTGGTCGTCGAACTCGATAATCGGTTCGGGTAGATCGAAATCGATCGACCCGCGCCCGACGCGTTTCTTGTTCAGCAGTAGCGCCAGCTCTTTCATCCGCTTGAAATTCCCGACCAGCGGCGCATAGCGCTGCTTCATTTCCGAATCGCCCTCTAGAATCTTGTGCACGTTGGTATACGTCATTCGCTCTACAGAACGAATCACGCCGGGCGTGAAATCGGCGCGCACTGTGTTTCCGTTCGCGTCGATTTCCATAGTCGCGCTCATCACCAGCCGGTCTACTTTCGGATTAAGCGAACAGATGCCATTGGAAAGCTCCTCCGGCAGCATAGGCACGGCGCGGTTCGGAAAGTACACGGACGTCCCGCGCAGGTGCGCTTCACGATCGAGCGGCGAATTGCGCTCCACATAGTGCGCCACGTCCGCGATGTGCACTTGCAGCTCACAGTGCCCGTTTGGCAACTCGGCCATATGAACCGCATCGTCAAAATCGCGCGCGGTCTCCCCATCGATCGTCACAATCGGAAGATCACGGAAGTCGCGTCGGCCTCGCAGATCTGCCTCGGAAACCCGCTGCGGCTCAGATTTCGCTTCCGCCACCACTTCCGCTGGAAAAATGTACGGCAAATGATGCTTGCGAATGCTGATCTCAACATCGACGCCGATGTCACCCGGCCGGCCGAGAATCTCAATCACGCGACCCGCCGGTGCAAGGCCGCCTTTCGGATAGCGCGTAATCTCCACGTTCACCACCGCGCCATCCAGCTCGGGCAGCCGCAACCGCCGATGGCTCGCCGCAGCGCCTCCCGCTTGTGTTGAGCCTACTTTCCCCCGCAACTCCGGCGTCAATTCGTCGCCGGGCGGAATCGTCACCTCGTGTTGAATTCGCGTATCGTATGGCAACACAACGTTTCCATGGGGACCGTAGCGGAAAAGCCCGACGACCGTCGGATTCTCGCGCTCGAGGACCTGTACGATGCGGCCTTCCGCACGGCCATCCGCTTTTCGTCTCTCGACGCGTGCCAGCACACGATCACCATGCATCGCGTCCGCCATGGCATCGCGCCCGATAAAAAGGTCGCCTTCTACGCGCGGAATCGGCTTATCTGGCACCAGGAAACCGTATCCGTCGCGGTGTGCCACGATTCTTCCGGAAACCAAATTCGGATCGGGACTTTTACGAGCCGCGCCTGCCCCCGTGGCTGGCGCTGAGTCCGCATCTGGAGGCTTCTGGGCCTCTGCTGCTGCAGACTTTTTTCCTTTTGCGGCGCCGCGCGCCGACTGCTTGCTCTCCGCGAGTCGATATTGCCCGGCGCGAATTTCTTCCACGTCACCCCGGCTCTTCAAATATTGAATAATTCGCGGCAAAAACCGGCGCCCATGATGCTGCAACTCCATTCCGTGCGCGATCTGCCGGATACTCTCTGGCTGCGGAATCGAGGAGAGGTAGGTGATAACCTGCTCTTCGGTCACGTGACTTGGGTGCGGTTCCTTCTCGGAGTCTTTCGTGCCTTTGTATTTTCGAGGATGTTTCATAGTGTGTGAGAAGTGCCACGCACAGGCTAGCGGAATTCAAGCTGGCTGGCAAAGAGTGTTAACGAGTCCTAGACGCGCAACATGCTCACGATTCGCCCCGCTGTCACTACTGCGCCATTACTGCTGCGATTGGCGCGCGATCGGCAAATCTACGATACCAATCCTGCCATCCGGCTGCCGCTCGAGAGCAGGCGCGTACGCGCCGAGCAATTCACGCCGCCACCAATCGCCCGTTTCACGTTTCGTTTTTTCGTCAGTAAACCAATATTGATAGATGACCGCGCGAACCGCGATGGGCTGCGGCCCTCTTGCAAACGGATTGCCGGCAAATAAGTGGAGTACATCGGCATCGTCTTGAAGCAGCCGTTCCTCTGCCCACAGCACAAATCGATTCTGGCGCCAGCCGCCCAGCGACGCGAACCACAGATTCCAATCGAAGCGCGGCTGATACGGCGCGTAAATACCTGGCGCCTTCTTCACATCCTGGGGTTTGTAGCGGAAACGATACGGAATCCACGTCTTGCCGTCGCTCGACCCTTGAAACTCGATTTCCAGACGCTCGGGCGTCATCACGGCAAACAAGCCATAGCGATTCGCAATGCGAAAAGGTTCCAGCGCCGACACCGGTGACATCGGCAAAGGCAGCGTGGGCAGAAACATCCAGATCAACTGCGCC
>DATNKB010000298.1:0-13105 GCA_035603595.1 Candidatus Dormiibacterota bacterium
AGCGCCGTGATTCTTTCGCCGCTTGCGATCGCGAGTGCTACTGTGAGCGCCGGATAGGCTGACGAAACCGGCGCCACGATGCTCATCACGCCAATCTGAAACGAGTAGTAAAGCGATAGCGACGCGATCATGTTGATCACGCCGGCGAGAGCCGCAAGCGCCCACGGGTGCCATCCTGGGGCGATGCCTTCGAAAAATCCGCCGCGGAATTTCAAATACACGCTGAGAGCGATGAAACCGAAGAATTGCATGAAGAAAAGGGTGCGATAGGCGCCGACGCGGCGGGAGGCAAACCGCGCTGCGAAATCGGCTCCGCCCCAGCACAGGGCGCCGGTAAGTCCCAGGATGATCGCGAGCGATAGTTGCAAGGAAGGGCGCTACCGTTTCTTCGGCTGAAGTCCGAGGACGGCCATCACTTTCTGCAAATCCTTCCAGACTTCGCTCTTCGCGGGCGGATTGCGCAGCAGATAGGCGGGATGATAGGTGGCGATTAATTTCGAGCCGCGAAAATCGAACCACTCGCCGCGAAAACGCGAGATACCTTGATTGGTGGCGAGCAGAGTCTGTGCTGAGCACGCGCCGAGGCAGCAAATCACTTTTGGCTGAATGGCGGCGAGCTGACGCAACAGGAACGGCGAGCAGACGGCGATTTCGTCTTTGTCGGGAAGGCGATTTTCGGGCGGGCGGCATTTCACGACGTTGCAGATGTAGACGTCTTCGCGGCGCAGCGACATCGCCTCGATCATCTGCGTGAGGAGTTTTCCTGCGCGGCCGACGAACGGCTCGCCTTGGATGTCTTCATCGTGCCCCGGGCCTTCGCCGACGAAAACCAGATCGGCTTTGGGATTTCCTACGCCGAATACAATCTTGGTGCGAGCTTTGTGCAAACGGCAGCGCGTGCATTCGCCGAGGTCGGCGCGAATGTCGTCGAGCGTTTCGTTGGGCACGCGTTCGGCTGCTTCAAAGAGCGTAGGGCCGGACGGGACGGAGATGATCGGTAGAGATGGTCCGGCCTTGGCGGTGAGCGGAGTTGCCACACTACCGGCTGCGGCTGCGACGGACCTGGCTGAGGATTTCGCGGTGGAGGCCATGTTCATTGACGTTGACGGAGGCGGGGCCGAGGCGTGCGACAAAGAAACCGCTGATTCAGTTCGGGCAACAAAATAAGGCCCGAGGCCGAGATCGTTGCCGTACTGAAGCCAAGCTTCCACACGGCTACGCTTCACCGAATCCATCGATTCCCCACTTTCCGCCGACTGGAAGAATTTTCGCCGCAGCGAGTGTAACCGATTGCGTGGAAATTGCGTACGGGGTGTTCGAGCTTTTTGTAAGGAAACATTTCGGAGTTGTGGAAATCGGATGTCGTCGTGAAAGGTAACTGCAGATCCCCCGTTGCGCTCGGGATGACAGGTCCAGCAGTTCGGAGGATTAGTAGGACTGTTACGATTCGGGGAGAGAACCAGCGCCGATTGTAGTGCGGGAAAGCGATCAGGAAACGGTGCCGCCGAGAATCACAACTTGATCGAGGATGCGGTTGGCCGCGTCGAATTTGCTCATCTTTGGCAATGCAATTTCGCGGCCATCGCGGAGGTACATGGTGACGATGTTGGTGTCCGTGTCGAAACCAGCGCCTTCCTGCGTCACGTCGTTGGCGACGATCATGTCCGCGCCTTTGCGCTCGAGCTTGCCGCGCGCATTTTCCGCCACGCGATCGGTTTCAGCGGCGAACCCGACCAGGACGCGGCGATGGTGGGCGTCCTGCGCAGCGCGGCCGAGTTCGGCGAGAATATCGGGCGTGGGCTCGAGATCGAGCGTGATGCTGCCTTCGCGCTTCATTTTTTTATCATGCGAGGTGGCGGCGCGATAATCGGCGACAGCCGCGGCCATGATGACGATATTCGCATCGCGCGCACGGTCGAGCACGGCAAGGCGCATTTCTTCGGTGGCACGCACCGGTACCCAATCGACGCCGTCTGGAATCTTCAGATCCGTGGGACCGCTGACAAGCACCACGCGCGCACCGCGACGGCTGGCTGCTTCCGCGAGCGCGTAACCCATTTTGCCTGACGAGCGGTTGGTGAGGAATCGCACCGGGTCGATGTCTTCGCAGGTGGGGCCGGCGGTGACGAGCACCGTCTGGCCGGCGAGATCGTGGCGAAGGCCGAGCACGTCGCAAACTTTTCTGACAATCGTTTCGGTGGCAGCGAGGCGGCCGGACCCGGTCATGCCGCACGCCAGATAGCCTTCGTCCGGATCGACCACATTCACGCCGCGCGCGCGCAACGCTGCGAGATTCTGCTGCGTTGCTGGGTGCTCCCACATGTTCACGTTCATCGCAGGCGCAACAACTACGGGAGCTTTCGTGGCGAGGTAAAGCGTGGTGAGAAAATCTTCAGCGATGCCGTGCGCGAATTTGCCGAGGATGTCGGCGGTGGCAGGAGCAACGAGCAAGAGATCGATGCGCTGGGCGACGGCAATATGTTCGATCGCGCTTTCGACATTGGCCGGCGCGGAATCGGCCGCGCTGAACATGTCCGTTATGACTTTTTGGCCGGTGAGCGCGGCAAACGTGAGCGGGGTGATAAATTCCTGCGCGGCGCGCGTCATCACCACTTGCACGTCGAGCTTTTCCTGCTGCAAACGGCGCACCAGTTCGGCGGCTTTATACGCCGCGACTCCACCGGTGACCCCAAGTGCAATCTTCATCGCAACGGCGGCGGCAAGCTACTTGCGCCGCTTTCCGTCCTTGTCTTTGTCCTCGGTGGCGTCCATGGCTTCGGTGGTCTCGTATTCGAGGAGACCGCGCTGCAGTTCTTCTTCGGCAATGCGCGTGGTCTTGCGCGCTTGCGGGTTATCGACCAGGGGCCGCCCGCCCATCATCAACTGCCGGGCGCGCCTCGCCGCCACTACCACATAGGCGAACTGGCTTTCAGGTGCTACTCGTGAAACAGCCATATGACGGTCAGCCTCCAAAGGACTTCAGAATTTCTCGAATCCGTTCTTCGTTCCGTTCCACCCGACAACGCGACCCGATCGCGATGGCTTGCACCTCTTTTCCAGCGCGTTCGAGATCGTCGTTGATAATGGCAAAATCGTAGCTGCTGTAGTTCAACATCTCCTGCCGAGCCCGCTCGAGGCGCCGCGCGATTTCATCTTCCGAATCCTGGCCGCGCGCCCGGATGCGATTTTCAAGTTCGGCTCGCGACGGCGGCAGCACGAAGACCGCGACGGCTCCGGGCAGCTTGTGCTTCACCTGCAACGCGCCCTGCACGTCAATCTCGAGTACGAGATCTTTTTTCTGCGCCAGCGCTTCGTCAATCGATTTCCGCGGCGTCCCGTACCAATTTTTCCCGAAGACCTGCGCGTACTCCAGAAAATCGCCCCGCGCCACCATCTGCTGGAACTCGGACTCAGTAACGAAATTGTACCACCTGCCGTCGCCTTCCGTCTTGCGCGGCTGGCGCGTGGTGCACGAAATCGATAGCATCGTCCCAGGGAGCTCCAGAATCTTTTCCACCAGCGTGGACTTGCCCGAGCCGGACGGCCCCGAGACGATCAGCACGAGCGGCTGGCGAGCGCTCATTCGATGTTCTGAACCTGCTCGCGCAACTTTTCGATCTCGGACTTGATTTCGAGCGCGAGCCGCGTGATTTCGAGCCCTTCCGCTTCGTTGCCTGGAGTCTTCGAGAGAAGCGTGTTCGCTTCGCGCTGCATTTCCTGCAAAAGAAAATCGAGCTTCTTGCCGATGTCGCCCGCATCGGCGAGCAGCGCTTCGAATTGTTGCACGTGGCTGCGCAGGCGGGTGATCTCTTCGCTCACGTCACTGCGCTCCGCCGCAATCGCAGCTTCCTGCGCAAGCCGCGCTGGATCGAGTTGCGCTTCGCCGAGCAATTCCTTCAAGCGCGATTCCAGGCGCTTGGCAAAGGCACCCTGCGCGCGTTCGGCAATGGCTTCAGTCTTCGTAGCAAGCTCGGCAATCGTGCGCAGCCGCTCCGACATTTCGACGCGCAAAGCGTTCGCTTCATCGGCCCGCATGCGATCGAGTTTATCGAGCGATTCCACCAGGCATTTCGTCACCGCCGCCTCGATCTCCGCAAGTTTGTCTTCGAGCGAAGCCGCCGGCGGACCAATCACCCCCGGCAAACGCAGAATCGCAGTCAAGTCCGGCTGCGGCTCAATTTCAAAATCACGCCGCAACTGGTTCACTGCGTCCAAGTACGCCGCCGCGACTTCACGATTCACTCCCACCGCCGCCGGACCAGCCAATTCGTAGTGCAGCGTAACATCCAGATGGCCGCGACGCACTCGCTCGCGCACGATCTGCCGAATCCGCGGCTCGACGGGCTCGAATCCTTCCGGCACTCGCAAATGCAGATCGAGAAAACGATGATTCACACTGCGCACCGCAACCCTCAGGCTCCAGCCGTTTTCGACGATCCGCGTCTGGGCGTAACCCGTCATCGACTTGAGTCCACTCGAGCGCGCCAACCGCGGCCGCGATTCTTCGGTCGCGACGGGCTTCGGCCCCGCGCCGGAAGAAGAGGCCATCATACAATTCCCGCCGTTCGCGCGGCCGGCTCTGCGTCGCGAAATTGCATTTCGTAGAGCCTCGCATACAATCCGGCGCCGCGCGCGAGCAACTCGTCGTGAGTGCCGCATTCGCGTATCGTGCCGCCTTCAAGAACCGCAATCATGTCCGCGCGCCGAATCGTTGAAAGCCGGTGCGCGATGACGAACACGGTCCTCCCTGCCATCAAATTATTCAACGCGCTTTGCACAAGCATCTCCGATTCAGAATCGAGCTCCGACGTGGCCTCATCGAGAATCAATATCGGCGCATCCTTCAAAAGCGCGCGCGCTATCGCGAGCCGCTGCCGCTGTCCGCCCGAAAGCCTCTGCCCGCGATCCCCGATCACCGTTTGGTAGCGTTGCGGCATCTCCATGATGAAGTCGTGCGCTAGCGCCGCTTGCGCCGCAGCATACACCTGTTTCTCCGGCATGTTGGGGCGGCCGTAGCAAAGGTTGTTCCAGATCGTGTCGTTGAACAGAATCGTTTCCTGCGTCACGATAGCCATCTGCTCGCGCAAAGAGCGCAGCGTCACGTCGTGCAGATCGTGTCCATCGATCCGAACCGAGCCGGCATTGGCCGCGTAAAATCGAGGCAGGAGATTTACGAGCGTAGTCTTCCCCGCCCCGCTCGAACCAACTATCGCAACGACGGCGCCTGCCGGTACCTTTAAATTAATCGCTTTCAGAATCAGCGGCCCATCGTAACCGAAGCTCACATTATCAAACTCAATCTGGCGCGCAAATCGCGGCAAAACTTCTGCACCGGGAGTGTCCATCATTTCTTCGCGCAGATCGATGAACGAAAACACTTGCGTCGACGTCCCGAGTGCCTGCTGATACAGCTGGTAAATATTTCCGAGATGCTTAATGGGCTCGTAGGCCTTGAAAAGCGCGAACGTGAACGCACCAAACAGGCCGATCGTCAGCCGCCCCACCTTAATTTCATCGCGCGCGTACAGCAAAATCATGCAGAGCACCGCTGCGCCGAGCAGGTCCATTAGTGGCGACGTCATCAGAAAAGCGCGCACCCAGCGCATATTCTCGCGCAGCAATTTTCGCGAAGCCTCGCGGAACTTGCGGATTTCGAATCCTTCCATTCCGAACGCTTTCACCACGCGGTTGCCGCTGATTGTTTCCTGGAGGATCTGGCTCAGGTCGGCAAGTCTTGACCGGCTCTGCTGGGAGGAACTGCGAATTTTCCGGCCGAATTTCGCCACTGGGTAAAGCACCAGCGGAATCAGCACCACGGCACCGATCGCCATTCGCCAATCCACCACGAGCAATACGCAAACAAAAGCAACCAACGAAAAAATCTGCCGGAAGAAATCCACCAGATGATCCGAAAACACCGCGCGCAATTGCTCCACGTCACTGATCACTGCGGACATCACCCGTCCCACGGGATTGTCGTGAAAGAATCCCACCGGCTGCTGGACGAGCTTGCCGTAAACCTGGTTGCGCAAATCCGTAATCGCGGAAAGCCCCACGTATTCGATCAGACTGCCGCCGAAAAACTCAGCGAGTCCCTTCATAAAAAATAACGATACGAGCGCAAGCGCGAAAACGCTCCAGACGTGATGGATGCGAGTGGGAACGAAGGAATTCAAGTATACGGTGTGGCCATTCCAGGGAATCTGGAAGAGAGTCAGCTTCTGCGCTGTCGATTGCGGATTCAGAACAACGTCGAGTGCCGGCCGGATCGAAAACGCGGTCAGGAACTCAATCGCGCCCATCGCCATCATCAGGAAAATACCGCCGGCGAGAAGCGGCATGTATGGCCGCAAATAGCGCAGCAGCCTGCGAAGTTCGCCTTGGTGCTTCAAGCGCGGAAGTCCGTCCATCGTTTCGTCGAAGAATCCTTTGAATTAACGCCAAAAACGCCCGTGCTTATCCGAACCCGTTCCCCGCGCAGTGGTTGCCTGCCGAGATAGTACCGTGTCGCGGTGCCGCGGCAAAATGCTCTCCGGCTCTTATGTGCCTGATTTCTCCAAATCGCGGTGCACTACTTTCGTCGCGTAACCCCGCTTCTTCAGATTTCGACGAATAACTTCTGCAAGCATCACCGATCGATGGCGGCCTCCGGTGCATCCCAGCGCGACGGTCAAATAACTCTTCCCTTCCCCGATGTAGTGGGGGATCAAATACGCCAGCAGGTTTTCAATGCGGCGCAGGAACTGGCCCGTCTGCGGAAACGAGCGGATATAACGCGCCACTTTGGGATTTTTCCCGCTGAACGGCCGCAAGCGCGGCACAAAATGTGGATTAGGCAGAAACCGCACGTCGAACACAAGGTCCGCATCCGACGGAATTCCGTACCGGAATCCGAAGCTCACCATGGAAATCAGCAGCGGCCTCGGAGCGGTTTTCTGGAAACTCCGGGTCACGTACTGCCGCAACTCGTGCACGTTGAATCGCGACGTGTCGATCACCACGTCAGCCATGCGCCGAATCGGCGCCATTTTTCGCCGCTCGGCCCGGATGCCTTCCGCCACGGACAGGCCTTCTCCCATCGGATGCGGCCGGCGCGTCTCGCTGAACCGCCGCATCAAGACTTCGTCGCTTGCTTCGACAAAAACGAGCGTCGCCGGACGGTCGGCCGTGAGGGCGCGATAGATTCCTGGGAGGTTTTCGATCTGCCCGCCCTCGCGCGCATCCACGAGAAGTGCAGCGCGCTCGATTTCGCCCGCGCCGCTGCCATATATCTCGCTGAACATCGGAATCAGCGCGACCGGCAGGTTGTCAACGCAGTAGTAGCCTAGGTCCTCAAACGTATTCAGCACGGAACCTTTGCCCGAGCCGGAGAGACCCGTAAGAATCACGAGTTGTCTGGAGTCTCTTACTTTGGAATTCTGGTTTTTTTTCCGGCGGGTGCGCTTCACGGCAGCGGTCGTGCCTAGCTCTTAACCCTACGGCGATGGGTGCTGGGAATGCGAAGGTCTTCGCGATATTTCGCGACGGTGCGGCGGGTAACGTGGATTCCTTCATCGCTCAACTTTTTGGTGATCTGTTCATCGGTGAGCGGCTGCGTCGCGTCTTCGTCTTCGATCATTTTCTTCACGCGCCGCTTCAACGAAAGCAGCGACATCTCGCTGCCCTGCGGCCCGTTCACCGACTCGGAGAAGAAGTACCGCAGCTCGATCACGCCTTGCGGCGTGTGCACGTATTTATTGGCCACGGCGCGGCTTACGGTGGAAGGATGGACGCCCACCTCCTCCGCCACCTCCTTGATCATCATCGGTCTCAAGTGATCCGCGCCGTAGTCAAGAAAATCACCTTGCCTGCGCAGGATCGACTGGCACACGCGCAAAATCGTGTGCTTGCGCTGCTCGATATTTTTCATCAACTGAATCGCGGCCGTAAATCGTTCCTTCACGTAGTTGCGAACATCACGGTCGGCTGCGTCGCGCGCCAGAAGACGCCGGTAGGTGGGATTCAAGCGCAATTGCGGCAGGTCGTCATCGTTCATGAATACCTGCCACTCGCCGTCCACTTTGCGGAACTGCACGTCCGGCTCAACCAGCCGCGGCTCCATCTTGTTGTAACGCAGGCCTGGCTTCGGATCGAGTCGCTTGATCACGTCCACCGCGCGCTTCACCAGCTCCACCGGACGATTCAGCGCCCTCGCGACTTCTTTCAGCTGATTGTTTTGCAGCAGCTTCAAATGCTCCGCGATGATCTGCTGCGCCAAAGTGTTCTGCGGGTCGATAACTTTCAGCTGCAGCGTGAGGCATTCCTGCAAGTCGCGCGCGCCTACTCCGGGCGGATCGAATTCCTGCACCATCGCCAGGGCTTCTTCCACGTCTTCCATCGAATAATTTCCGGACTGGGCAATCTCATCGAGTGTAGCCGTCAGGTAACCGTTCTCATCGAGGTTGCCGACGATGGATTCCGCGATTTTGCGAACTATCTCAGTGCAGATCGCGACGCTCAATTGCCAGCTCAGGTGGTCGGCAAGGCTCTGCGCAGACGAAAGAAATTTTTCAAACGAGGGCTTTTCCGATTCTTCGCGTTCGCTGCCCGCGGTGCGCTCAGCGCCTGTATCGAGGTACTGATTGAAGAACGAGCCAAAATCGAACTCGTCGAAAGGATTCGCGGCGGGAGTTTCGGGAAGTTTCTCGACTTCTTTCTTCAAGAACGCTTCGTCGGTGTAGCTGTCCTGGGTGGGAGTTTCTTCGGCCGCTTCCTCGAGGACGGGATTGGCCATGATCTCCTGATTGATCATCTCCCGCAGCTCGAGACGGTTCAGCGCCAGCACGCTGACCATCTGCACGAGGCCCGGCGTCAGAATCTGCTTCTGCGCCACGCGCAAACTTAATTTTGGCTGGAGCCAGTTCATAGTTTCAGTTAAGCCGGAAACTCTCCCCTAGATAGATGCGGCGAACGTCGGCATTTGTTGACAGCTCGGCCGGCGTACCCGCAAATAAAATTTTGCCATCGCTGATGATGTACGCGCGGTTGGTCACGGCCAGCGTCTCGCGCACGTTATGATCCGTCACCAGCACTCCGATTCCTGCCGCGCTTAAATCCGCGATGATCTTCTGGATGTCGACCACCGTGAGCGGGTCGATTCCGGAAAACGGCTCGTCGAGCAGAACGAATGACGGCGAAAGCACCAGCGACCGTGCGATTTCCAAGCGCCTGCGCTCTCCGCCGGACAGCACGTAAGCTTTGCTGTCGCGGACGCCTTCGAGCCCCATCTGTGCCAGAAGCTCCTCCACACGGTCACGCCGCTGCTCAGTTGTGAGCGGCAACGTCTCGAGCACCGCCATCAGGTTCGCTTCAACGGTCAATTTCCGAAAGACGGAAGGCTCTTGAGGCAGGTAGCTGATCCCGCTGCGGGCCCGCAAGTACATCGGAAGGTCAGTGATATCTTCGCCGTCCAAAAGCACGCGCCCGTAATCGGGACGCGCTAGACCGACGAGAATGTAAAATGTGGTGGTCTTTCCCGCCCCGTTTGGTCCCAGCAGCCCAACTACTTCGCCCTGATGAATATCCAAGCTGACTTCATCAACTACTTTACGCCCTCGGTAAGCTTTGCTCAGGTCGGCCGCTTGGAGTCTCAACATGCCGGTTCATTTCTCAACCCGGTGCTTGGTCAAAGTGCGTAAACCTTCCTGGGAATCAATCAAAATCGTATCATTCGCAACAAAGAAGGTCAACGAATGGCCCGTGGTTGTGTCGCTATTCGCATCAATAATCGTGGGTTCGCCACCGGAAAGGACGAATTTCTGGTCCGCGGCGGTGTAAATCGCCTCCTGAGCCGTGCCCCTGCGATCGCCCTGCCGGACGACCACTTGCCCTTGGGCAACGATGCGGGTGAGCTGGCGGCCTCCTGGACTGGCGCTGGCCCCGCCCGATGCGGCGCTGGCCTTCGCCCCAGCGGCAGGAGGAGTTGGACCGAGATACGCATCAAGGGTCTTCGATATGAGTTCGCCCTGCTGCGAGGTGGCGGTCACACCGCCCTCGAGGCGGGCCTTGGATTGGTCATCCCAATAGGTGAGCGAGGGCGCGTGGATCACCCATACCGTCGGGCTCGCTTTCAACGTCGTTGCCGCTGGGCTCGCCAACGGTGCCGAACTGGGCGTAGACGCCTTCCCCGCTGGCTTGTTGACTGGCACGCCGAATCCGCCGCCTATCGGGCTCGATGCGCTCTGCGGAAACACGGCGATCACATTACCGGTGGCCTGAAGCTTTTTGTCTTCGCGCCACACCTCGATCTGATTTGCATTCAGCACCGACTCGCCCTGCCACAATCTGGCTCGACCCGTGTAGAACACATGTCCCGAAGTCGTCGAACCAGCGAGTGCGTCCGCAGAAATATGCGCTGGCCCTGTGCTGAGATTCACGCCGCCGGATTGTGTGGATGAGAAATACGTGGAGATTACGTTGTCCGTCGCGGTAATGGCGCCGGACTTCTGGTTGATCGTGACGCTGCCCGCCGAGGTGCGGCTGGTTGCATCCGATATGACGGGTGAACCTTGCAGCGCGATTAAATCTGTCGTCCGGACGATCTTGGCCTGTTGCGCTGTGGCGCGTTTGTCCCCCTGCTGAAACCGGACGCTGCCGCTCTGATCGAGCGTCTCCCACTCGCCGTTCGCACCGAAGGTCGCAGCGAGCTCCTCCGACGAACTCGCCTGTGGCGCACTCTTGCCGATTTCGCGTCGTACCTCAACGGCTGAGTGCCCGATGAGTTTCTCGAGGCGGCCCGTGGTTCCAAACTGGGTGACAAATTTCCTGGCGCGCAGCTCTGTTGTTTCGTCAGCTGTTCTCGTCTCGATCGTGGCGGGAGCAAGTGTCTCGGCGCTTTCGATTTTTTGCTGGTCTGGCTGCGCGCCTGCGCCGAATTTCACGAGGAGGGCTTCCGTTTTGAGCGAACGCGATGCTCCGTCCTGGCGAGAATCCATTGTGACTCCGCCCTTCACCGTCATTTCGCGCACTAGATTTCTTTCCGGCTGCATGGCTATTTCGACTTGCGCCGCGGTGAAATGGTCGGTGCCGATTTTTGAGGCGCGGCTGCCGTTCACGCTGCCGGCCGCTACGATGCGCTGCATCCATCCTGCCGGGCTCAGAAACCCCTCAAATTTTTCGGCAGCGACGTTCAAGGTGGCGCCGTTCTCGGCCGACTTCACTACGGGATGACCTTCTGCGGTCAGGTGCTGCGCGTGAAAAGTGGAATCAAGCTCCATCGATATCCTCTCGGCAGAAAGCTCGCGCGCTCCCTGTTTCATTTCCGCCGGCCCGTTCAATACGACGAGCCGCTCGATGCGGCGCAGCTCCAGGCTACTTCCGGTAGCTGAGACCGGGACTCCTGTCGCGAGAACGCTATTTCGATCGCTCGATTGCTTGCCCGCTTTGTCGGCATTGCTGTCCGCGGGAATCATTTCAATCGCGACGTTGTGTTCGAGGCGGACAACCGCCGTCTGCGAACTGTATGAAACGCCCATCGCTGAGCCGTGCCCTTGCGGCGACTGGAACTCGACTTTCTCGGGAGTCGATGCCTCGCCGGTGTCGCGATTGAAGGAGAGATTGCTTGTGGTCACCTGCAGTTGCTTGTCAGCCGGTTTCCCGGAGGCGGGATTTGCGCCCTGAATATCGATCTCCACGTTACCTGCGCAATGAACCTCGCCGGATTTCGGCTCGTAGCTGCACTCGCGCGTGTGGATGTTGTCGTTGCGATCGCCGGCGCGTCCATAGATGGTGATCCAGACGTCTTTGAGCAGGCTGCGATCTTCGTCCTTGAACCGCGTGGCGGTGGATGCGCGAATCGTGAAGACAGCGCGGTCCTGATCCATCTTGGTGAACTTGAACTCTGCGGACTGCTGCTGAACGGTGGCCGGCACCGAGACCGGCGCAGAGCGGCGCGCGCGCGCAGCCTGAATCGCGCGTCTCGAATAAACGCCAGCGACAACCAGCGCGATTGCGGCGGCCGTCACAGCCGCCCACCGCGCGTATCGCGCCGCTTCCTGGTTTCGCACCCGCGATTCTCCTCGGTTCGGTTAGAAGCCGAGTATAGGCGAGTGGTTTTCTTCGGACAACTCGGAGCGTCCGAAATAGCCGTGCTCGCGGGCGAAGTGAAGGCGGACGGAGCAAAAGACCAGCAACTTGCTCGCAGCTGAGCATTGAAGCGCTCGGCAGCTCGGCGTTCCTGATTCCGTTCTTTACGCCACTGCAGGTTTCAGGTAGAAAGAGGCGTCATCGATGGCATTCCAAGGAGCCTGCGAATGAGCTCGCCCGAAGTGCTGCTGCTGGCGTTTCTGATTGGGGTGATTGCGGGGTTGCGTTCGCTTACGGCGCCGGCTGTCGTCGCGTATGGCGCGCATAAAAGCTGGTTGAATCTCACGGGGACGCGACTCGCGTGGATGGGCGCGTTGTGGGCGCCGATCTTCTTCGTGCTGCTGGCCATCGTCGAGCTGATCACCGATCAGCTGCCTTCTACGCCGCCGCGCACGAAGCCTCCTGGGTTGATCGCGCGGATACTGATGGGCGGACTTGCGGGAGCTTGCATAGCAGTTGCTGGCGCGGGTTCGTTGGTGGTCGGCGCGATTCTGGGAATTGTGGGCGCTCTTGTTGGAACATTTGGAGGTTATCAGGCTCGAACGGGACTCGTGCGGGCGCTGAAGATTCCTGACTTTGTGGTTGCTTGTGTGGAAGATTTGGTGGCGATTTGTGGAGGGCTTTCTATCGTTTCGCGGTTCTGAGTGCTGGAAAAATCAGTGGTTTCTCCAAATCCCAACCCGCGTTTTACCGCCGATTAGAAAATTGCAAGCTGCTCATTATAAGGTAGTTGGGGGAAGGTCTAATCGCGGTACCGTAGATTAAAACGGCACCTTTGTAGCGGTTTCCAGAAGCCGTGCCAAACCCTACTCAACATTATACCATGCCTCTATCAGGTGACCAGCATGCCGACGGCGGCGGCCGTCATGATCGCGAACGTCACCCAGCCTAGCGATTTCAGGAGCGGCGAGTTGGTCCGCTGACCCATTACCTTCCGGCTGCTGGTTAGCAGAATCACAAGAAGGATCAGCGGGGGCGCGAG
>DATNKB010000299.1:0-2022 GCA_035603595.1 Candidatus Dormiibacterota bacterium
GTTTATCTCTGCTGGAAACTCGGCGAGGATCGCATCCGCTTCTACCACCGCCAGGACGAAGGCTTCGCCGGCCGCAAACCAATCGACCCCCGCGACGCCGGCTACTCGAACCCGGTTCAGTAACTCCGCATCGAAATCCAAACTAGCCGGCCTGAAGGCCGCCCCTAAGGAAACGAGCTTACTGATACCTCAGCGCCACCATTGGATCCACGCGCATTGCCCGCCACGCTGGAATCCAGCACGCCGCCATCGCTACTACCGCGAGCAATATGGCAACGGTCATATACGTAACCGCGTCTGTCGCCGTCACGCCGAATAGCGTTGACTGCAAGAAGCGCGTTGACACAAGCGCGAGAACACATCCAAGCGCGAGGCCAGCCAATGTCATGCGCAGTCCTTGCACGAGCACGAGCCTGAGCACGTCGTGCCGCTGCGCCCCAAGCGCAAGGCGAATCCCGATCTCCCGCGTCCGTTCGCGCGTCGTGTAAGCAATCACCCCATAAATTCCCACCGCCGCCAGCACGAGCGCGAGCAAACCAAAGGCTCCGACGAAAGTCCCCGCAATTCGCGACCCTGTGCTCGCCACCTGTACCCGCGTAGCCAGCCTAGCTTCATCCAGCACCGGCATATCCGCATTCAGCTCGTGCACTGCTTTTTCGAGCGCCCCGGTATAAGCGAGCGGGTCGCCCGCCACCCGTACATGAAAAATCGGCCCGCGCGCGTAGTCTTGATAGATCGGCACAAAGAAAAATGGTTCCCTCGCTTCATGCAGGTTGTTGTAGTCGCTATTCTGTGCCACGCCGATCACCGTAAAATTCAGCCCGTCAGCGTTCAACTTTTTTCCAATCGCATCCTGCCCCGGCCAGTAGCGCCGCACGAATTCCTGATTCACAACCGCCACCGGCTGGGAACCTTCCTTATCTTCTGAAGTGAACTCGCGGCCTTCGACCACCGGAATCTGCATCGTACGCAAATAATCTGGTCCCACGTTCGCGTTCGGGACGTCCATGGATTCATGAGGGCGCGGCACGTATCCTTCCGGCTGCGTTATCGAAGAACTCAGTTCGAAACCCAGCGGCACCCAGCTCGATATGCTCACCGACTGCACGCCGGGCAGTGCGTTGAGTTTCGCCAGGAGCTGCCGGTCGAATTCGATGCCCTGTTCCTTCGTGTAGCCGGCGGAAAAAAGGTCGACGGTGCCGAGCAGCACGTGATCGGGATTAAATCCCATGTCGGCTCGCTGCGCGTTCTCAAAACTCCGGATGAACAGCCCCGCGCACACCAGCAGCAAGAGTGAGAGCGCCATCTGCACCACTACGAGCGCGCTGGAAAGCCGCGCCTTGTTGCGCCCCCCCGCTGCGCTGCCCGTGTCCTCCTTCAGTACCGCCACCGGCGCCAGGTTTGACGAGCGCAGCGCCGGCAAAATCCCGAAAATCACGCCGGTCATCACTGACACAATCAGCGTCACCAGCAGCACCACGCGGTCCACGTGCACGTCCATAAAGATGGGAATACTTGTCGGCGGGATGAACGAGCCGAACGTGCCGGCTGACCACGTCGTAATTAGCATCGCCAGTGCGCCGCCCGCAAGAGACAGCACCAGGCTCTCAATCAACAGTTGCCGCACCAGCCGCCAACGGCTCGCGCCAATCGCCATCCGAACCGCCATCTCGCGCCGCCGTGCCACCGATCGCACCAGCAGCAAATTCGCCACGTTCGCACACGCCAGCAACAGCACCACGCCTGAAATCGCCATCAGCGTCGGCAGCAAGAGATACAAATAGCCGTTTGCGCCGTAAGGAGCACGCCATAGCGGAAACGCCTTCACGTCATTGCGTCCCTGATGCGCTTCCGGATACTGAGTCACTAGTTGCTGCATCACCGTGTTCAATTCCGCCTGCCCTTGCGAGGCGGTGACGCCCGGTCGCAGGCGTCCGAGCACCATCAACCACATCGCATCTCGCTGTTCGATCAGATTCCTGGTGGAGATGAGCTGCTCGCCACCGAGAAGCGGAACCCACA
>DATNKB010000300.1:0-5998 GCA_035603595.1 Candidatus Dormiibacterota bacterium
CCCGGATGAATACATAGTCAAGCGAAAACATCGCGTACAGGAACAGGGCATAGATGTGCTGGAACCGGTGCCATGGCGCCCGGGATTCATAGGGCGTAAAGCGGAAGATGCCGCGTCCTGAAAGCGCATCATCTTCGCCATGGAGATTGATGCAGGAGTGATGCCCGCGATGATGGAGGATACGCCACATGTACGAGCTGATTCCGCACAGATCGAAGACATAATTCAGGGTTTTGTTGACCAGCGGGCGGGACGAGATGGCGTTGTGATTGCTGTCATGGGCGATGTTCAGCAAAAGGAATGTCTGGGCGAGGCCGCCGAGAAGGTAGAGGGCAACAAACTTCCATGAATCGGGCCTCAGGGCGTAGAGAGCAATCCAGGTGCCCGCCAGGACTGCCAGCCCCACAGCGATCTTGACCCACATCGTGCGGTCCGCTTTGTGGGTAATGTTCTGGTCGGAAAAAAACTTATCCAGGCGGCGACGCAAAACTTTCGGGAAGGAAGAAGCACCGACGGGTTCGGCAATGGACGCTGCTGAGGATTCCGATGGTACAAGATCCGGAGTCTCCGGATCTTGTATGATCACCGCTTCGCTTTCGAACGTCACCGGCCCTCCGCGATTATTCTAATTGGGCCCGGCGCGTTCCATACGTCGCATCAGTGGTCCTGACCCTCAGCGAAATTGAATGCCGCGCGGCCGACAACCTCGCAGCATGATTTTAATGCGAGCCCGTAAAGACAATCAAGCGCATTCGGAACGGACGATGCCTGGTGCGGCACATGAACACGGGAAGTGATGACACATGGCATTGTCCAAAATGCTTTGCTAGCATATAACCGTTAGTGAACCATAATGAACCGAGGCTTCCTACAAGGGACCATAAAAGCCGTTCCCCTGAGCGTCGAGCGACGCTTATGCTGAGAAAAACTTACGCGTACATTCTCACAGTCTGCCTACGTTTCAGATCTGTATTTTCAGACCCAATCGCGGTTCAGCTCACTTGCTGGGGAGCGATGTTTTGTTTACGGGCTTGCGTTCTATTCAAGATCGGAGGATCGCTGATTGATGGCGGCGTCAATTTTAGGCCACCTGGATAGGCTGGCAGATGAGCACCCGGACAAACTTCTTTATTCGTATCTTGATGTAAACGGCGATTCAACCGAAGGCTACACTTACGCTTCGTTTATGCACCGAACGGAGGCGATCGCCGGATATTTGTGGAAAGAGGGCCGTTTCGCGTCGGGCGACCGGCTTCTGCTTGCCTACCCACCGGGGCTCGAAATGATCTGCGCATTCTTTGGCTGCGTGCGCGCCGGATTGATCCCCGTACCGGTGTACCCCCCCAGTTCGCGTGGTTTCCAGAGCGCGTTATACAAGATGGTCCACATCGCAAAGGATTGCCAGGCGGCTGGGATCTTAACGAGCAGAGACTACCAAGCATCTCTCAAGACGAATCTCGCCAGAAGTGGAGTCTCGGCGGGCGGCATTGACGTAGATTATATTTCCGGTTTGCCGTGGATCGCCACGGAAGATTTCGTGGATGCGATTGCGGATCGACCAACTACTGATCATTCGAAGATCTTGTTCCTCCAGTACACCTCGGGTTCGACGATGGAGCCCAAGGGCGTGATTGTCACGCACGACAACATTCTGGATACGTGTCCGCTGGTGATCGACCATTCCTCGCCGGTCGTCGTTTCCTGGCTTCCGCAGTATCACGATATGGGACTGATTGGGTGCTACCTGTATCCAGCACTGAAGGGTGGCACCACGTACGGGTTCTCTCCGACGGATTTCATTCAGCGGCCGATCCTGTGGTTTGATGCGATGACGGCCTACCGCGCCACAGCGACGGCTGCGCCCAACTTCGCCTACGACTATTGCCTGCGTGCGGGGAGGCTTTCCAAGGAGAGCCTGGAGGCGTGTGATCTCAGCTCGCTTCGCGTTTTGATGTGCGCTGCGGAACCCGTAAAGCCGGATACCTACACACGGTTTCTGGAAGCGTTTCAGTCCTACGGACTGAAGTCCGAGAGTTTTTATGTCGCCTACGGGCTAGCTGAGAATACTCTGGCGGTCTCACTGGGCGGTCGCAACATCGTTTCCGTCAACAAACGTGCCCTCTCCCTGGGGACGGCTCGCATGACTACCGAGGTCTCTGAAATCGACGGGGCCACGCAGATTGTCAGTTGTGGAACGCCGCTGCCGGGTCTCGACGTTAAGATTGTGGACCCGGAAGGGCACTTCCCTCTTAAGCCAGAGCGGACCGGTGAAATCTGGGTCGCCGGAGGCGGTAAGTGCCGAGGTTACTGGAACAATCCCGAATTAACTCTCAAGCAGTTTCGTGCCCGGCTTGTGGATGATACTCCCTACGACGAGGGCTACTTGCGGACCGGAGACATAGGATTCTTCCACGCCGGCGAACTCTACGTCTGCGGTCGCATCAAGGACATGATCATTCTGCGCGGGCAAAACTATTACCCGCACGATATCGAGAATGTCGTAGAGAAATCATCCGGTCTGATCCGGCACAACTGCGTCGCCGCGTTCCAGATTCAGGAAGACAGCGAACCTGCGCTGGCAATCGTCGCCGAGGCTAAGAATCCCAGGGCGCTTCCTGACGCGCGAAAGATTGCCGCCGCAGTCCGAAATTATCTCAACGTAGAAGTGGCGGTGATTTCCATCATTGCGCCGCGTGCCATCCCGAGAACGAGTTCAGGGAAGATTATGCGCCACAAGACCAAGCAAATGTGGCAACGAGGTCAGTTCACCGTTCTTTCAGACTTCTCGCGGGAAAAGGACGCCGGGAATTCATGCTGCGATTCCGACATGCATTCCTCTTTCGCCGAATTGAAAGCCAAGTACAACCTGACCGGTAAGGAATCGTATAACCTCGTCGAAGCCGGCCTCGATTCCCTGGATCTTGTTGTGTTCGTGCATGAGCTCAAGGAACTCCTCAAAGATAAAGGCGCCGAGATGCTGGCGAGGCAGGTAGATATTGGTGTGATTCAGCGCGTCGGCGTAGCGGAGCTGTTTGGACTAGCCGAAAAGTTGAAACGGGCTCCCGAAGAGGCACTCGTTCATCTACGTCATTCCCTTGCAGCTTTCCGTGAAGAACAGCGAAACGCTGAAAAGCAGATGATGAGCAACGACAGGAAGCTCATCTTCGAGCCACCGGCGCCTTTGCCCGTGCCGGAGATACCGATGCCAAAGCACGTGCTGCTCACGGGCGGGACAGGCTTCATAGGACCCTTCCTCATGAAGAGCTTGCTGGAACAGACACGGGCAAAGATTTATGTTCTGGTCAGATCTTCCGACGAAGAGCAGGGCAAGCAAAGGCTGAGAGCCGCGATGGAATCCATGGGGCCCTGCGGAATGGATCTGATGGGGATGTTCGAAGCTCGGGTGATCGCTGTCTGTGGCGATCTTGGACATCCAAAGCTGGGCCTGACGCAGGAGGTGTGGGATTTCCTAGCGAATAAAATCGACACAGTATTCCACAACGGTGCGACCGTAAACTACCTGTTCAACTACGACCTGATGCGTGACGCGAACGTGCTGGGAACCAACGAGGTCGTGAGACTGGCGTTCGAGGGAAGGCCCAAAGAATTCAATTATGTCTCGACTACCTTCGTGTTTGGCTGGGCGGTTAAATCAGTCCTGAATGAGACCGACCTGAACGAGAATATGGAGCTGCTCGATTTTGGGTACAGCCAATCGAAATGGGTAGCGGAACAGGTGGTTGTCGACGCACGCAGCCGGGGACTTTCCGCGCGGATTTTCCGGCCTGCTCTCGTGAGTCCTTCCGTCACGGGCGGAGGCAACAACTTCGATATCGCCGTTCGCTTAGTTGCCTTCATGGTGAATCACGGCATTGGCGTTGATACTCTCAACCAGGTCAGCTTTGTTCCGGCGGACATTGTGGCGAACAACATCGTTGCGATCTCTACCACTCGCGGTACAGCGAATAAGACTTACCATGTCACGCGGGACGATTATTCGAACATGATGGATATTACCGGGCTTATTACCAAAGCGACTGGCCGCCGGTTCGAAACATTCAGGCTTCCCGACTTCGTTCCTGAGCTGATCCGCAGATGCCGGAAGGAAGATCTTCTCTTTCCTCTGCTGGATTTCTTGGTGGGCTCTGTCGACAACATCTCTGCGATGGAGTTCAAACGCTACGACAGCTCTTCTTATCAAAAGGCCCGCGATGCCTCCGTGTGGGGCAAACCAGATCCGTCTCTGGAAGATACGGTCAACGGCATTCTGAAATTCATGTATCGCAAGGGGATCATTTCGGTCGCGGCTCGTGAGGTCAACGCAGTGTCACCGAGCGGCGGGCTTGTGGACTGGACAGATGCCATATCCGCTACTGCTTCTTAAACAAGAGCTTCTCCGTTAGCCGCTGACCCGTTTCCAAGGTGCCGGTGGTGGATAGTGTCATTTGCTGCCCTTCCGGGGAAACCACCCACCTATCCGTTTGAGTGACTTGATTGTCCCTCCGGTAGATCGCATCTACCGTATGAGGATCGACAAGTTCAAGCGTCACGGTATCGTTGCGCGAGTTCTTTAGATCGTATGGCTTTCCATCGAAACGGGCGGTATAGCTGAAGTCACCAAGAAAACGGATCGCACCGCTTCCGTCCGTCTCGATCTTGAGCACCAAACCTTGCCGCAAACGGGTCTTGCTTAAATCCTGCGTCCATTCGCCTGCGAAGAGATCCTTGGCAACCTTCGCACCTCCGCTGCGTGTCCACACAGTGATCTTATCGGTGTGGCCCGCGGTCGCAGTCGTGGTCGTCAACTCGTTCCCATCATTCGAGATTTTTTCGCGAACCGTCGCCACAACAGTTCCGTCCTTTTTTTCCTTGACCTCCGCCTGCCGCTTATCGATCCTGCGGAGCTCAATTTGATTGAATGCGAGATTGCCTGGTGCGGACGAATCGTGTCCGTTCCAATTTGCTGTGAAATCGAGATGGGTTTCGCCGGACATGGCTACATGCACCCCGTCGTGCAGAGGTGTTATGGAGAGCCGGTTCGGAGGATCCAGACTGGACTGCGCGGAGATCAGCGTCCACGAGCCAATGCGAGGGTCTGCCGCTCCAGGTTGGACGGTGGTAAGCAGTACGAGCAAAAGTAAGGTACGAATTGATCCTCCTAAATCGATGGAGCAGAGTTTAGCAGATTCAGATAGCTCCATGCGGGAGTCCTGCGCAAGTGTCAACTCGCGAGATCAAGCACAAACATAGGAACTGATTGCGGACGGAACACCTCCTTTTCCCCTTTGGTTCTTTGGTGCCACCGAAGAGTTTTGGTGACGAGGATCTTGTGTGACGTGACATGATAATAGGTATGTATCTACGCCGTTTTTGGGTGTCAGGGATCGTCCTCGCGGCAACCATCGCACTTCTTCCATTCTCTTTTCACGCGGAGCGCCGCCTGGAGACCGCAACCCGCGTCGAAGGCAGCCAAGCTGAAACTGTCCGGGAGGAGCTGGCCGGTCGTTTTCGTTCGCCGTTTGTGGACCGCGTTGTCCTGGTGATCGAGGGACTTCCACCTGCGGACTCGGAGCAAGGCGGCCAAGCGTTAGAAACCATCGTGGCAGGACTGAGAGAGCAACCCGGAGTTTCAGGAGTGGTGTCCTATCTCGAGTTGCGCGATCCGATCTTTCTGGGCCGGGGAGGGGGAACGTTTGTCCTCGTGGGGCTCACGTCGACTGAAGGTCCCATTGAGTTGCTGGTTCCTAAGCTTCACCAGCTCGCAAGCTCGCTTCAAAATCAACTGCGGGGCCGTTATCCGGCGGTGAACCTCGAACTCACCGGCGAGATTCCACTGAATTTCGATATTCGGAAAGCGAGCGCCGCCGATGTGCATCGCGGTGAAAGCCTGGTGATTCCCGGAACCCTGGTGCTTCTGCTGGTGGCTTTTGGAAGCCTGATGGCCGCCCTGATTCCATTGGCGGTTGGCCAGCTGGCCATCGCGACCACTCTGGCGATT
>DATNKB010000301.1:0-14792 GCA_035603595.1 Candidatus Dormiibacterota bacterium
CCGTGTTCAATTCCGCCTGCCCTTGCGAGGCGGTGACGCCCGGTCGCAGGCGTCCGAGCACCATCAACCACATCGCATCTCGCTGTTCGATCAGATTCCTGGTGGAGATGAGCTGCTCGCCACCGAGAAGCGGAACCCACAGGTCGGTCCGCAAGCCGGTTTGAGTGCCCTGAAAAACGGGCGGAGTGACGCCGATCACTGTGAACGGCAATTTGTTGAGGCTGATCGTCTGTCCGATGATGTTCGGATTGCCGCCGTAGCGCGTTTGCCACAATCGGTAGCTGATCACAGCCACCGGCGAACTTCCGGCCTTCGTATCCTCTGCGGGAAGAAATCCGCGCCCCAGCACCGGCCGCACGCCAAGCACGTCGAAATAGTTCGCGGAGCACATCGTGCTCCACACGCGCTGAGGTGCCTTGTTGCCGGTTAAATTAAGCGAACGCAAATCGGCTGCGATCAGCCCCGAAAAACTCTTGTTGTGATTACGCAGATCGAGATAGTCCGGATAGGAGAAGGGCCGCGGATCGAATGACGTTCCGCCCAAGCTCAGCGACACCACTTCGCCGCTGCCTTTCATTCCGGGAATCGGATTCAGCATCGTCGAATTGATCCAGCTGAAAATCGTGCTGTTCGCGCCGATGCCCAGCGCAATCGTCAGCACCGCCACAGCCGTGAAGCCTGGCGACTTCACGAATAGCCGCAGCGCGTGCGCCACATCTTCCCAAAGCGATCGCATCGCCCCACCTCCGAACGCTTTACGCTTTGAAATCAGCACGCTGAATACCGGCGCACAAACCACCCCAAGCTATTGAATTAAGGAAGCTTAATATCACGCGGCGGGGAAACGAGAACGGAATTTGTCCGCTATTGGGATTTTTCGCAATTGAATCGAACAGACGAGTTTGAACCGCGAGGCGCTATCCCTCTGCCAGATACCGGTGTACAAACATCACCGACATCGCGCCCTCGCCCACCGCCGAAGCGCAGCGCTTCACCGACCCATGCCGCACATCCCCCGCCGCAAATAATCCAGGTACATTCGTCTCCAGGTAATAAGGACTGCGCCGCAGCGGCCATCCCTCCGGCGGCTTGCCGTTCTGCATCAGGTCGGGTCCGGTTACCAGGTAGCCTGCCTCGTCCCGCACGATTCCCGCTTCCTTCGCCCAATCCGTGCGTGGGTCTCCGCCGATGCAGACAAACAGCCAATTCGTCTTGCACGTTTGCTCCTGGCCGGTGACGCGGTTTTTCAGCGTGATCGCTTCCAGCACTCTGTCGCCGTGTAGAGCCGTCACCTCGGTTTGGGTAAGCACTTCCATATTCGGCGTAGACTGGATTCGATCGATTAGATATCTCGAAAGCGTCGCCTTCAGCGACTCCCCGCGCACCACGATCGTCACTTTCTTCGCGTACTTCGCAAAGTAGAGACTCGCTTGTCCCGCCGAATTGCCGCCTCCCACCATGAAGACGTGCTCGCCCCGGCTGAGTTCCGCTTCGCTGGCGCCGGCTCCGTAGTAAACACCCTGGCCGTAGAATTTGTCGTCATTCGCGAGGCCCAGCTTGCGGTAGTCGATGCCGGTGGCGCAGATGGCCGCGCGCGCTATGATCTTCGTGCCGTCGGCGAGATAGCCCACGCGCTTGGCGGTGGTGAATTCGCCGCGCACTCCGTCCCGGCCCAGCAGAATTTCGGCCCCGAATTTACTCGCCTGGTGGCGCGCGCGCTCAGCAAGTTCAGCGCCCGGAATGCCGCCCGGGAATCCGAGATAGTTTTCAATCTTAGGACTGCTGCCGGCTTGCCCGCCGATCGCCCATTTCTCGATGAGGATGGTCTTCAATCCTTCCGACGCGGCGTACACGGCGGCGCTCAATCCGGCGGGACCGGCGCCGTAAATCGCCAGATCGTATTCCGCCAGCTTGGGATCGTGGAACCAGCCCAGCTTCTCGATGATTTGCCGCACCGTAGGGCATTCCATCCGCGTGCCATCCGGAAAGAAGCACACTGGCGTTCGCATGTCCTCTGTCGGCTCCACTCCGATCGCGCGGCACTGATCGTCCGTGCGTAGCTCGATCCATTCAAACGGCACATCATTGCGCCGGAGAAAATCCCGGATCGCATACGCTCGAGAGCACCCCACCTTGCCGTAGATCTTTACCGGTGGTCCGGAGTGAGATGTATCTGGGGCGGAATCTGTCATGGTATGTCTCCTGGAGCGTATTAATTGCGCGGAGCGCCATATGGAACCTTGTCGGCGCTGAGGCTCCGCGACACCTGTCAGCCATACCCGACAACGTCATCGGGCGAGGAGCAGCCTTTCATCCTCGCCTTCGAAATAGGCAAGCTTCCCCGGGATGCATGACAGAATCGTTCCCATTCCTGTGCCGCTCACGTTTTCGAGCGCGGATTCAAGGTCCGACTCCCTTCCATCTATCTCGGCATCTTCCGATATGACCCAGCACATCTGCCCGGCGCCCTTCGACTTTAATAAACGAAGGACATTCTCGTTTCCCTGAACTTGTCTGTCCCAAAGCGCAAGGCTTGGATCCACCTTCCATAGAACCGGAGTTGCAAACCTTCGATCAAACCAGCGAAAATGTCCGAGCTCCTGCACGAATTTTTTTCTATTCTTGGGATTTGCAATAAACGTCAAGAATCGCTCTTGTTTGTTCCGCAGCACGAACGCACGTATCGTTTCTTGCTCGTGTTCAAGGAGCGGAAATTCGGTTCTTGCCATAGCTTCATCCTAAGAGATTCGGTTGTGGAATCCAAGCGACCGTGATCGTGGGTCAGGACAATCACAATTCAGCGACCTCGCCCCTTGCATCTCGCCTCGCCTCGTGCGAGCCTGAATATCCTGTGAGCGAATCCGAAAATCGCCTGAAAGATTCCGCGAGCCCTTATCTCCGTTCCGCCGCGCACCAGCCCGTCGATTGGTACGAATGGGGCCCGCAAGCCTTCGAAGCCGCGCGCGCCGCAGCCAAACCGATCCTTCTCGACATCGGCGCCGTCTGGTGCCACTGGTGCCATGTGATTGACCGCGAAAGCTACGAAAACCCCGAAATCGCGGCGATGATCAATCAACTTTATATTCCCGTTAAAGTCGATCGCGACGAGCGTCCCGATGTGGACGCGCGCTATCAATCCGCCATCAGCGCCATCTCCGGACAGGGTGGCTGGCCGCTCACCGCCTTCCTCACGCCCGACGGCAAGCCGTTTTTCGGCGGCACCTATTTTCCGCCCGAAGACGCAATGGGTCGCCCCGGCTTTAAACGTATTCTCCTTGGCGTTTCCGAAGCATTTCGCAATAAACGCGCAGATGTCGACAACTCCGCTCGCGCTCTCGAAGAAGCCGTCGCCAAAGCTGAATTGCATCACGCCGCGCGCGGTTCGCTTGACCCCGGCATCGTCGACTCGGTGATTGAATCCGCACTGCGTCTCTTCGACGAACAACACGGTGGCTTCGGCACAGCACCGAAGTTCCCGCACGCAAGCGCTGTCGATCTGTTACTCGAGCGCTACCAATCAACCCGCGATCCTCGCCTGCTGCACGTCGCCGAACGCACGCTCGAAGGCATGGCTCTCGGCGGCGTTTATGATCAACTCGCCGGCGGCTTTCATCGCTATTCGGTTGACGAGCGCTGGTGCGTCCCGCATTTCGAGAAAATGTCGTATGACAATTCCGAGCTGCTGAAAAATTACTTGCATGGCTATCAGGTCACCGGACGCGCCCTTTTCCGCGAAACAGCCGAAGGAATCATTACTTGGATCAGCGAAATTCTCTCCGATCAGGAGCGCGGCGGATTTTACGGCAGCCAGGACGCGGACCAGACGCTCGATGACGATGGCGACTATTTCACCTGGACTCTCGACGAAGTTCGCGCCGTTCTTTCGCCCGAGGAATCACGCGCGATCGAAATTTACTACGACGTGCAACCTCGCGGCGAAATGCACCACAATCCGGCGAAAAATGTCCTCTGGGTCGCGTCCACGATCGACGAGCTCGCTGCGAAGCTCCAACTCGACGAAGCCGCCACTCGCATCCTCTTGGCCCGCGCCAAAGGCAAACTTCTCACTGCGCGTCGCGAGCGCCGCCCGATTCCAGCCATCGACACCACTCTCTACGTCGCCTGGAACGCGATGTTCATCTCCGCATATCTCGAAGCGGGTCGCGTGCTCCGCCGCGAGGACTGCGCTGCCTTCGCGCTTAAAACCCTCGATCGTATTCTCGCGGAAGCCTGGGACGAAGGTCTTGGCGTGCTGCACCGTGTCGGCGGGCCACGCCTCGATGGATCGCTCGACGACCTCGTGTTTCTCAGCGGCGCGCTTCTCGATGCCTGGGAATTGACCCAACAGCAGGAATACCACCACAAAGCCGAGCACTTGATGCGCATAGCCATCGAGCGCTTCGGCGATCCAGAGGGAGGCGGCTTCTTCGATCGCGCGAAAGACGCCGCTCCGATGGGTGGCCTCGAAGTTCGCCGCAAGCCAATTCAGGATTCGCCCACCCCCGCCGCAAATTCCGTCGCTGCGATTGTTCTCGATCGTCTCTACGGCTCAACGGGCGAAAAGCTCTATCGCGATTGGGCGGAGAAGACTCTCGAAGCCTTCGCAGGACTCGTTCCGCAATTCGGCCTATTCGCCGCAACCTACGGCCTCGCCGCCCTGCTTCACGAGCGCCACACGCTACAAATAGTTATCACCGGCGCAATCGGAGATCCCCACGCCGCCGCACTCAAGGGCGCTGCCAACGAAATCTACCGCTTCGGCAAATCCATGCTGCGCGTCACGCCAGAAAGAATCGCGTCTATAGAATCGCTGCCACCAGCCCTGCGCGACACACTTCCCCACCTCGACACCACCAAGCCGCAAGCCCTCGTTTGTGTCGAAACCACCTGCCACCCCCCAGTCACCGATCCCGCCAAACTCAAGTCCTTGCTCCTGGATGTTGCAGCCACCTCAGCAAACACCAACCGCTAAGCCGTTGCATTTGTAGCGCTGGTCTTCAGACCAGCAGGGTCGCTCTTAGGTGTGCTGAAAACGGCGTCACCCCCAATCCGCCATTCGACCACCACCGCGCGAAAATGTTACCCTCTCGCCCGTCCTGCCTATGACGCCTCCGCATCAACAAACAAAACGCCTCCGTCGCGCCCCGATCGAATTCACAAGAGCCTCCAAACGCAAACACCGCCAGCAAATTACCACAACAAGAGCGACGCCATCGTCGTCCGTCCTGCACACGAATTCACCCACGCCCGGCGAAATCTCCATCTGGCCAATCACCAACGTCCCCGCGCAAGTTTCTGGCAAATAGCCGCAATCTGCGTGACCGCCTGCATTTCGCTTTTGCTTATCGAGTTCGTTGCCAACGAAACGGTTTTCGCGCAATTCTTCCCGCCTCATCTCGGCCCAGCCGATTCCTATTGGGTTCTTCGCTTCAAAGTCTGGTGGGTGGCATGGGCGCTGATTGCCTATATCGCGCTGCCAACGATCGTCATGCTTCTCTTACCCGGCAAGCGCCTGCGCGACTGCAATCTCTCCTGGCAAGGCTTCCGCCGGCATTACAGCGTCTACGTCGTCCTCTACGCAGCCGTGTTACCTGTGATCTGGCTCGTATCGCTCTCGCCTGATTTCTACAATTTCTATCCAATGTACGGTCAGGCCGGCCGTTCCTGGTTCGACCTGCTCGCGTGGGAAGGTCTGTACGCAGGCCAATTCGTCGCGCTCGAATTTTTCTTCCGCGGATTTCTGGTGGGAGGACTTTCGCGCTACATCGGAATCTTCGCCGTTCCGGTGTCCGTGATGCCTTACATGATGATCCATTTCACGAAGCCGTGGCCCGAGGCTCTCGCGTCCATCGTGGCCGGGTTGGTTCTGGGCAGTCTTGCGTGGAAGACGAAATCAATCTGGGGAGGCGTCTGCGTCCACTGCGCGGTCGCCATCACCATGGATGTGCTGGCGCTTTCGCACAAAGGCCAGCTGCCCTGGCTGCATTAGTTAGCGAGAAGTCGTCGCTATTTATCCTTGCTCGGATCCTTGGCCGGATCCTTCGGCGGAGCTGCTTTATCAACTGCGCCCGGTTCTGCACCAGGTGCGGGAACTCCAGGCTGCGCCGCAGTGCTGCTCTTGATCGAAACCAATTCCACCTCAAAAATCAGCGTCGAATTCGGCGCGATTCCGCCGCCTGCGCCGCGCTGCCCATAAGCCAGATCCGAGGGCACAAATAGCTGCCACTTCGATCCCACCGGCATCAATTGCAGCGCCTCGGTCCAGCCCTTAATTACACCACTCACCGGAAATGTCGCCGGTCCACCATGCTTGGCCGAGCTGTCGAACTCCGTTCCATCGAGCAGCGTCCCTTTATAATTGCAAATCACCGAATCGGTAGCCGCCGGTTTTGGCCCTGTGCCTTCGCTCAGAATTTTGTACTGTAAACCGCTTGGCAGCGTAACCACTCCCGCTTTCGTTTTGTTCTCGGTGAGAAACGCGTCGCCTTCCTTCTTATTCGTTTCCGCCATCTGCTGCACCTGCTCCTCCTGCTTCTTGCGCATATTCGCCTGGAGCGTCACCAAAGCAGCCTTCGCTTCATCCTCTGTCATCAACGTTTTGTCGCCCGCCAGAGCGTCCTTCATGCCCCGCTCCACTACGCCGGCGTCAATCACTTCGCTTTGCTTTTTCAGGTTCTGTCCAATGTTCATTCCAATCGCATAACTCGCCTTGTCCTTGTCGGTCTTGAGCTCAAAACCATCCGGACTCTTGGCCGCAGCCGCTGCCTGGCCGGGCTTCGTCGCGGGAGTAGTCCCCGTTTTAGGTGCGGGTGCCTGCTGACTATTCGTCGCCGGCGTCTTATTCGAACTAGATGGCGCAGCCTGTTGAGCCTGCGCGCTTCCAACCGTCAAGATAGCCACCCCGCAACAAATCACAGCAATTTTGATCGTATTTTTCATAGACAGGCATTCTCGCATTGCTCACCTGAATCCGCAAACCCGACGCCCGAATCGAACCCCTGTTCCCGATATAAGAATTGTCGCGCTTCATTTTTGCGGGCCGACACGACGACCGTAATGCTATACACTGACGAAGTCCTCATAGGAGACTCCGCGATGGGAACAAAGCCCTTCAACCCCTGGTTTGCGCTGCCAGTTGTTCTTGCCTTGCCCGTCTTCATCTCCGCGCAATCAGCGCCACATCCTCAAACCCTCGTCGTCAACGGGCAAGCCGGTAAGACCACCGTCGTCCAGGTCAACGGCCGCTCCTATGTCGACGTCGAAGCCCTCGCGCAAATTGCGAACGGCACTGTAGCCTTCAAGGACAACCAAATCACTCTGACTGTCCCCTCATCCGCATCTGGCTCCGGCACAACCGGCCAAGCCTCGCCCCCAGGTTTCTCGAAGGAATTTCTATCCGCCGCGATTGAGTCGATAGCGGCCGTCAGAGAATGGCGAATCGGAATCGCCACTGCGATCCAGAATTCCATCTCCGTCACCGATTCCTGGGTCTCCGCCTTTCAAAGGCAAGCCAGTGACAGCTTGCGTCAGACTTCTGTTGCCGCCGTTACCGCCACGGATCGCGCTGCGCTTCAACTGTTCACGAACGAATACAACAACATGCAGAGTTGGAGCGATCAGCTCATTGCGGCGCGCAAAACCCTTCAATACATGTCGCCCGAGGATATGAGCAGCGACCCGTTATTTCAGCAAATTCTCACTTGCTCGCATTCCCTCGCCGCAATCGTCGGAAGCGGTCAGTATCAGGACGAACCCGCCTGCGCGGTAAGCACCCACTAAAAGATGGTGGCCACGACGACGCCTCCCATCGTCGCGGGCCCTTTCCATCGCCGAAATAGAATTGCGCCACAAAATATTTTTGGGAGTATAGTGGGCAAAGTTTCTGTTCGTATTCGACCAGACGGAGCCCGCCCTTGGCCCGACCTGTCCAACAGACTCACCAAGTTGGTCCTTGGTCCTTTTGTGCTCCCGCCTCAGAGCTCAGCGGATGTCCGATTAGCTTTAGAGCGACGGTTGCCCTCCGATATTCGCTGATCCTTGCCCTGGCCTTCTTCTGTTTCGTCAAAGCCCAAGCGCTTTCCGCGTATCCGGCGCAACAAGACAATTCCCCTCACGGCATCATTGAAGTTCACTTGCGCTTAGCCGACGGATCTCAGTTCAGCGGGCTCGGGCGGGTGCGGATCTTGACTCAGGGCGGACCGGAACTTGCAGAGAATACAACGGACATGTCGGGCAAGGCGACCATCTATGATCTTCCACCGGGAAACTACATCGTGGAAGCGAGCGCTGCCGGCTATCTCGAGGTTAGGGAAGATGTTCATCTCGAGATGCGATGGAGCCTTGTAACGATCGCGCTGATAATGAAGCCGGACGAGATGGGCCTGCCCAAAAAAGAAGGTGCGTCAGCCGCCCCCATTCTCGCTCCGAACGCGCGCAAGGAGGTCCAAAAAGGTCTCGAAGCCTTTGAAAAATCGAACCTGGTTCTGGCTCGAAAGCATTTCGAAAACGCCCTCGCCATGGCTCCTGGCAATCCCGACGTTCAATTCTTGATGGGCGCGCTCGAAGCGCAGGAAAAGAACTTCACCGCGGCTGACCAGCATCTTGAAAAAGCGATTCAGATCTATCCCAATCACGCCCGTTCCCTTCAATTGCTCGGCGAACTCTACAACCAGCAGGATCGAGGCAAAGACGCCGTCCCGCTTCTGGAAAAGGCCGTCGCCCTTCAGGATGGCTCGTGGAGATCGCACTGGGCTCTCGGCGTCGCTTACTTGAAAACCAACGAGCCGCGCAAAGCTCTACAGCAAGCCGACCGCGCCATCACTCTCGGAAAAGGGGCTGCAGGCGTAGCGCATTTGTTAGAAGCTCAGGCGCTGATAGATCTCCGGCAATTCGACGCTGCAGAAACGTCACTGCAAGCATTCATTCGGGATGACCCGGCGAATCCCTACTCTCCAAAAGCTCACGCGGCCCTTGATCTCGTCCACGAGCGCCAAAAAGACGAGCTCACCAGCATGCCTCTGGCTATCAGCGACACGAGACGTTTCGTCGCTATAGCCGATTTGAACGTCGGTGTCACACCTTCAAAGGATTCGATATGGGCGCAGCCTGGAATTGACGATTCTGTGCCAAGCGTTTCGCCAAGTGTGTCGTGCTCCTCATCCCAGGTTATTGGACGAGTAGGAAAGCAAGTTGAAGAATTGATGTCGTCACTCGAAAAATTCAGCGCTACAGAGCGCGTGAACCATTTCACCGTAGACAAGCAAGGAGGACTGCGCGCCCCGCAAATTCGTTCCTTCGAATACGTAGTTTCGGTGAAGCAGCTCCCGCATGGACTCATCGCACTCGACGAATACCGCGACGGCAGTCTCGATCCTTCGCAGTTTCCGGCATCAATCGCCACGAACGGTCTGCCGGCCATGGCTCTCGTCTTCCATCCCCAAATGAGTTCCGATTTCAATTTCGTTTGCGAAGGTATGGGCCAGGTTTCAGGCAGTCCTGCATGGCAGGTTCATTTTCAGCAAAAGCCGGATCGTCCCAGCCGCATTCACGCTTATGTGATTGCGGGGAACTATCATTCGGTTCCGCTCAAAGGACGCGCATGGATTGATGCGGCCACCTATCAGCTCGCGCGTCTCGAATTCGAGCTCGTCAAGCCCATGCCCGAAATTCATCTCCTGCGCGAACGCGTCTCAATCGATTACGCTCCGGTGCAATTCCGCTCTCGCGACGTGCAGCTCTGGCTCCCGTCCCATGCGGATTTGCTCATATCCCGCGACAATAAGGCTTTCTTCCGCACTCACTCTTTCAGCAATTTTCAGCTCTTCAGCGTCGGCACCGGACAACAGCTGCAAGTCCGCAAAGAATCCTACAGTTTCAAGAATCTCACCGATGGCGACGTGAGTGGCCAGCTCACAATCACTCCGAAAGAAGGAAGTGCGCTCAGCTCCGTTTCCATCACCTTCACGATCCCTGCTCGTCAGGTTGTGATTAAGCTCGTTGGCTCAGGCAAAGACCTGAATATCTCCCCCGAATCGATTGGCTCAGCCCGTTTTGTGTACTCGGGCTCTCCCGGCGCGGTACAAGCCGACGCAATGCTCACCAGGGAAAGCACACTCGAAGTCGTCCCGGAGTTTCGGCCTCTCGCCTCTGCCCCCTGATTCGGCTCAGCCACACATTTTTCTTTCATTTCGCGGCCTGCTTGGCAGGCGGCGGTATCACGATGATCACTGCGTCCGGCTGTCCTGCCCGGATCAGGTGCGGCATGTTCGCTGCGGCCGGAGGCGTACCGATATCCTTGTCGGTCGCATACGGGTCATAGAACATCAAGTGCGGCGGCAAATGAACCATCTTGTTTAGCTGCTGGACGTAAAGATATCCGGCATCCGACATCATGTACACAATCCCGGGCTTCTGCGGCGCTCGAAATTTTCCGGACTTGTAGCCTTCCTCGATCGCGGCCTTCACTTCATCCTCGTTCTTGCCTTTCGCGCGCATCTCTTCGGCGAGAAATCTCGATTGCAAGGTCGTCGCGCTGCCTTCCGCGTCAAAACAAGTCGGCTCCAGGTTCAGCGGGTCCTGCCTATCCACAAAGCACGAAAATCCGTTCAAGCCATCACGCACTTTCACGTAACCGCTGCGTTCCAGAACGTATACCGTAGCCCTGCCTGAAATTTCAGGCGGCGCGGCGCTCTCCGCCAGCTTGATTTTTTCTTCTCGCGGCAGTGAAAAATCGTAGGTGGGCCGCGGTTTTTCCGCCTGCGCAAACGCAGCTGAATGGATGCCGAGGAGAATGCCCGTCAGGAGCCCGGTTGTGAGTATTGTGCGCACGGATGGCCTCCCGCGCGGAACCACGCCCCGGTTTCAAATCCCGCACGCCGTATGACCCCGATAGACGAAGCCTTCGTTCTTCCGTTAGCCCTTGCTGTTGAAGTTGCTGGCCTCACCCCCCGGTGACATAATGAGTGATTCCGATCAGCCTTGAATCAGCTGAATCGCGAATGGGGGGATGCTATGGCGATGAGAGATGCTTGGGTTGAAAAACGGACTGTTTCCACAAATGGTGGCACAAGAAACTTCTCGCAGATGCATTACGCGCGCAACGGCGTCATCACCGAGGAAATGGAATACGTCGCCCGCCGCGAAAAGCTCGAGCCCGAACTCGTCCGCAGCGAAGTCGCGCGCGGCCGCGCCATCATCCCCGCTAATATCCATCACCGCAATCTCGAACCGATGGGCATCGGCGTCGCCTTCTTCTGCAAAATCAACGCCAACATCGGAAACTCCGCCACCACCTCCAATGTCGGCGACGAACTCGAAAAGCTCCATCGCGCCGTCCACTACGGTTCTGACACCGTGATGGACCTCTCCACCGGCGGCGATATCCCCGGCATCCGCAAAGCCATCATTGACGCGTCCCCGGTTCCCATCGGCACCGTGCCGATCTACGAAGCGATCTCCCGCGTCCGCCGCGCCGAGGATCTGAATATCAACGTCATGCTCGAAGTGATCGAAGAGCAAGCCGAGCAGGGCGTCGACTACATGACCATCCACGCCGGCGTCCTCCGCGAATTTCTTCCGCTTGTGCGCAACCGCATCACCGGAATCGTCAGCCGAGGCGGTGCTCTCCTCGCGCAATGGATGAGCGCCCACAAACAGCAGAATTTCCTCTACGAGAATTTCGACGCCATCTGCAAAATTTTCCAGAAGCACGACGTCAGCTTCTCGCTTGGTGATGGCCTCCGTCCCGGCTGCCTGGCCGATGCCAGCGACGAAGCGCAATTCGCCGAGCTGAAAGTCCTCGGCGAGCTCACCAAAAAAGCCTGGGAATACGACGTGCAGACCATGATCGAAGGTCCCGGCCACATCCCCCTCGACCAGATCGAGTTGCAAGTGAAAAAAGAAAACGAGCTTTGCTACGAAGCTCCGTTCTACACGCTCGGCCCGCTCGTCACGGACATCGCTCCTGGCTACGACCACATCACCAGCGCAATCGGAGCTGCCATGATCGGCTGGCACGGCGCGTCAATGCTCTGCTACGTCACGCCGAAAGAACATCTCGGCTTGCCGAACGCCGATGACGTCCGTCAGGGCGTGATCGCCTACAAAATCGCCGCACACGCAGCCGACGTCGCACGCCATCGCCCCGGCGCTCGCGATCGCGACGACGCTCTCAGCTACGCCCGCTTCCTCTTCGATTGGAACAAACAGTTCGAGCTCTCGCTCGATCCCGAAACCGCCCGCGCCATGCACGACGAGACATTGCCCGACGATTTCTACAAGGAAGCAAAGTTTTGCAGCATGTGCGGCCCAAAATTCTGCTCGATGAACGCGACGCAAATCGCCGACATCTACCAAGGCCACGACCAAAAGGATCGCGAAGAAAAATTCGCCCAGCTCCTCACAAAAGTCGAGCCAACGCTCGTCAAGCTCGACGTGCCGGCAGCCGGTCAAGCCCAACCCGCGGCGAAGTCTTCAACCGCCTCGTCTTAGCAAGTTCTGTAGGCACCGGCTGAGCTTCTAGCAGAGGTGAGAACGTGTGGATTGGTAGCAGTCCTTGGCAAAACCTCAACGACCTTCCAGACGAGCCTCGTCTTGGTGCTCGCTTGATAGCAACCGGCGCTTTCGTCGAGATGATTCGATGGAGTTGGCCACACGTTTTCCCGGCGTCATATCACAGAGCAAACGCGAGTTTCATCGCCCACACGGGCTGGCTGCTAACGAAAAACCGATCGCCACTCTCGCTTGGCGAGGCGCTGTTGATTGGTGGAGCGATGGCAATCGTATGCGGTGCATTCATCTTCTTCCGAAAGGGATGGTGGTGGTGGGCAGAGCACAGGGACGAGAGAGATATCACCCGAATTGACCTGAAATGAGCGTCGTCGCAAAATCGTGGTGTGCCTCGTCCTAACGGATTCGCGCGCCGCGCGTCTGTTTATGTGGTTTATACAATTATCCCGGGTTGCCGGGATGAGGCGTAAATGTAGCTCACCTCTTTAGAGGTGAGGCTGTGCTGCGTGAGCTTCAGGATCGCGCATACGGAAACGACCAAACGAAGCCGTTGACAATAGGCGAACAAAAAGCGAAACTACGCAACGCATCAAATCACCCTTAAAGGAGGGCATCACCATGCCAATGAACCAAGCATTCCTAGCTGAATTCGATCAGGAATTTGCCAACACCCGCAAAACCCTCGAGCGCGTCCCCGATGACAAGTGGGACTACAAGCCCCACGCCAAGTCCGGAACGATGGGCTGGCTAGCGAACCACATCGCCATGATGCCCGGCTGGGCCGCCTCCATGTTCCAAACCGATAATTTCGACGTCGCCCCCGGCGGCAAGCAAGTTGAAATGCCCAACGGCAAGAACCGCAAAGAAATTCTCGCCATCTTCGACGAAGGTGCCAAGCAAGCCCGCGCCGGCCTCGCCAGCTCCTCCGACGAGCAACTCATGAAGACGTGGTCGCTGCTGCAAAACGGCCAGCCCGTCTTCAGCATGCCGCGCGCCGCGGTTCTTCGCGCCATGATCATGAACCACCTGATCCACCATCGCGCCCAGCTAACCGTCTACTACCGTCTCAACGATGTCCCAGTGCCCGGCCTCTACGGCCCATCAGCCGACGAAGGCCAACAGCAAGCCGCCGCCAAGTAGCGTAGGCTTCAGCCTGCGCCAACGTGACGCCAAGCCAAAGCTCCCAATGCTTGGCTAAGCCGCCCGTTCGTTCTTTTCTTCAGCGAACGCCCGGGCGCTGCCACCTCTCACAGTAGGGGCACGGCATGCCGTGCCCGAATGCGGCGCACCGACGCGCGACCCATCAAGCGATGGTGTCGGATGCAACGTTCGTCACTCTGAGGCCATCCTCGACGGATGGTCTCAGAATTTCAGCGTTGTCAATTGCTTCACGCCAATCACAATTCATTTTCCGCGACACGCCCTGCTAGAATCTTATCCAGCGAAAATTCCATGCCCGACCCAAAACCCCAAAATCAACTCCGCGAAGAATTCAACCGCTGGGCCGACGCCGGCAAAGGCGAATCCATGGAGCACGAACACTGGCCCATCACCAAGCCAGTCCTCGAACTCATGCAAATCGCCCCCGATGAAAACATCCTCGACGTCGGCTGCGGCTCCGGCTGGCTCTCCCGCACTCTCGCGAAAGGCGTCCCCGAGGGCCGCGTCGTCGGCATGGACATCTCCGACGAAATGATCCGCCGCGCCCGCCAAGCCAGCGTGGATTACGCGAATCTGGTTTTCGTTGTAGGTGAAGTAACCGAAATTCCCTGGGAGCAAAATTTCTTCACGAAGGCAATCTCAGTCGAGTCGTCCTACTACTGGCCCGACCCGGCAAAAGGCCTCCGCGAAATTTACCGCGTCCTGGCCGAACACGGCTCCGCATGGATCCTCATTAACTTCTACCGCGACAATCCCCACAGCCACCAATGGGCCGAAAAACTCGAAATCCCCACACACTTGTTTTCAGCTGAAGAATGGGCCCAACTTTTCCGCGATGCCGGATTCCAGGACGTTGCCCATCGCCTAATCCCCGACCCCACGCCCAATTCCGAAGTCTACACAGGCCGCTGGTTCCGCGACGCCAAACAACTAGCCGAATTCCGCGCCATAGGCGCCCTACTAATCCACGGCGCAAAAAAATCATAACGACGTTGCGGGCCTCTTTTGTCTTGCCATCGCGCTTCAATTAGCGTATATACATAAATATGTTCTCTTGGGACGCCGCGAAGGCTCTTCATAACCTTCGCAAGCACGGCGTCTCCTTCGAGGAAGCGGCAACCGTT
>DATNKB010000302.1:0-2778 GCA_035603595.1 Candidatus Dormiibacterota bacterium
CATCAAACTATTGCGGCCGAAAGACGTGAAAGCGGCTCGCGAGCACAAGGACATCTGTATTCGGTTGCGCAGTGACCTCGATAAAGCCCGAAAAGAATACGACCGCCGTTTCCGCGCGATTCTGGAGCAGCCAGTGGATTATTTTCATCACTGGATGGTGGAAATTCTCGCTGAGGGAGATACGGAAGCCCTTGGAGAATATCCGTATCCCTCGCCCGTTCTGCGGCACTAAAACGACCACGGTGAAATCCTCGGGCCGCTGGCTGGGCGTAGCCGCGACTTGGCTTATTTTTGCGTCCGGCGCGTCTGCACAGAGCCAGCGAAAACCGCGCTCATCCCGACGGGCCTCACCGGACACCACTGCGTCGAAAGCGCCAACCACTTCGACGATGGCACAGCTTCAGGACCTATCCCGTGCGCTAAAGAAGAAAAATCCGGCGGCGGCCTATGAAAAGCTGAGTGCTTTCGCGAATCAAAATTCAAGAAATGCCTACGGTGCGCGCGCCGCTCTCGCCCTGGGCTACTACGACTATTCGAAAACGAACTTCGGCCTTGCCACCAAATGGCTTGCTCGTGCGCAATCCGATCCACTGCTTCGCGAGTACGCTTTGTATTGGAATGCGGAAACGAATGTCGCCCTCAGCAAACAAGGCGATGCAATCGCGCAACTGCAAACGCTGCGCTCCGATTTTCCTGATTCAGTGATGACCGACCAGGCTCTGGAGTCTCTCGCTGGAGCTGCCATTGCGCTGAATCAGCCCAATATAGCTCTGGAGGCTCTGGACGGTTACCCAGCGACGAAGACCAAGCCGGCGCTGCTTTTTCTCCGCGGCGAGGCGCGCGAACAAGCTGGCCGCCCGTTGGAGGCCGTCGAGGACTATCAGCTTCTCTATCTCCGTTATCCGACCATTGAGCAGGCGCGGCAGGCAAATGCGAAACTGGATTTTCTCCGCACCACTTTGAAATCGGGTTATCAGGAAATTCCACTCGACCAGCGCTTTGCTCATGCGGGCGCATTGTTCAACGGCAGGCTCTGGAGCGAAGCGCGAACCGAATATGCGCAGCTTCTGCCTCAGCTTTCGGGCGCCGATAAGGAGCGCGCGGAATTGCGGATTCTCGAATGCGGAGTGGCGCTCGGCGGTGGAGTTTCTGCCATCGCTGCGCTCCAAATCGGCGACCCCGATGTCGATGCCGAAAGGTTTTTTACGCTGGCCCAGTATTACCGCAACGTCTCCCCGGATTCGCAAATGCCGCAGGCCGTGGAATCGGCTGCGACGCGCGCGCCGCAAAGCCGCTGGGCCGAACAAGCGCTCTTTCTGGCAGGGAACTATTACTGGGTGCAGCTCGATCGCGACCGCGCGTCCGCCTACTACAAGCGGGTCGCGGATAATTTTTCCACTTCGCCCGACGCCGTTCCTTCGCAATGGCGCGTCGTTTGGACCGCTGTCCTGAAGCGCACACCCGATGCTGCAAGCCTGCTCACGGACTACTTGCGACGCTTCCCTGGCTCGCAGTTCACGCCTGACGCGCTGTACTGGCTCGGCCGTTTAGCGGAAGAAGCTGGCGATCCAAAACTGGCGCGCGCTTACTATGGAAAGCTCCAAACCCGCTACCCGCAGAATTATTTCCAGAGTCTTGCCGCTGCTCGCGATCTCGCATTAGGCAGCGGCGGCGTAGAAGATCCCAACGTGCTCGACACGATTCCCGCCGTTCCGCCGGCGGCGCCTTTGGGCGATGCGATTCCGCCAGCCGCCGCCGAGCGCCAGGCGCGCGCCGACGCACTTCGCACCATTGCGTTCGATTCCTCCGCCGAACTCGAACTTCGGGCTGCCTATGCTGCCACGGGCGAGCCGCGCCTTCTTCTCGAAGTGGCGCAGCAGGCGATTCTCGCCGGCCACTGCGGAGTCGCTATCGTCGCTGTGCGACAGATTTTCACTCAGCTTGAATCTCGCCCTTTCGATACGGTTCCGCGGGAAGTCTGGCTCGCCGCTTACCCCATGCCGTTCGCCGGCCCAATTCATCAATGGTCCGCGCATGTGGGCCTTGCGCCGTCGCTCACCGCCGGGTTGATTCGCCAGGAGTCGGCGTTTGACCCCGACGCACGTTCCGGAGCGAACGCGTACGGACTGATGCAGCTGCTTCCAAAAACGGCAAAGAGGCTAGCGCGCAGCGCAAAGATCGGATACGCGCGAGGGCGCCTTGTGGACCCTGATTACAACGTGCGTCTGGGTACGCTCTATCTCTCCGGTCTGCAAAAGGATTTCGGAAGTGTGGAATCGGCGCTGGCCGCGTACAATGCGGGAGAAGAGCGCGTGGCGCAATGGAATGCAGGGCAGCACTACCGCGAAATCGCGGAGTTTGTGGATTCGATTCCGTTCACCGAAACTCGCGAGTACGTTGAAATCGTCACGCGCAACGCAAGCATTTACCGCAAACTCTACGGAGCGCCGCCGCAAAATGAACCCCGCCAAAGCCGAACGCGCCATCGCCACTAGCGAGCGCCTTTCCGCCAAAGCCGCGCAGTTCACCGAATCCGTGATTCGCGAAATGACGCGCCTCGCTTTGCAGTACAGTGCCGTGAATCTTTCGCAAGGATTTCCCGATTTTTCCGCCCCGGCCGAGATCAAGCGCGCCGCCCAGGAAGCGATCGCCGCGGATATCAATCAGTACGCCATCACATGGGGAGCCAAATCGCTGCGCAATGCCATCGCTGAGAAATTCGAGCGCACTGGCGGCTTTGCCATTGATCCCGAGCGCGAAATCACGGTTTGCTGCGGT
>DATNKB010000303.1:0-5306 GCA_035603595.1 Candidatus Dormiibacterota bacterium
GTTCGCCAGGGCAATGCTGCCTGACATGTATATCCCAGATGAACTCGGGACGGATCTACCGGAGGGTTCCTACCTGGATGAGTATTATGGTAATCGCGACCACTGGCATATGACCGTGCGGATTCCGGCACCGCACACGCCCTCGCAGATCAATGAGGTGGTCAATACTTCGCTGACAAAATGGGGACGGTGGGCCAAGGTGGAAGGCTCGGAGGCGACCGAGAGCCGGTGGACTTTTACTGACAGACTTGGGGTGAAATGGCTTACTACCATTACATCCGGGGCCGACGGAGCTGGTGTTCTACTGACCCTTCAGATGCGTCGAAATTAGGAAGCCGCTCGCTATCCATGAGCACCAACCTATTACCACCAAAATTCTATCCTTTGTCCTCGAAATTCAGACGCTAGGCCAAGGTACTTGACCGTTTTAACGTCGTTTTTTTGAGCCTAAATGTAGTTCACCTCTTTAGAGGTGAGGCCGTTCCGGGTATTCGCGTCCCATTTTCAATTTCAAATTTCCAATTGCAAAATCGTCGGCTGGGCAGTTGCCACTCCGGAAAGAATCTCCCATAATCCTAGGCTGATGATCACCCGCTTGTTTCGAGTTGTGTGGCTCCTCGTCTGGCTGGAACTGGGACTGGTGCTGATCCTCGTGCCGTGGTCGGAGATTTGGGAGACCAACTATTTTTTGTATCAGTACCCGGCGCTTGCTTTTTTCGCTGACAATCCTTTTATGCGCGGAGCGATTTCGGGCTTGGGAATCATGAATGTTTTCCTCGCACTTGAAGCATTTCGCCGCAGGGCCGTCACCGTTGCCAGCCAAGGCTAACCTGCCGACCGGCCAATCGCCCGACCGGCCAATCATCTGTTATGTGACGGACCGCAAAGCTCTCGCCGGAGACAAGAGTCTCCCCGCGCTTCTCGACGTGATTCGTGCCGCCGCGGCCGCAGGTGTGGATTGGGTGCAAATTCGCGAGAAAGATTTGTCGGCGCGCGAGCTCTTCACGCTCGTCAAGGAGGCAGTCGCCCTTGCTTCCTTGCGCCCCGGGTCAATTCAACCACGCTCATTTAAAATAATCGTCAACGACCGCCTCGACGTCGCGCTGGCCGGTGGCGCGGCCGGAGTGCACCTGGGACACGCATCAGCACCGGCGCGCGAAGTTGTCAGCTGGTGCCGCGCGGGAAATGCGCCCGCCGATTTTCTCGTCGGAATCTCCTGCCACAGCCTGGAGGGAGCGCAGGAGGCGGAAAACGCCGGCGCCAGCTACACCTACTTCGGGCCAATCTACGAAACTCCATCGAAGATCCCTTTCGGCAAGCCGCACGGTGTCGAAGAGCTAGCACAAGTGGCGAAGGCTGTGAGGATTCCGGTGATCGCCATCGGGGGAGTAAACGAATCAAATGCCGCCGACTGCCTTCGCGCTGGCGCGGAGGGCATAGCCGCCATCCGCCTAGTTCAAGGCGCCGCGAGTTCAGACGCACTCAAAGAAGCAGTCACGACTATTCGCAACTCGCGGTGAAGAGTTCCGAAAAAACGCGGAAGAGGAACTGCCTTGCTACGCGCTGAGCCAGCGTCCCACTGGTTGGAGGCTTTCGACGTGGTCGCAGATCACTTTGATTACGGCGGTGATGGGAACGGCGAGAATCAGGCCCATTGGGCCCCAGAGCCAGCCCCAGAAAAGCAGTGCAACTGTGAGCGCCAGCGCGTTGAGGCGGACGCGCCAGCCGACCAGCGCGGGCATCAGCAGGTTTGCGGCAATCAGGTGGAGGAACGTCATCATCACGACGATGCCGATGAAGGGCTCGACGTGCTTGAATTGTTTGAGTCCAATAATGACGGGCGGGAACCAGGAGAGAACCACGCCGAAGTAGGGAATCAAATTGACCAGGCCGGAGACGAGCGCGGCAAGGAATGGGAACTCGAGTCCGATGCTCAGGAAAAACATCCAACTCGCGAATATCAGTATTAATCCGACCAGCGCTGTACCGATCACATAACTGCGTAAGACAAGCGTCACTTCGCCGAGCGTTTGTTTCACTCGCGTGCGCTCCGTGGCCGGGAATAACTGCATCGTCGCGTGCCAGACCTGTCGCTTGGCTGCGAGCATGAAGAATAAGAGGAATGGCACAAACGTCGCCGCCACAAAAACTGCTTCAAGAGCGCCGAGCCGGGAAAGCACGGCGTTCCGTACCGGGTGAGATTCAGCAACCGCGACGATTCGCTCGCCGGGTTTATTCGTGGGCTCAATTTCGGACACGTGGGACTCGAACGTTTCAAGTTTCTTGGAGACGGCGCTGGCGACCGCTTTTAGAGGCTTTTGGTAATTTGGCCAGTCCTGGCCGAACTGGTCGACGCGCAGAATCAGTGTCCAGGCGAGCACAAGCAATAGGCAGATCGTCGAGAGGACGACGATCAGTGCGCCGAGCGCGCGCGGGACGTGCCATTCTTCGAGCCAGTTCACCACTGGATCGAGAAAATAAGCCATGAGAACGGCGACCACCAACGTGACGAGGACAGTCGAAGCCCAATAGCAAAAGGCAATCACGATACCCGCGGCGATGATTCGCGCGCTTACGGAGTTGGGGTTCGCAGGCGCTTTGACTGGGTTAGTGGTTTCGACTGGCACCCGCGTACGATATCACAGCCGCGCGGGTTGGTAACATGATGTGCCGCGCAGGATAATGGCGTTCGTAGCGCGCGCAAAATGTCGAAGGTAACGGGTTGGTTTGGGCGGTAAGCGGCTGGCGCGGCTGTGCGCAGGCGCGATGATAGAATTATGGCTTGCCTCTCGCGAGTTAAGATCGGATTCAATGGCGACCGAACGCACAAAACAACTTTTCGGCACTGATGGTATTCGCGGAATCCCCGGCGAATATCCATTGGACGACGTGACGCTCGAGCGCGTCGGCTCCGCGCTGGGCCTTCATTTGGCGGGTCCGAAAAATGCGGACAGCGAGCCTCCCCGCGTTTTGATCGGCCGTGATCCCCGCGAATCCGGTCCACATATTGTGGAGCTGATTGCGAGGGGGTTGGTGTCGGCGGGAGCTGAGCCGGTATCGGCTGGGGTTGTTACCACGCCGGGAGTTGCGTGGCTTGTGAGCCGCGAGGGGTTTTCCGCGGGCGTTGTGATTTCCGCATCGCACAATCCATATCACGATAATGGAGTGAAGCTGATTTCGTCGTCGGGAATGAAATTTCCCGATGCTGCGGAGCATGAGATCGAGCGTTTGATTCTTTCGCCGAACGGAAGCGCCCCTGCTGTAAAAACCGCGAATGCCGCGCGGGCGAGTAAAGCGCATCCGGATGGCGACGAGAAACTTCATCAGGATTATCTCCACGGGCTGCGCGCCGCGGTCTTACCGGGTGCGAAATTCGCGGGCATGAAGATCGTGCTGGATTGTGCGAATGGCGCGGCAAGTGAGCTTGCGCCGCAGCTTTTCCGGATGCTGGGCGCGGAGGTTGTAGCGATCAATAACGCACCGGATGGAAAAAATATCAACGCCGGTTGCGGTTCGCTGCATCCTGAGGGAATGCAGAAGCGCGTCGTCGAATCGGGCGCCGCGCTTGGAGTGGCATTCGATGGAGATGCCGACCGCGCGGTTTTTGCCAGCGCTTCGGGAAAGCTGGTGGATGGCGACGGCGTGTTACTCGTTGCGGGGCGCCACATGAAATCGGCTGGCAAGCTGAAGGGCAACGTGATTGTCGGGACGACGATGGCGAATCTCGGACTCGAACGCGCGCTCGATCAATCTGGATTTAAGCTGGTACGCACCGCCGTCGGTGACCGCTACGTGCTTGAAGAGATGCTTCGGATTGGCGCGAATCTTGGCGGCGAGCAGTCTGGGCACATTCTTTTTCTCGACGACGCCACGACCGGCGATGGAATGCTCACCGCCGTGAAAATCGCGTCGATCGTTTCGCTTGCCGGGGCGCTCGATTTGCTCGTCGCCGATTTGCAAATCTATCCGCAGAAGATCGTGAATGTCCGAGTGCGGGCGAAACCACCACTGGAATCACTTCCGGAGGTTTCACGAACCCTCGGCGAAGCGGAGAAGGCGCTTGGCAAATCCGGGCGGGTGATTTTGCGTTATTCCGGCACCGAGCCGCTGGCGCGCGTGATGGTTGAAGCTGAGCGCGACGAAGACGTTCGGCGCTGGACGGATTCTCTGGCTTCCGCCGTTCGGTCCGCCATCGGCGCTTAGTGGCGCTGGTAGTCCTGCAAGAAATTCCCCCTCGCACGTTCTTACCTTGTGAGCGCAACGCTACCAGACCCAAAACACCACTTGATTTGCAAGTTTCGGTGGGTGGACTGCGCGTGGATTACGGTCGAGCGGGCACGGCATGCCGTGTCCCTACTGGTGACAAACGTTGGCATCGGAGTTCCAGGGAACTTTTTGCCTGGCCACGACATTACAGATAGTAGAGAGCTAAAAACGCGAGAGTTTCTGGACGGCGAGAGCGAAATGACGGCGATTCAAAGGCACTTCAACGGAAATTCTGATGGCGACTGACGAACAGCTGATCCTTGAATTCCAGAAAGGCTCCCGCGAAGCCTTCGGCGAACTTTTTCTTCGGTATCGGGAGCTGATCTATGCGTTCTTCCGACGGCGGCTGAAAGATACAGCGCGCGCGGAGGAACTGGCGCAGGAAACTTTCGTCGCCATCCTGCGCGGCATCCAGCGATACGAGCCGCGCGCCACATTTCGCATGTACCTGTTTGGCATCGCGTACAAGATTCTGGCCAATGACCGCCGCAAATTGGACCAGAACTCCGGCGGCGCGGGGTCTGGGTTCGATTTGCCCGACCCCTCCGCGCCCGGACACACCGAGACGGGAATGTGGGTTCGCGAGGCCATCGCAAAGCTCGACGGCAACGATCGAGAAGTGCTCTTGCTGCGCGAGTATGAGGAATTGAGTTACGAAGAAATCGCCGGCGTGCTGCGCGTGCCGGTGAATACGGTGCGGTCGCGGCTCTTTCGCGCGCGCCTGGCGTTGAAGGAAATCCTGGTGAGTGTTCCCGGAAGATCAGTGAGGAAAGAAAATGCGCTCAACTCATCCATTTGAGCAAGCAGAGGTGATGGCATACCTCGACGGCGAAATCTCCGCAGATCGCGCGTCGGAAATCGCTCAACACATGCAGCAGTGCGCTGAATGCGAGGAGCTGGCTGCCGGTTTCCGCGACCTGTCGCGCGAGCTCTCAGCGTGGGAAATCGAAACATCGCCTGAGCGGCTGACTAACGAAATGAATGCGGAATTTGCCGCAGCCGCACGGATGCAGCCCAAGCAAACGCCATCGGCGCCAGTG
>DATNKB010000304.1:0-5078 GCA_035603595.1 Candidatus Dormiibacterota bacterium
AAGCTCATCGATTTTACGGTGCTCGTCGCGGCTCAGTTCGACGTCTTCCTGGAAGGACAAATCTCTAGAGCGGCGCGTCTGTTTGGCGGCTTGAAAGGCGGCAACGGCTTCAAGCCTGATACGGTTAAGTTCTTCACACGGCTGATCTGTTGGCATGGGCGGCGGAATAATACGATAACCGAAATGTAGCGCAACGGTACGTTGGTACTAAGAAATCGGAGGGCTTCCCTGCACGAGTCGAGGTAAGAATCCAAGAATTGGATTGGACTTAAACCAGTTCGATTTGACATGGCTGCGTTCCGTTTCGGGGGAAATACGAAGGCACTTGGAGTCAAGATTGGCCGATTGAGAAGGTAATGCTGTTCTTTGGCACGGCGGAAGTCGCCTCAGGCACTTTACTTCCCGCCCGAGTTTCCCTACCATGGCGTGCTGAATTGCTCCTGGAGGCGATTCTGCGTGCCGGCCCTGACGGCGCGCGTTGAGCCCATGCCACGCTCTCCACGCATTGTTGTAATTGAACCGAGCGGCGTTCGCCGCGACGTGCCTTTGAACGCTTCTCCTTTTCGCATTGGCCGGCAGGCCGGCAACGAACTGACTCTTCGCGACAGCCGCATCAGCCGCCAGCAAGCTCAAATTCTTTCCCAAAATGGCGGTTGGATACTCGAAGACATGGGCAGTCGCCATGGCACATTTGTCAACGGCGAAAAAGTGCTGAAGCACGAACTGCAGCCGCGCGACAAAATCGATTTCGGCATGGCGGATTCCTACAAGCTTATCTATTTGGGTGAGGGCGCGACGATCGAGGAGTTAGTAGAGAAGGTCGAGGGGCCCGCGCCGTCTGCCCCCGGATCGCGCGAGTTGCACCATTTGGGCGTGCTGCTGGATGTGGCGCGCACGCTCGGCACTGGCTTATCGCTTGAGGATGTGCTGACAGCGGTAGTGGATGCGGCAATCCAAGTGACTCGGACAGAACGCGGCGTCCTGTTGCTGGCCAATCCCGGTGGCGAGTTGCAGATGGTTGTCGCGCGCGACGCGCAAAAGGGAACCTTGCGCCCGGATCTATTGAAAGTATCGCAAAGCGTGGTGAAGCGTGTGGTGAACACGCGCCGCGAAATGATCGTGAGCGATACCGGCGATGAGGCGGGCGGCGTGTCGCAGCAGGAAAGCGTGGCGCGTCTGGAGTTGCACACAATTGTGGCAATTCCGGTGGATAAACTGCCAGTAATTGAAACACTCGATGCCACGATATCGACCCGACAGGGGGAATTGCTCGGTGTCCTTTACATGGATAGCCACATTCCGTCGAGCGCATTCACAGATATGGATCGCGACGTCTTGAGGACGCTGGCGCGCGAGGCTGCCACAGTCATCGAGAACGCGAGACTGTTCGCATCTGCTCGAGCGAAGGCTAGGCTCGACCATGAAATTGAGATCGCCAGCGGCATCCAGAAGACTCTTCTGCCGAAATCACTGCCGAGTCTGCCGGATTTGCAGGTGGTAGCTTCTACGCTCTCGTGTCACTCGGTTGGCGGCGACTGTTTCGACGTCATCCAACTGAGCGGCGGGCGACACGGGTTCTTTGTAGGCGACGTGTCCGGGAAGGGAATTTCAGCAGCGCTGCTCGCGACGCTGTTGCAGGGCGTCTTCTTCACTACGGCGGCGATGGACATTTCGCTGCCTGGTGTTTTCTCGCGCGTGAATCAATATCTCTGCGAACGAAGCGGCGAAGATCGTTATGCCACTGTGTTCTACGGGATTCTTGACAAGATGGGCCGATTCGAATACGTGAATGCCGGCCATGTACCTCCGATTGTTCGTAGAAAGTCAGGAGAGCTGGAAGGTTTGGGATCGGCGAATTTTCCCGTAGGAATGTTCGCGGAGGCAGAGTATCAGAGCGCACGCGTCACGCTTGAACCGGGCGAATATCTGGTGATCTACACAGACGGCGTATCGGAAGCTGCCAATCCGCGGAATGAATTATTCGAAGAAGTCCGGCTGCGAAAAATAATGGAAAGCTTTACGGGTGACACAGTGGACGGCCTCGCGGAATCGATCAAGGAAGGAATGCGGGCGTTCACAGAAGGGGCGCCGCAATCGGACGACATCACGATTCTGGTCGTGCAATACAAAGGCAATAGTTGAAAACCAAGACGCCATCGCGCAGCCGCACATCGGTCGCCCGGCTCGAGCCGCTCGAAAAAATCTTCATCAAGCTGAATCCCGAAGCCGAACCCGGTGATCTGGCTGCGGAGATGGTGCGTCTCTTGGCCGCTCCCGGATGCGTCGAGGGTGCACGGATATGGAAGCTCGTCGATGGCGTCCCGGCGGTATGGCAGGAAAGCGGGAAGCTTCCGGTAGCCACTCCGGACTACGTTGAACAGGTCCTGAAGGGAAAATATTCCCAAGGCGGCAACGGTCGCGCGAGTGCCTGGGCGCTTGGACGTGGGACGACGCCCGTTGGCGTGCTGGAAATCGCCTCAAAATCCAAGCTGGATGAAAGAACGCGCTCATGGCTCGAACTCGTCCTACGCTACGCGGAGGTTGCGCTCGAGAGCAGCGAGCGCCGCAGCGCGGTTATCGAGCTTTCCACGATCGTCGAAGCGACAAAGCGGCTGAATTCGACGCTCGACCTCGCCGAACTTCTCAACATTATTCTGGGATTGACCACCCGTTATTCGGGAGCGGAGCGCGGAACCGTTTTTCTGGTGGACCGTGACAAGCAGGAAATATGGTCGCTGGTTGGTCTCGGTCTCGAACAGCATGAAATCCGGTTGCCAATCACGAAGGGAATTGCCGGCTGGGTAGCGCAGCACGGTGAAATGGTGAATCTGGCGGACGCGTACGCCGATCCGCGTTTCGAGTCCGAGATAGATTTGCGCCTGGGGTATCGCACCCGGTCGCTGCTTTGTCTCCCTATTCGCAATAAAGCCGGCGAAACAATCGGAGTGCTGCAGTTGCTGAACAAAAAAACCGGCCCGTTCTCGCGAGGCGACGAGAACATGCTGGAGGCGATTTCCGACCACGTGGCCCTGGCTCTCGAAAATGCTCAGCTGCACCGCGAGATGGTGCACAAGCAGCGCATGGAACGCGATTTGGCTCTGGCGCGCAGCATTCAAATGGGGCTGCTGCCGGAAGCGCCGCCTAAACTTCCCGGATTCGACATCGCCGTTTCCAACCGGATGTCACTCGAAGCGGGAGGCGATTATTACGATTTCATCCAACTCGCGCCGGATACGATGCTGACGGTAGTGGCGGACGTGGAGGGTAAGGGCGTGGGTTCGGCAATGGTGATGGCGAACCTGCAAGCAACCTTGCACGCGCTTATTGCGCACCTCCACTCGCTCGAGCGCCTCGTGGAGTCACTGAACGACATGATGCTGGCGGACACCCGCGGCCAAAAGTACATGACGATGTTCATCACTCTGCTCGATCAACCGCACCGCACGCTCCACTATGTGAACGCAGGACACGTGCCGCCGGCTGTAGTGCGTTCGAACGGCACGGTGGACTACCTACGAGAGGGCGGCATGGTAGTTGGAATGTTTCCAAGCGTGAAATTCGATCGAGGGCACGTGCGCTTGGAACCGGGCGATATTTTTGTGGCCTGCACCGACGGCATTACCGAAGCGATGAACGCGCAGGACGACGAATTCGGCTCGCAGCGGCTGATTGAAATGGTAGCGCGCGAGCGCGCCTTGCCCGCCGCCGAGATCGTGCAGTCGGTCCTCACGGAAGTCGACTATTTTTCGCGCGGTGGGACCCACGAAGACGACCGCGTGATCCTGATTATGAAGGTCCTGTAGCCCTCGAGCCGCTGCTTCCTAACGGATTCTTCGGGTAGCTCTCAAATAACTTCACGACGCGGGCCTCGTATTCCACGGGCGAATGCCCCAACGCAGCGGCATGGCCTGCGCCTTTCACAATCCAAATCTCCTTCGGCCCAGCTGCGGATTTATAAATTCGCTGCGAATGGCGGCAGGGAATGCGGTGATCCGATGTCCCGCAGATAAGAAGCACGGCGAAAGGACGTGCCGCGCCCGCTTTCTCCGGCGACACATCGCTCGGGTCAAAACCGCCCTCTTTTTGAACTGAAGCCAGCGCGATCATCGACGCGGGGCGGAATAGCGTTCGACCAAGTGTGGGACTAACGTCGAGACCGGCGTAGTCGTAGCTTACTTCTCGCAAGTTCGCGAACGGAGCTTCGGCTGCCACAGCTTCAATGCGTGGCTCGATGGCAGCGGATTGCAACGCGATAGCAGCTCCCATCGAAACACCCAAGGCGTAGAGATGGCGAACCTTTTCGCTGGCATACAGAGCGTCTGTCACTGCAACCGTATCGTGGCGTTCCTTCCAGCCATAGGTGCAGATTTCTCCACCACTTTCACCGTGTTCGCGGGAATCCATCATGACAATGCTGTAGCCGTGCCGCAAAAGGAACTCCGCATGGCCGAGCACGCCGGTACGATTGTCGGATACGCCGTGATACACCAAAACCCAGTCGCCGTTCGCTGAAACGGGCCGCACCTTCCAACCGTTCAGCGTCACTCCATCTTGCGCCCTGACGCTGAAATCTTCTTTCGTCCCACCTGTACGCGCGAGCATCTTCTGCGTGTCCTCAAGACGCAGGGCATTGAGGCGCATGGGGTGAAGGATTCCGTTGCCCACCGAACTGCCGACAAAAGCTGCTAGCAGCGGTGAAATCGCCAACGACACGATGCCGAACACGATAAGACGGCGCGTGAGATGCATATACATGGTACGTGAGTTGAAGCGCTGTTGTTTCAGCAGATGGGTGAAAATCGGCGTTTCCGAGTGACGCCGAGTCCGATCGGGCACCTACAGGTCACAAGTGAGCAAGCTACGCGCGACAAGGAATTTCTTGCCGAGGTGCCTTATGAACGTAGTCGGCAAATTCAAACCCGAACCTTAGGGCCATGACAATAAATCCTGCGTTTTCCTAGCTATTGAAGCAGACGCTCTCGATCCGCGCTCGGCGGGGCAATTGCTAAGGATTAACTCCCAAGCCGCCGATATTACAAATGGTGCACGAAGACTTTCGCAGTGGGGGGTGGGCCATC
>DATNKB010000305.1:0-2323 GCA_035603595.1 Candidatus Dormiibacterota bacterium
AGTTCGGTGATGTAACGGCAGGCTTCGGCGGAATCCTCGGCCCAGAAGACATGGCCGCCGCGTTCTTTCACGCGGTTTTCGAATTCGAGGAGGTAGCGATCGAGATTGTTGAGCGCTTCCCATTTGATTTCATGGCAACGCTGGCGGGCCGCTTCCCAATCGGCAAAGCGCGAGCGACCTTTATCATTGGCAGCGCTGTATTGATCGATGCCGCGGCGGATGATCTGGCGATGGGTGAGGTCGGCGGATTTCAGAGCCGCGCTTCGGAGGAATTCTTGTGCGGCGGAACTCATCGTGCAGTCACCTTATAGGCGATCAATATAATGGTCAATATCTCGGTACAGACGACCAGGCTACATGCGTTCGATTTCACTCGCCGGATACTTACTTTCGTTTTCTCTGCGCCCGCGCTAAACGGAGTATACATATTCGACTGTATTCCCTTCTAAAGGTAATTACTCGCAATCTGTTAGAGGACCAAAACCCCGGGGCAAGAGGTGTCAGAGCGTCAATCCACGTTCAAAAGGAATTGCGCCAAAAGAGGGAAATATGTCTCGCTACAGAGCTTTGCAGATATGCCTAGGCCTTGCGCTGATTCTAGCGTCGCCAAAATTCCTGCCGGTTAACACTCAGGCCGCCACTCAAGACTCAAAGAATAACGGAAAAGAGATGACCAAAGTGGTGGCTCATATTCCTGTGCCAGGTTCCGCGGTGCGGCAAATCTTTTTCCAAGAGGAAAACGGCAAGCGGTACCTCTACTTGCAGCAACACGTTCATTTCACGGTGGTAGACGTGACCGACCCGAACAAACCGCAGATTGTTGATCGCGTAGCGCCCGGAGGGAAGTTAACCGATGTGGAGGCCGGGCTCGCCATCGCGGTTTCATCGGATCAGTCGGGGGAAGGCACTGTCCCGACGCAAACCGTAAAGCTAATGGATATGAGCGATCCGAAAAATCCGCGCACAGCGAAGACGTTTACCGGTGTGACCAGCATGTTTTCCGAGGACGGGCGGCATTTGATCTACGTGGCTAACGGTGAGGGATTATGGGTCGTGAAGCACTCGATGTCACACCGGTTGCCGTTCTGCACTTCCGAATCGGAAGAAAACTCGGTTGCTCAGTGCCGGTGAAGACACAGCACGGCTGACTCAGCGTCTTTGCGGAGTTGCGGGAAATCAGTTTCTACTTCGTGTCCACATTGCAGGCTGCTTCGACGGCCTTTGAATCGGAGGGCACGTCAAACTGCATGACAACGTCGTTACCGCCGTCATCCTGGACGGTGATTTCGACGGTGTGAGCGCGGAGCATCTTCTTCAGGGAGTATTTGGAAAACACGGCGGAGGTTTTGTCTTTTGCGGGCGTCCACTGTCGTTTGTCTTTCTTGGCTTCGTCGTCCATGCGTGTCTGAACGAACACTTTCGGGTAATAGGAAGTCCCATGGATCTCCGTGGGTTCCACGTAATTAATCTTCAGCGGCACACCGACCAGGAGATCCCCGGCTATCAGCCTGCCCTCATGGGCTCTCCTGCCGGAGCCGCAATCCACAGCCAGGACGGGGGGATTCGACACGTCGCCTGCAGGCCGTTTCAGGAATTTACCCACCAGCGTGAATCGAGTGGAGGGGGTTCCATCTGTTACCTGAGTTTGGCGCCAGCCTTGGCCTGATGATGAGGATTGTTGCTGAGCTCTTGCCGGGAATGCGAGAGACGCCCATAGCAGCGGAGCAAGTGCGAGTAACGTGGTGGATTTCATGGCTTCATCTCCCTTTGACCAGGTTCGTTGGAAATTCCTGGGGCCGACATGGATGCGCTGAATATGTCCATATCGGCCTGCAAATTCATACTAGCTAAGAGCACTCCGCACGGCAATCGGCCCTAGCCGGTATCTCGACCCCCACGATTCCTGTGCGCGTGCGTGCGGCGAACTCCGCTTTGACTGCACGCCACGAGAACTGTAAGATGCGCGGCGCTTCGGTTTGAGGAGATGCAGATGCGAAATTGGTTTTTTTGCGCATGTATGGCGCTGGCAATGCCGGGCTATGCATTCGCGCAACAACCGGCCGCGACGGACAAGGCTTCCGCGAACGCGCCGACACCATCATCACCATCCAAGGACACCGGCGCCCAGTCCAAACTGGCCGAGATGCTGGAGGCGAAAGTGAAAGCCGCGTGGGCGGCGTATAAGAAAAGAGACAAGAACGGCTATGCCGCATTTTTGACCGATGATTTCGAAGGAGTGGAAGCGGATGGCGACGGAGAGCGCCCCAAGCCTCACATACTGCGAGAAGTGGAACACAGCATGTTTAGCGACTATCTGCTGCAG
>DATNKB010000306.1:0-12632 GCA_035603595.1 Candidatus Dormiibacterota bacterium
AATTCTTCCGGGAACAGGCATCGCGCCGGCCTATGTGGAGGACTTTCCGTTTGCGTCGCACAATGGTGGTGGTGTGGGCGAGCTGGACCTGGGCTTCAAGATCGGTTTGCTCTCGGAGAAGCGCGGCAAGCCCTTCAGCCTGTCTCTTCGCAATGATTTCTTTATTCCTACCTCGTCAGGACTGAGCGACCTGCTGCGAAATGAAGTTCAGTACGGGAAATTCAATTATGGGATTGGCCTCGAAGCCAGCAAAACGATCCTGCACAACAGCATGCTTATAACTTTTAACTGGTCGTATCGCTTCCGCCCGGGCGAAAAATTCTCGACAATCGACCTCTTGAATTTGCCGGGTCCGCCCACGGCCCCGACGCCAATTTCACCTGCGGTGCTAAATCTGTCGGACGAGATGGGCGTGGGTGCGGGCATGCTTGTGTTCCCTGGAAAGCGTTTTCAGATCATCACGGAATATACCGGGCTGATTTATGTGCGCAGCGGCATTCAAAATACAACTTTTGGCGGACGCGACCCAGTCGACACCACAACCGGTATCCGCATCTATCCCATCAGGAGAATTGCGCTGGACGTCGGCTATCGATATTCGCTGAGCTTGCTGAACCATCAGGACCGCAACGGTTTCATCGTCAAGCTCGCGGGAGCGTACTGGCCGGAAAAACCACGCGAACCGGATCAATTGACGTCGTCATGCTCGTCGGATAAATCGTCAGTCGTCGAAGGTTCGAATGCAGCTGTGCAGACCACCGCCACTGCCACCGATTCTTGGGGCCATCCGCTCACGTATACATGGACCGCCAACGGCGGTAAAATTACAAATGGCACGAGTCCGTATGCGCGATGGGATTCCGAGGGAGTCGCGCCAGGAAACTACACGCTTTCGCTGCGCGTCGATGACGGGGCGGGCAAGACGTCCAGCTGCTCGACCAATGTTCGCGTTGATCCCAAGCCAAAACCTCCTGCGCCCACGATGTCTTGCTCAGCGGACCACTCATCGGTTGCAGCGGGCGAGCGCGCGCAAATCACGGCAACTGTGAACGATCAATCCAACACGGCGTTGCGCTATAGCTGGCAAGCAAATGGCGGTCAAGTTGTAGGTGCCACGGAATCGAGCTCGAGCGTGCAATTCGATACGTCGGGGCTTGCTCCTGGAACTTATACGGTAACGGGCCGCGTCGAGAACGGCGCGGGCGGCGCAGCCGATTGTTCCACGTCGGTGACGGTGCAGGAGCCGCCGGCTCCGCCGCAGGCCAGCAAGATCAGCGACTGCTCGTTTGGTCTGGGAAGCGCGCGTGTGGACAACGTTTGCAAACGCGTGCTTGACGATGCTGCGGTGCGATTGCAAAGCGACCCGAAGGCAAAAATCGTGCTCGTCGGATTTGCTGATCCGAAAGAGCCTGGTTCCGCGAAGCTGGCTTCGCGCCGCGCGGACGAAACCAAGAAATATCTAGCCGCCAAGCAGGGAATCGACGGGTCGCGCTTGGATGTGCGCTCGTCAACCGGCACGGCGGGGGCTGGAAAAGAGAATCGGCGCGTCGATGTGGTCTTGGTACCAGACGGCGCGACTTACTGATTGTGGCGCTGAGGGAGAAGGAAGGCGCTGGACGTTGGGGGACTTGGGAAAAACGCGGCGATTGCCGCTCCGGATCTTTTCCGGGTTGATTTACTACCCGCATTCGTCTCAGCAATAACTGCCATGTCGGCACGTTTTCACCCTTTCCATTATCCGCGGCGTAGCCTGTCCATTCTCCCCGTATGTTTGCTCTTTCTCGCTGCTACGGTTGCAGCTCCCTGCGCGAAATCTCAAACCTGGAAACCTCTCGGACCTGATGGCGGCGACGTGCGCACGCTGGCGAGCGATCCTTCGCGGCCCAACTTCGTCTACCTCGGGACAACCGATGGCCACATCTTCGGCTCCGAGGATGGAGGCCGGCACTGGCAGCTTCTCGGACTGGCAGGTGCGGCGCACAACGCCATCGTCACAGCGATCCTCGTTGACCCACGAGACTCCGATCTTCTCCTTGCTTCTATTTGGACCCGCGAAAGCCAGGGCGAAGGAGGCGGAATCTATCGCAGCACCGATCGGGGACGATCGTGGCACCCTGCCGGTCTGGTCGGACATGCAGTGCGTGCCTTTGTGGCGGCGCCGTCTGATCCGGATACCCTCGTGGCCGGCGCGCTCGATGGAGTGTTCCGCTCGCACGATGCGGGCATGAACTGGGAGATGATCACGCCCGCGAACGATCCCGAACTCCGGAACTTTGATTCACTCGCCATTGACCCGCAGGACCCGGAGATCATCTACGCCGGAACGTTTCATCTTCCCTGGAAAACCATTGACGGTGGCCGCGACTGGGCCGCCATTCACGAAGGTATGATCGACGATTCAGACGTGCTCAGCCTGGCGGTGAACCCATCGGATCCGGAGCAGGTGTTCGCCAGTGCTTGCTCGGGGATCTATCGCAGCGATGATGCCGGTGCGCATTGGAAGCGGATTCAAGGCATACCGGATTCGTCCAAACGCACACTGGTAATCCGTTTCGATCCGGACGGCACGAACACGCTCTACGCCGGCACGACCGACGGGCTCTGGAAATCAACGGAAGGCGGCGCGCGATGGCGACGTGTATCACCGAGCGACTGGGTCGTCAACGCGCTCGCAATTCTCCCAGCGGCCAATGCACCGAAGCCCGATGAACGCACGACTCCTGAACAAAGCGACGCTCACGTCCTGATTGGCACCGAGCAGCAGGGCATTATGGTGAGTGACAGCTCGAAGGATAACTTCGAGCCAGCGAATGAGGGCTTTGATCATCGGCGCGTTGTTTCGCTTGTGGTGGATCGCGACAATCCGGGTCGGCTGGGGGCCGTGCTGGCGAATGCTCCCGATGCAGTCGTCCTATCGGACGATGCCGGTGAGACGTGGGCGTCTCTCGGTTCCGGCCTGGCGCCCGCATCCGTGCGGCGCCTTTTCTCAACGCCCGCCGGCTGGTACGCCGCAGTCGCGTCAGGCGGATTAATGCATCTGGACATAAAAAGTGGTCGATGGATTCGCGAGGGTCTGGTCACTGAAAGCACAGGGAGCACCGCCAGCGCGGCGCATTCCGTGGCGGCGCGTGCAAAGCCTCCCGCCATGACCATGCTCAGCCTTGTGGTTCACGATTTGGCGTTCAGCGATGCGGCATGGTTTGCAGCCACCGAGGAGGGGCTATTCAAGTCGAGCGACGCGGGGAAATCGTGGTCGCAACTGTCATTTTCGTCGCTCCCACTGCCGGTGGATTCCGTTCGTGTCTCCCGAGACGGTGCCGAAATTCGTATGGTTTCCTCGCATGGAATGGTTTTTTCAAGTGACGCGGGCCGATCCTGGAAGTGGCACGATCTTCCGCTCGAATCTTACGGTGCGATCCGATTGGAAGTCGCAGACGCGTTCACGCTTCTAGTCACTTCTCCCTCCGGCCTGTACATTTCCCGCGACGATGGGGCGACCTGGTCAAAAGCCCAGTCGGGGCTTCCCGCTTCGGCGGTTAACGATCTGCTTGTGCGCTCCGAGTTTTGGGTAGTTTCCTCAGAAAAGGGCGGCCTGTACATTTCCCGCGATCAAGGAGCGAACTGGTCGCGCATCGAGAGTCCCTCCAGTGCCATTCATTCTGACAAATTTCAAGTTCTTGAAGCAGACCCCGTCGCCAATTGCATTTATGCAGGTTCGGCGAACGAGAGTTTGTACTTGATTAAGGTAGGGAGCCCTTCGATTCTGACGGCAAGCGCTAGCCACCAGCGATCGGGCCCGCCCAGTTTCGCGAAGTGCCGACGCTGCTCACAAAAACCAAATCAGTAGGTGAGTTTCAAATCGGGATAACTACGTAGCCCAATTCTGCATCCCCAATCCGCTCAAAGACTTAGTTGCCATCCGTATCTTTACGGACTTGTATGTTGACCCCTTTTGGAACTACATTTTGCGGGCGATACGAGGGAAGAGCGCCTAAGATCCGATTTCATAGCATCGGCCCGAAGTTCCTAATTGGTGCTTGCCGTGCTTCTAAATCCGGAACGGGAAATTGGCGAAAAAAGGGGTCACGCCGATGGCGAGCGGAATTGAAACTGTTTTTGCGGCCGAACGAGCGACGGTTGCTACGGTTCTCATCGTGGACGATGAAAACACGACTCGGGATCTTTGCCGCGACATAGTTATTGAGTCGGGTTTGAGGACGCGCACCGCTTCTACTACCGAGCAGGCGCTCGAAATTCTCGAGCAGTATCCGGTGGACATTATCATCACCGATCTGCGAGTGCCGGAAATCGGCGGACTTGAATTGCTGAAGCGGGTGAGGCAAAGCCATCCGCGGATACCCATAATTGTTCTCACCCAATATGGAACGATCGAGAGCGCCGTGGAGGCGACGCGTGTGGGAGCGACCGATTACGTGACGAAACCGTTTCACATTCCCGAGTTGCGCACGAAACTAGACCGGGTGGTTCACTCCCTCGAACTCGACGAGGAAAATCGAGTTCTTCGAGAGCAGCTGCGGACGCGACCAGGCTTCGCCGGTCTTATCGGCCTGTCCCCCAAGATGCAGCGCGTTTACAAGCTCATCGAAAAGGTGAGCCAGCACAATTATCCCGTCTTAATCCTCGGAGAAAGCGGCACCGGCAAGGAACTTGTCGCGCAGTCTATTCATTTCGCGGGTACGCGCAGCAGTCGGCCCTTTGTCCCGGTGGACTGCTCCTCATTTGTTCCGACGCTCATTGAATCAGAACTGTTTGGGCATGTGAAGGGCGCTTTTACCGGCGCCAACCAAACGAAACGCGGGCTCATGGAGGCCGCCGGTAATGGCACACTCTTCCTGGATGAAATCGGCGATCTGCCGATTGACCTGCAAGCCAAGCTCTTGCGCGCTCTGCAAGAAAAAGAAATACGGCCCGTGGGCTCCACCGATCGAATTTCAATTTTCGTGCGCGTGATAGCTGCGACGAACCGTGATCTCGAAGAGGCAGTCCGCCAGGGTAAATTCCGGCAAGATCTTTTTTTCCGGCTCAACGTCGTCCAGATCAAGCTGCCGCCTTTGCGTGAGCGTAAAGGTGACATTCCGCTCCTGGTGAATTCGTTCCTCGAAAAATTCAGCGACACGGATGCACCTGTGCGCACCATCTCAGAAGACGCGATGACCAGGCTCATGGCCTATGACTGGCCTGGGAACGTACGCGAGCTCGAAAACGCGATCGAGCGCGCTGTGGCTCTGGGAACCAGTTCTCTGCTGCACGTAGGCGATTTACCGTCGAATCTGCAGTACGGCGCCAGCGAGAAGTTGCCTCAAAACGACGTGCTCCTCCCGCTCGATGAACTGGAGCGGCGAGCGATCCTTCGCGCCCTGCGCGAGTCAGGAGGTGACAAGCTTGCTGCCGCGCGCCTACTGGGAATCGGGAAAACCACGCTTTACCGCAAGTTGAAGCAGTACGATACACAAGCGCATCTTCGAAACTGAACTTAGCCCTTACCGGCTTATTACCCGCCGATTTTTGCCGGTGCGGAATGTTGTGCCGTCGTGCCAAATGCTGCCGGCACGATTGACCAGATGACCAACACAGCCTTCCTCGATCAACTTCCTTTGGCGGCCCAAGCACACGCCCTAATTCTCAAATCGGGACGCCCTCTAGCTTCAGTGTCGGATCGGGAAACCCTTCGCCTAAGTTTCATTTCCGCACCTCACAGGTTATTGAAAACATTCTAATTTATTTCTTATGAACATGGTCTGCGCTGTGCATTGGGAAACGACATGCCAGCCACGCGAAGCATCGCCCTCTACGAACGCCCCCTCCGACTCGCTCGACGCACCCTGGAATATGCCTTTGCGATAAGCGTGGCGCTGCTTTGCAGTTACTGGATCGTGCAGGCGCGTTGGTGACGCGGGCATGCCGAAACGCCTGAACGCCAGCCTTAGCGGCAGTGTCCTTACAGCTGATCGAAGCATGCCCGCAAGTCCGCGCGTTGAGATGATGCAGCTCCTCGATGGCGGGGCGTTTGGAGCCGTCTTCGAGTCTAGCGGCGAAGCACTTATTGTCATGGACTCGGCGGGGACCATACACCGAGTGAATAGCCGGTCGAAAGAAATGCTGCGATATACAGAAGCCGGCGAACGGCAAAAAAAACTGGTTGACCTCATTTCGGCTCCTTCTGAGATAGGTTTGCTCTCGTGGTGCAAACGCGCGGCGGCCTCCGCCGATCCGAAAGGCTGCCACAATCTGCAGAGTATCGATGGAGCTTTTGCCAATGGGTTTCCGGCGCGTTTCACGTTGCGAAGCCTTCTGCCGGGTTCAGGCCATTTACTGCTCTGCGTAGAGGATGGGTCCATTGCAAAGCGGTCGGAAGAGCGAACGCATCAACTCGAAGCAGAACTCTCGAGCCTCCTCGATGCCCTTGAGGCGGGGGTGATTCTCTTCGATCCGCAGGGTCGTATCCGATTCGCAAATGCGCGTTTTGGGCAGCTATTTGGCCTGAATTTAACGGGGAAGCAAGCCGGGCAGACGATTGCCGATCTGGAAAGTCTCGTCGCGGCTCGTTTTCGCAATCCTAAAGCGTTTTCGATGCCCTGGAAGCAGTTTGCGGCCGGCGAAGAAACGCCTTCACAAGACGAACTGGAATTGATGCGACCGTCGAGGAAGGTGCTCGAACGTTACTCGCGTCCTGTGCTCAGTCGCGAGGGGCTTTCGGCGGGATGGCTCGAGCTCTACTACGACGTGACCGCGAAGCGAGAGATTCAGTCAAAGCTTCTGCAGACAGAAAAAATGGCGGCACTCGGACAGCTTGTCTCCGGAATCGCGCACGAACTGAATAATCCGCTTACGGCGATCATGGGATACGCGCAACTCCTGCTCGGCCACGGCCTTTCGTTGCCGCAGCAGTCGGAAGCGAGCAAAGTATTTCAAGAAGCCGAGCGGGCACGCCGGATTGTAAAAAATCTCCTCTATTTCGCGCGGGAAAATAAGCCGGAGCGCACTCGCGTCGATCTAAATGAAATTGTGGAGCGTACGCTGGCGCTGCGCGGCTATGAGCTTCGAGTTGAAAACATTGTCGTGGAATGCAGCCTTGAAACTGGCCTTCCGGAGACGATGGCGGATCCTCACCAGTTGCAACAGGTGGTCTTGAATCTGCTTGTCAATGCGGAGCAGGCGCTGTTGGGGGATCGCGGAAGCGGGCACGTCTGGATTCGCACGCGCTGCGCCGCGGGCGGCAGAATCGCGCTGGAAGTTTCCGACGACGGACCAGGGATTGCCCCAAGTATTGCTTCACGAGTTTTCGATCCCTTTTTCACGACGAAGCCGGCGGGCGTCGGCACCGGGCTGGGTCTTTCCATCGTTTACGGCATCGTGCAGCAACACGGTGGCGACGTGACCCTTGAAAGCCACCGGGGTTCGGGCGCGAAATTCGTAATCGAACTGCCGATGGCATCGAGTCTGACGGAACAAGCAGTTGCGCCGGCGCCGCAACTCGAAGGGAGAAACAGTTCGAGCCCGTTGGGCAGAATTCTCGTGGTGGAAGATGAAGCGACGGTGGCGCAACTGATCGTTGACGTGTTGCAGGAAGAGGGGCACGAAGCGGAGGCGGCGTTCGATAGCCAGGATGGGCTCACGCGAATTGCACGGAATCGCTACGATCTGGTGATTTGCGACCTGCGCATGCCCCGCCTGGACGGGCCGGCATTCTACGACGCGCTGGTGAGCGCGGGTAGTCCTATTCAGGATTGCATCATTTTCATCACGGGCGACACGCTGGCGCCTCGCTCGCTGGAATTTCTGGAATCGCACCAGCTTCCTTATCTTGCGAAGCCGTTTCTGGTGGAGGAGTTGAAACTAGCGGTCAATCGGGTGCTCGAACGGAACCCGCCGAAAGTAAAACTCATTCCAGGGGTTCATGCCGGTGATTCTCGAGGGGAAGGTTAAGAAAAGGGAATGCACACGGGTGCCACACAAATGGTTATCACAATCGAGCGCCGCGCCCTGTTCGGACTTGCCGATGCGACGCTTGCCGAGCGCCTGAACCGTGAAACCGAGCGGTTCGCGGGATTCGGTCCCGTTGCGATTGCGTCCGATCTCGCGGAATTGCGGCGGCAGTCGGCGTCCTTTTCTCCACGCGTAATTCTGCTGGACGAACAAATCCTGGCGGGCGCACCGCTCGTCGAATCGCTGCGCCAGTTGAGCGAAGCAGCGCCTCTGATCCTGGTGGCCGGTGCGGCTCGGCAATCAGAGATCGCAGGGCTGGTGGCGGAAGGAGACTTGGATTTCGTCGCACGCGCAGGGGATTTCGCTGGACTCGCGGCCTGCCTTGTGGAACGGCGGTTGCGGTGGGCGGAACGCTCGGAAACACCGCTAGGCGCTCCCTGGAGCGGTTTTTCAGCGGAGACAGCGGAAATATTCCGCCATGAGATCAATAGTCCCCTCACCGGGATTCTGGGCAATGCAGAGCTGGTGCTTTCTCATCGCGGCCGCTTAGCGCCACCCGATGTGCACCGTCTGCAGACCGTCGTGGATCTTGCTGTGCGGTTGCGTGAAACCACGCGACGGCTAAGCAATGCATTGGAAGCCGGCCGGATTCGCTGAGACCTGCTTTGTCCGCACCCGGCGTTCGGCACGAACGGACTCTGTAAGGCGATTGAGCCGCTGGAGATTTACTTCGCGTCGCCTGACGCAGACGGAATCGCAGCGGCAGCCGCCCGCGCCTTCGCGAGCATCGCATCCAACTCTTCACGCGACAAAAATCTTCCATGTAGAACAACCGCAGCGATCTTGGCTGTATTTGCGATGTCCACTGTTGGATCGCCTTCGAGCAGCACTAAATCGGCGAGATATCCAGGTGAAATGCGCCCGGATTTCGCGATTGCAAGGAATTCTGCTGGATTCAATGTCGCGGTTTGCAGAGCTTTTAGTGGTGTGAGACCGGCACTAACGAGCATCTGCAGCTCCCGGTGAAGGCTCGTGCCGGCAAAATCGTAGCGGTCTAAGGAGTCGCTGCCTGCAAGGAGGCGGACATCAGCGCGATTCATTTCGCCTGTTAATTTACGATCGTTTTCGAACTGACGCTGCCACCAGGCTTCCGTGTCGCGCTCCTCCTTCGTGGGAGTCTTCGCAGGCGCCCATTGTTTTCGCAGCGATACGGGCAGATAGGCGAGTTGCGGATCGTCGGGCGACATCTCGAGTTGATGGGCATTCACCCAGATCGAAAATAGTGTTGGCGTGACCCACGTGCCATTTTTCTTGAACGTTCGCCACAGTGCCGCGGCCTTTTCGGCTGAAAACGTGTGATTCGCCTGATCCGTGATATCGGCGCTGGCCTGACTGTCGCGTCTCGCGGAAGCTTCCTGCATTTTCTGCCGAAGCTCGTCGCCTTGAGCGGAGCAATCAAAGGCGAGCGAGCTGTAAATGATGTGCTCGATGCTCTTCTGGCGGGCGTCGGAAGCTTCGATAGCGGTGACATCCGACGGGATGTGGCCGGCGAACGGAATCGAATCTTTCTTTGACTCGTCAGCAATTGCGAAATAATTCTCGCGCGAAACTTCGATGATCTTAATGAAATCGGCGCCGCGCTTTTGAAGGTTGTCAACTACGGCTCGGGATTCCTCCGGTGCACTGACGTGCAGAATCGCGGGGTCAACCGGCTCCGTGGGCGCACCGGGTCGCCTCGCGGGAAGGAGCATCGGCCCGGCGGCGACGATCTGTGGGCCCAGGAGCGTGCCATTCTCGATTTCGCGGCGCCAGGATTGAAGGGCGTCAAGATCTCCACCCATGTCACGAATTCCGGTGATGCCGTTGGCGACAAGAAGCGGCAACAGTGTCTGCTTCGCCCACGCCGGATTCGCGTTGATGCCCGCGACGTGGGTGTGCATATCCCAAAGCCCCGGGATCAGGAATTTTCCGCGACCGTCGATCCGCTGCGAGTTTTTCGGTATCTCAATCGACCCGATCTTAGCGACTGCCACAATCGAATCGCCTGTGATGACCACGGTTCGATCGGCAAGCTCGGGGCCGCCTGCGGCATCAATGACGGTTACGTGTTCAATTGCGAGCGATTTTGGTGTTTTCGGGTTCGAGCCGAACGAGAAAATTGCGGCCTGACAAGCGAGCGCGACTATCGCGAGACCACGGATCGATTGGCGCAAGATTTCTCCCTGTGAAGCCCGCGCATAGAGCGATCCCAGGCCTCGCACAGCGATTCGTTGCGCTGTTAGACGTCAGTTCTTGTTCTTCAGGTAGCGGTCAAACCACTCGACTGTGCGACGAATCGCGTCAATCTGGTTCTCGCGCTTGGCGAATCCGTGGCCTTCGTTGGGATAAAAATGCGCGTCCACAGTTTTTCCCGATTCCTTCAGAATCTGAACCACCTGTTCAGCTTCTTCCTTGGGAACGCGAATATCGTTTTCACCTTGCAGAACGAGAAGTGGCGCCTTGGCATCGCGGATGTACTTTAGGGGTGAATCGGCCTCGTAGATGGCGCGGTCCTTTTCCGGGTCGCCCAGCAGAGATTTTTCGTATTCCTGCAGACGCGGGTCTTCATGCTTGAGCATCGTAAACCAGTTAATGATCCCGTAAGCTTCGACGCCAGCCGCCCATATGTCGGGCGTCTTGCCGATGGCCATCAACGTCATAAAGCCGCCGTAGGAACCGCCGGTGATCCCGATTTTCTTCGCGTCCACGTAGCCCGTTTCTTCCAGAAACTTCACGCCATAGACTTCGTCCTGCAGGTCGCCGCCGCCCAAGTCCTTGGTGTTGGCGAGTTGGAATTCCATTCCATAGCCGGTCGAACCGCGCGGATTCGGCGCAATGCAAATGTATCCGCGTGTGACGAGCGCCACCACTGTACGGTTAAAGGCGTCCTGCGTCTGGCCTGTGGGTCCCCCGTGAGGCAGAACGATCGCAGGATTCGAGCCGTCGCGCTTCAAATTGAAGGATACCCAGACAAATGCGCTGATGATTTTCCCGTCGAAGGATTTGTAATGTACCAGAGTCGACGCAGGAATCTTGGCGGCGGTCAGACTGGCCACCGCGGAGAAGGTCAACTGGCGCGCCTGCTTGGCGAGCTCGTATATCCAAAGATCATTGGGCTGGATGGAGCTTTGATGCGAAACCAAGAGCCGGGAGCCGTCTGGGGAAAATGACGACGGAGTGCCGGGGTAGGTGTTGAGGCCCGGCGGTACGTTGATCTTCGCACCGGTGCGCGTGGCGGTGTCGGCGAGGAAGGTGTCGCTTCGGCCGTCTGCGTTGATGACGTAGGTGAACTCTTTACCGTCGGGCGAAAAATCGCCGACATTGGTTTCCCACTTCGTGTCGGTGGCCCAGGTGAGCTGTTTCGTTGCCAGGTCGAGAAGAGCCACATTCGGGAATCCGCCGGGCCTGTCGGAACCGACGAGCAGGGTGTGGCCATCGGGCGAGACGGAGGATACGAACGTGCGGCGCTGGCCTTCGTGGGGCGTGAGATTCTCGCTGGTGCCGGTTGCGACGTCGATGCGATAGACATCTGAATCGGTGAAGTTCGCATTGGCTCGCGAAGCGTAGATCGTTTTCCCGTCGGGACTCCAGAATGGGTTCGCCCAATTGTGATCCTTTGTTTTTTCCTGGCTCAGATTGTGTATGGCGCGTGTCTTCCAATCGAGAATCGCAATATCGGTAGCCGAGGCTGTTTTCGGCTTGTAATTCAGCGCGAGCCGGGATCCATCGGGAGACCACACAGGGGTGGTCTCGGAAATATCCGGAGTGAGAGTGAGATTGGTGATTTCGCCGCCTTCGCTGGGGATCGAGAAGAGATCGTAAATCTCACCTCCGCCCTTGTCCGATTCGAAGACGATCCACTTTCCGTCAGGCGACCATACCGGGTTGGTTTGCCGATCGTCGGACTGACTGAGCTGAATTGGCCAACTGCCGGCGGCGTTGACTTTCCAGAGGTTGTAGCGGCCGGTGATGTTCGTCGAGAAAGCGATCTCCTGGCCGTTGGGCGACCAGGATGGATTTGTGACTCCGCGGGTGTAGAAGAGGTCATCGATGGGCACCGGAGCAGCGCCCATCTCAGTCTGTGATGTGATGGATTTCGGGTCAGTGATTTCGCGTGTATCGGGGGAATCTGAGGCGAAGGCGGCCAAAGCGATCCATACCGCGAGTATTAGTCGGCTCAATCTCATCGATACCCCCTAAAACGGTGACGGCTGGAATTTTGCGGCGCGATGCCGGACGGCGTGCTCTGAGGAGGTGCTCCTCAGGTCCAAGCGCCGCTTAACCTTCGCATTTTGCGCAAAGGAATTCAAACAAGAGTTCGCGCATCAGGGGTTCTGGAGCTAGCCGCGACGCTGCAAGTTCGCGAGGGGGCGAAAGGAGCGAAAGGATCGCGGGCTAGGGCTGCTTTTCATGAGAGGCCGTTTTGCTGTTGGAACGATCCCGATGATTGGGCGGTCGCCGGCCGGGCATGGGCGGCCGTCATGGCCCGAAAGCAGATGTTTCAGAAGCTCATCGATTTTACGGTGCTCGTCGCGGCTCAGTTCGACGTCTTCCTGGAAGGACAAATCTCTAGAGCGGCGCGTCTGTTTGGCGGCTTGAAAGGCGGCAACGGCTTCAAGCCTGATACGGTTAAGTTCTTCACACGG
>DATNKB010000307.1:0-6221 GCA_035603595.1 Candidatus Dormiibacterota bacterium
GCGGCAGCTCTCCGACCGCAAGTTGATGCCGGAAGAGTGGGGCGGCGACACGGTGATGGTGGAAGTCTCGGCGAAGACGAAACAGAATGTGCCGAAGCTCCTTGAAATGATTTTGCTGGTCGGCGATCTGCTCGAGTTGAAAGCAGATCCGGACGCGCCTGCCAGTGGAACCGTCCTCGAATCGCGCGTTGATAAAGGCCGCGGACCGGTGGCGACTGTTCTCGTGCAGAACGGCACACTACATGTCGGCGATTTCTTTGTTGTCGGCGCCGTGTACGGAAAAGTGCGCGCGATGTTTGACGACATGGGCCATCCGATCAAGCAAGCTGCGCTGTCGACGCCGGTAGAAGTTCTTGGTCTGCAAGGTGTGCCGGAGGCGGGAGATCAGTTCCAGGTAACGGACGAAGCAAAAGCGCGCCACATCGTGGAATACCGGCAGGGAAAGCAGCGCGAGGCATCACTTGCGAAAACAGCTTCGGGCCGCCTCACGCTCGATCAATTGCACGAGCAACTCAGGGCCGGAGAAGTGAAGGATCTGCCGGTCGTCTTGAAAGCGGACGTGCAAGGGTCAGTGGAAGTGCTGAACGATATGTTGCCGAAGCTGTCGAACGATCAGGTGAAGCTGAAAGTGATCCAGGCAAGTGTCGGAGCGATCAGCGAAACCGACGTGCTGCTGGCTTCGGCCTCGAACGCGATTGTGGTCGGGTTCAACGTACGGCCAGAAAGAAAAGCAGCCGAACTGGCCCAGCGCGAAGGCGTAGACATCCGGCTGCACACGATTATTTACGAGCTGCTGGACGAACTGAAGAAGGCCGTCGCCGGTCTGCTCGCCCCCGTCATCAAGGAACCCTACCTGGGCCGCGCGGAAGTGCGCAACTCGTTCCGCGTGAAGGGCGTTGGCATGATCGCCGGCTGTTCGGTGCAGGACGGCATTCTGAAGCGGGACGCGGAGGTGCGCGTGCTGCGCGACAACGTGGTGATCTACACGGGCAGAATCAGTTCGCTGCGCCGCTTCAAGGACGATGCGAATGAAGTGCGCGCCGGATTTGAGTGCGGCGTGGGCGTTTCGAATTTCAGCGACGTGAAAGTAGGCGACATTCTCGAGTGCTTCAAGATCGAGAAGACGGTCGCTCCAGAGTTCGTCAACGTGGGAGATCGAGGGCGGCCGCAGAGCGGCGCTGAAGCTAGCCGAAACTGACGATTTGTAAACTGGCGATTTTCAGCGAACGATTTGTGTTGGGCGATCTCGGGTTCCTTTAAGGATCGTCTTCTTCGACGGGTTCTCGATGGGCACGGACATGCCGATCGGTCTTCTTACCCTGGAAATTCACATTCCCGACGCGCAATCCCTCAAGGATAAGCGGCAGGTGCTGCGCAGCCTGAAGGACCGGCTGCGCGCGCATTTCAACGTGGCGGTGGCGGAGCTGGAACATCAGGAATTATGGCAACGCTCGCGCGTGGGCGTGGTGAGTATTTCAGGAGACGGCAAATACCTCGAGGAATCGCTTGAAGCGATTGCGTCGGAATCCGAGCGAATTCTGGGACGCGACTTGGTATCGCGCGACATTGAATATTTTGAGGATGGGGAATGAACACGGGAGCAAATCGCACCGGAGGGCACCGCGTGGAGCGGATCGCCGAAGAAATCCGGATCGAAGTGGGCCTGATGCTGGCGGGTGAACTGAAGGATCCACGCCTTGCGGGAACCGTGACGATCACGGAAGTGCGCGTGACGCCTGATCTGCGGACCGTGCGTGTTTACGTGAGTCTGGCGGATGAAGACGAAACCGAGCGCGCCAGCACGCTCGCGGGATTGCAGGCGGCGAAAGGCTACGTGCGCCACGAACTTGTCGAGCGCTTGCAACTTCGCCGCGCTCCGGAAGTGTTGTTTATCCTCGATCAGTCTGAAGAGATTGGCGATCGCATCGATCAATTGCTGCGAAACGCGAAAAGTCCGGGGAAATAGCCGAAGCATATGCCCCGGAAGCCACAGCCTGCTGCCATCGACGGTATCCTTGTCGTTGATAAGCCTCGCGGAAAAACTTCGCACGACATCGTCGAATCCGTGCGCCGGCTAGTCGGATTTCGGCAGATAGGCCACCTGGGAACGCTCGATCCGCTCGCGACAGGCGTGCTGGTGCTGGCGCTGGGACGTGCAACACGACTTGCGCGCTTCTATGCAGGTCGTCGAAAACGCTATAGCTGTGCGGTGCGGTTCGGTTTTGCCACTGATACGTACGACGCGGATGGAGAGCCGCTCGGCCCAGATTCGGCGCCTGGGCTTGATGGGGAAAAGGTCGCCGCTTTGGCGGCGCAGTTCGTCGGAAATATTCAGCAGACGCCGCCCTCGTTTTCCGCCAAGAAAATTCACGGAACGCCAGCGCATGAGCTGGCGCGGAAACACAAGCCGGTAAATCTTGAGCCGGTCGAAGTGGAAGTATTTGAATTTCGGCTCACGGGTGTGGAAGGTCCGCTGGCTCGCTTTGTGGTGGAGTGCGGCGCCGGCACGTACATTCGTTCGCTCGCCAACGATCTCGGCAAGCTGCATGGCGCGAACGCTCATCTTGCGGAAATCTCGCGCACGGCAGTTGGCGAGTTCACGTTGGATCAAGCGACATCTCTGGCAGAGCTGGAACAGGACGCGAAGGCCGGACGCATAGCGGAGCGGGTAATCAAGCTCGAAGGCATGTTGCCGGAGTTGCCGCGAGCGACCGTGCTGCCGATTATCGAGAAGCGCGTGCAGCACGGCGCGAAGTTCAATTTGTCGATCGCGCAAATTCAGCCGGGCCGCACCACCGTCGCGCAAGGCGCTCCGGAGCAGTTGAATTCAGGTGAATGGAAGCCTGCGCGGCTACGTGTGTTCAATCAACAGGGGCAACTAATCGCGATTGCCGAGCCCGTGGTTCCTCGGACATATCAGCCACTCGTCGTGCTGGAAGGGACATCATAACGCTCGAACTACAGCGAGCGTGTTTCAGCCGCGCTTACGCTCAAGGTTGTGGCGGAGGCTGCGGCGGCGCGTCATTTTCAGGATTAGGGTTTGGCTGCGGCGCGGGAGGCGGTTGCGGGAAGGTTTGAGGCGGAGGCTGTGGTGGTTGTTGCGGCGGTTGGGGCAGTTGGACTGGAGCGCTGCGATCAAGCCCGCGCGTGCCACCGAACGATCCTCCCTCGCCTTCCGCGGTGCCGCGCCCCGCATAGATCGAACGATCTTTGCGCGGCGAAAAATCCACCAAACGCGGCGTGATCATCACGATTATGTCGCTATCCTGATCGGTTTTCCCCTGGTCGCTGCCCAGCAACCCGACGCCAGGCACTGAAGAGACGTACGGCCAGCCATTCAGCGTGTTTGTGACTTCTGGCTGCCGAATACCCATCACCATCGTCGTCTCATTTTCGCGGAGCCGAATCGTCTGCTCCACGGATTCGTTCGATATGATAGGAATCCCGTTCACGGTCTGAGCTCCGAGGCTGCTGATCTCGAGATTGAGGTGCAGCGTTACTTCATCATTGGGATGAATCCGCGCTGTAGCTTTCACCTTCGTTCCAATATCCAGGTACTCGACTCCTGGAAATGCAGTGGCGGCCAGTGGATTGGTTGCTCCAGTGAAGTTCGTGTTGTTCAGAATTACTGTCGCAGTGTTGGAACCCTTGTCGGCCGACACGGCGTCCGGTCTCCCGTTTGCGTCAAAGTCCGCACTAGCAACGCCGACGGGAGTAGTTCCGACAGGCAGCTCGAAATTGGGCCCGAATAATCCGCTGCCCAGGTTAAGAAGAACAGAAATGGCGTTGTCAGTTTGATCCGCGGCGATAATATCGAGCCGGCCGTCGACGTTGAAGTCGGCGACGGCAAGCGAAGTAGGACCATTTCCCGCCGGAAACACACTCTGCGCCTGGAAGGTTCCATCGCCGACGCCAGTGAGAACCGAAACGGTGTTGTCGGTATTGTTCGCTACCGCAAGATCGAGGAATCCGTCGCCGCTGAAATCACCTGTGGATACCCACACCGGGGCCGTCCCGACTGCAAGGTCTGTCCGGCTCTTGAATGTCCCGTCACCATTGCCGATAAAGACCGAGACCGTGTTGTCATTTTGATTGGTTACGGCGAGATCGATGTGACCGTCATTGTTGAAGTCCGCCGCCGCGATCGAAGATGGTGCTCGGCCCGTATTTATGAAGAAGGGCGCCTTGAACGTGCCGTCGCCGTTACCGAGAAAAATGCCCAGCGAGTTGGTCGCATTATTCACGACAACCAGGTCCGCGAACCCGCTGCTTGTCAATGTAGTGGCAACTGCAGCGACGGGGCCGGTTCCTGTGCCAGTTGAGATGTCTACCTTCGGCTTAAACGTGCCATCGCCATTGCCAAGAAGAATTGAAACTGTATCGGCGGTGTGATTGACGACGGCAAGGTCCAGATTCAGGTCGTTGTTGACCGTTGGATTGAAATTCGCGCTGGTGATCCAGACAGGACCGGCCCCGGTGGGAATCGCGGAGGTGGGAGTAACGAACGTGCCGTCGCCGTTACCGAGAAAGAGCGAGAGCGTATTGTCAGTATTATTGGCGACGATGATGTCTTCGATGCCGTTGTTGCGAACGCTGGCGGTGGTCACAAAAACGGGCGCTGCGCCCGTAGCCAAAGTAGTGGTCGGAAGGTTCGCCGATATCAGCCCTGCGACTCCCGTGGCCGTCCCTGCGAGGCTGGGTGAAAACTGCGCCAGGGCGACGGGAAATCGCTCGCCGACGAAGAATGTTGCCGGCTTTCCATCTTCGGCGCGCAGCAAAATGCGCCGCCCTGTGCGGACAAGTGACAGAGCCGCGGAGAAAGTTGCGCTGGCGCCAGGCACCGTTGCCAGAAATGTGGTAGAGCCGCCCCCGAATGCGACGAGCGGCGGGACCAATGATCCAATACCGACCTGGCCGGAGCCCAAGAGGGAGGCAATTTGAGTAGATGTTAATCCCGCGAGAGACGACGGTGTGCCGAAAAGCTGGGTTATAACGTCGATCAATCCTTGCTGTGATTGAAGAGCCTCCTGCACTTGTTGACGGCTGAGCGTGAATACTTTGGTGCTTTGAGGCGGAGTGATTCCGAGGTCCCGCGCGTAATTGCGGTCCACTTCCAACACTTCAATTTCGAGAATCAGTTGGCCCACGGGGTTTTCGAGATTCTCGATCAAGCTCGAGGCGACCGTGACGGCCTGCGGCGAGGCACGCATTGTGATTGTGCCGCTGCGCGTATCGAGGTCAGCACGCGTGATGCCGGCGATTTCACGCACGAGGCGAAAGGTTTCCGTCATTTGTTCGGGAGTTTCCGAAGCGGAAAGCACTACGGTTCGTACCACCAAGAGCGCATAGTCCTTGCGTTTTTGCGGCGTATTTTCGGCGACGAGAAAGAGATGTTTCGTCAGGGGCCGCCAGAAAGTGCCGGTCTCCTCGCCGAGTATTCGCATCGCGGTAGGAAAATCAAGATCGTCGATGTGGAAGCGAACCGTGCGCGAGCGCAAGTCCACGTCAAACGCGACCTCAAGTCCAAACTGCCGCGCGATTTCGTTGTAGGCGCTTTGCGTATCGCCTCGGAGATCAAAGTTCTTTTTCCCGGGCGTGTAATCGAGATGAACTTCGCCGGCCAGCTCCTGTCCGCTCGCCTTTGACTTTGTCTGTCCCCTGAACAGAGCGCTCAGTTCGGTGTAGCGAGCCTGAAGCACGCGGTTGGAAGGGTCGAGCGCGCGCGCCGAAACCAAAATTCGCAGCGCTTCCGACAGACGTCCTGAAACCGCTTCGCGTTCAGCCAGGTCCATCTTTTCCTGAACGATGTGGCCCTTGGCGATTTCCAGGCTTGAAAAGTAATTGGCATCACTTGGCGCCCAGCTCACGGCATCGGAATAGGAGTCGTACGCCGCCTGCCAATTGCCTTCATGTTCGGCTCGCAATCCGCGTTTGTAAGCTGCCTGAGCTTTGTTGGCGTCGGGCTTAAAGGCCGGTTTTATAGGCGCGTTCGACGACGACGAATTTTGTTTTTGAGGTGAAGTAGCCTGCTGCTTCGAATGCAGCGGAGGCGCCGATATGGTCAGCGAAAGGCAAAAAACAGCCACAACGGGAATTCGAGCAAGCCCTCGCCGGTTGTACATAAGAGCTTCCATTCTACAGGAGTAAGATGGCGGTGCAGCCCGTGGAGTGGCCGAAAGCCCTTGATTTTAACGATACGGAGGGGCTAGACTTGTAATCGT
>DATNKB010000308.1:0-2542 GCA_035603595.1 Candidatus Dormiibacterota bacterium
TTCTCAGCCATGGCGGCCTACCGCCAGGATGATTACAGCCTAACTGGGAGCGGCGAAACGGAGCGGGTGCGCGTCGGGATGGTCTCCCACGGATTCTTCGAGCTTTTAGGCGTCCATCCGGTTCACGGGCGATTGTTCACAGCGGAAGAAGACCGCCTTGGCACCGCCAAAGTGGCGCTCATCGGTGGGGGGTTGTGGCAGCGCAAGTTCGGATCTTCGCCTGACGTACTTGGAAAAACGCTCAATGTTAACGGCGATGGCTACACAGTGGTGGGCATCATTCCCCGGAATTTTCGTCTCGATGGCGTAAATTTCGACGAGATCAAAGACATCTACATTCCCGTCGGCCAGTACGCGGATCCGCTGTTTCAACAGCGCGACGTGCACGAAGGTATGCGGGCGATAGCGCGCCTGAAACCGGGCGTGACGCTAGCAGCTGCTCGCGCCGATATGGATCGAATCGCGAGCGATCTCGCCGCAGCCTATCCCGACGCCGATAAAGGCGCAGGCATCCGCATATCGTTCCTCCGCGACTCCATTGTCCACGAAGTGAAGCCATTCCTGCTGATACTCCTGGGCGCGGTTGGCTTTGTTCTGCTGATTGCCTGCGTAAACGTCGCCAACCTGCAACTCTCACGCGCAACCACTCGGGCCCGAGAATTTGCCATTCGAGCTGCGCTAGGAGCCACGCAATCGCGCGTGATTCGGCAATTGCTCACGGAAAGTGTTTTGCTGGCGCTGGCCGGCGGCGCTCTCGGTTTGTGCCTGGCTGCATGGGGCACGCAAGCGGCGATTCGATTGATCCCCGAAACGCTTCCCCGATCGCAGGATATCGGCATCGATGGGCGGGTTCTAATCTTCACGCTGGTAGCGTCGGTAGCGGCGGGAATTCTGTTTGGACTGGCACCAGCGCTGAGAACGTCGCAGCCGAATTTGCAGGACACATTGCGCGAAAGCGGCCGCGGCGGAAGTGGGGCGCGGCATCGGGCGCAAGGGACTTTCGTGGCGATCGAGATGGCCATGGCGCTGGTCCTCCTGGTTGGAGCAGGACTAATGATTCGCAGCCTGGTGGATCTGTGGAACGTGCAGCCGGGTTTTAATCCGCAGGGCGTGTTGACCTTTGGAGTGGCGATGTCTCCTTCCCTCGGATCAACTCCGGCGTCGACCCGTGCTGCGATTCGTTCCTTGGAAGAGCAATTGAGAGGCGTACCGGGCATAGAAGCGGTTGCACCCACGACCGGCTCTTTGCCGATGTACGGCGATGACGAACTTCCTTTTTGGCCGGAAGACCTGCCGCGGCCTGCGCATGAGAGCGAAATGCATCAGTCGCTCTTTTACCTCACGCAGCCCGAATATCTGAAGACGATGGGGATTTTTCTGCGCAGTGGGCGGTTTTTCAACGCCGATGACAACGAAAATTCGCCGCAGGTTATGGTGATCGATGAAAGTTTTGTGCGTGAATATTTTCCGAATCAGGATCCCATTGGCAAACGCATTCACGTCGGCATCGTCGAAATGGATCCGCAGATCGTCGGCATCGTCGCGCATGTGAAGCACTGGGGTCTCGGCCTGGATGGAGACGCGAAACATCCCATCCGCGCTCAAGCCTACCTACCTCTCATGCAAATTCCCGACCGGCTCTGGACGGGGGCACCGGCAGCGGAAGTGGTCGCACGGACCAAGGGATCGCCGGCGGCCCTCGTGCCGGCAGTTCGCGATGCTGTTCGGAACCTGAACGCTGAGAACGTGGTCTATGACGCCAAGCCGATGGAAGAAATTGTAGGCGAATCGCTGGCTGGGCAACGATTTTCGATGATTCTTCTCAGTGTTTTCGCCGTGATTGCGCTTCTGTTGTCGAGCATCGGTATCTACGGCGTGCTTTCCTATGTGGTGGCGCAGCGCACCCGCGAGATCGGTATTCGAATAGCGCTGGGCGCGCAGCGCTCCACTGTGTTGCGCCTGATGCTAGGCGAAGGAATGAGGATGGCGGTTGTCGGCGTCGCCATTGGCGTTGCCCTGGCGCTGGCTCTCACGCGGCTGATGGCGAGCCAACTTTATGCGATCAGCGCGACCGACCCGCTCACTTTTACGGGTGTTGCATTCATTTTGGCGGGAGTGGCGCTTTTTGCCTGTTACATCCCGGCGCGGCGCGCAATGCGCGTGGATCCGATGGTGGCGCTGCGCTATGAGTGAACGAGAAGTTTGAAGTTAAAGGCCGGGACTCCGTAGAAGGCGCGAAGATACAGAAACGATCTTTGGGGAAATAAAAATGGGAACGCTGACGCAGGACATTCGATACGCGATCCGGATGCTGGCAAAAAATCCGGGGTTTACGATCATCGCGGTGCTCACGCTGGCGCTTGGAATTGGAGCAAACACAGCGATTTTCAGCGTTGTGAACGGCGTGATGCTGAATCCACTGCCGTATCCGCAGCCGACCAGGGTCGTTTCGATGTACCGCAAAGTTTTCGGCTTCGATCAAGCTTCAGTTCCGTATCTTAGCTTTCAGGATTGGCAACAACAGAATCGCACCATCGAGTCG
>DATNKB010000309.1:0-9119 GCA_035603595.1 Candidatus Dormiibacterota bacterium
CGCGCCAACGGTACGCAAGCTTTTACCGCGACAGTTGCAAAGGAAACGAACCCAACCGTCACCTGGACGGTGAATGACATCGCAAACGGAAACGCGATGGTGGGAACCATCACGAGCACCGGACCTTTGACGGCAACGTACACCGCGCCCGCGGCGCTTCCGTCTCCGAACGCAGTCACAATCGCTGCGGTAGTTCCGAATCACAAAGGTCTTACTGCCTCAACCGTCACAACGTTGCTCAATCCCGTCCCACAGCTTTCTTCTGCGACACCGCCCCAGATCGATGCCGGCAATTTCACCATCACATTGAATGGAAGCAATTTTGTGAGCGGCGCGGTCGTTAATATGGGCTCCACGGCGCTCAGCACCACATTCGTATCGAGCACCAAGCTCACTGCCGCCGGCACCGTCACTTCGCAAACTCCGAGCGTTCAGTTCACAGTCACGAATCCCGATCCGGGTTCCGCAACATCCGGAACTCTCACGGCGCAAGTGGTGCAGGCGATATCGCCCAATGTGGCCGACCGCTTCCTGGAGCAGACCACTTTCGGGCCAACTCCCGCCCTCGTCGCCCAAGTGCAGCAAAGCGGTCTGCAAGCATTTCTCACGAATCAATTTGCAATGACCGTATCGCCCTATGCAGATCCGGCAACGACTGAAACGAGCCTAGGCCCGTTGCAGCAGCGCTTCTTCGTGCAGACGCTAACGGCGCAGGACCAATTGCGCCAGCGCGTAGCGTTCGCGCTCAGCCAGATCTTTGTAATCGCGGGCGACAAGATCTCCGATCCGACTGCATTCACCAATTATCTTCGCCTTCTCGAAAACGACGCGTTCACGAACTACCGCCAGATCATGAAGGACGTGACGCTCTCACCGGCCATGGGCCACTACCTCGACATGGTGAACAACGACAAGCCCGCCACCGGCCAGCACGCCAATGAAAATTACGCGCGCGAACTGATGCAGCTTTTCACGATCGGCACCGCGCTGCTGAACGAAGACGGATCGCTCCAACTCGACTCGAGCATCAATCCGATTCCTACTTACACCCAGGCCCAAGTCCAGGAGTTTGCTCTCGCCTACACGGGTTGGACTTACCCGACGACGCCGGGTGCGACGCAACAGAAGCACAACCCCCAATACTGGACCGGCCCGATGGTCGCAACGGATTCCAACCACGACACCACTTCGAAGCAGCTGCTTCAATACACGAACGCTGCATCCGGCGGCCTATTACCGGGCGGCCAGTCAGCAGCGCAGGATCTCGATGGCGCGATCGACAACATCTTCAATCATCCAAATCTCCCGCCGTTTGTTTCGCGCGAGTTGATTCAGCATCTTGTGACCAGCAATCCAAGCCCCGCTTACATTGAGCGCGTCGCCGAAGTTTTCAAGAACAATGGCGCGAGCGTGCGCGGCGACATGAAGGCAGTGATCACTGCCATCCTGCTCGATCCCGAAGCGCGCCGCGGCGACGATTCCACCACCGCGAATGCCGGCGACGGCCACCTTCAGGAACCCATCCTCTACATCACAGGGCTGCTCCGTGCATTCGGAGCGACCAGCGACGGAGCGAATCTCTCAGGTCAGGGTGGCGGCATGGGCCAGAACGCGCTCTTTCCAGGCAGCGTGTTCAATTTCTTTTCCCCAAACTTCATGATTCCCGGAACCAGTCTCTACGGCCCTGAATTTCAGATTCTCACCACGGCCACCGCGCTCAATCGCGCCAATTTCGTAAACACATTCGTTTTCGGCTCGCTTGGTTCTACCACCACCGTGAACTTCGGCAGCTACGCATCGCAAGCTTCCAATCCCGGCGCGATGTTGGATTCACTCAACACGTTGATGCTTCACGGCACGATGTCCGCGGACATGAAGACCAGCATCCTGACCGCCATGCAAGCCGTGCCGGCAGGTACGAACCAGGCTCTTCAGCAGGCGCAGGAAGCTATCTATTTGATCGGCACGTCGTCGCAATATCAGGTGCAGCACTGATCGGCAGCAGAGAAGTACAGCAGCAGAACGGCGCCCACCGGCGCGGGAAAGGTGAATGAAAATGCGAGGCAAAGAAAAATTCAGCCGCAGAGATTTCGTGCGCATCAGCTGCTGCACGGCAGCGTCATTCGGAATGACGGCCGCCATCGGGCGCTTGAACCTGATTCACGCACTCGCCGCACCTGCCGCCACCGATTACCGCGCGCTGGTGTGCGTCTTTCTTTTTGGCGGCAACGATAGCAACAACATGATCGTCCCTAACGACACCGCGGGCTACGGAAATTACGCCACCATCCGCGCAAATCTCGCGCTGCCGCAGAACACGCTGCTCCCGATCGTCGCGAAGACGGGCAACGTGCCATACGGCTTGCATCCGCAACTCCCAGGTTTGCAAGGATTGTTCGGCGGAGGACAGCTCGCCCTCGTGGCGAACGTCGGCACGCTTGCCCAGCCAACCACGCGCGCACAGTACCAACACGGCGGCGCCACGCTTCCAGTAAACCTCTACTCACACTCCGATCAGCAGGGCCAATGGCAGACAGCGGACTTCACTGGCTTCGGGACCACGGGCTGGGCCGGACGCACCGCGGACAAACTCCAGTCCATGAATGCTGGCGCTCAATTTCCGCCCATCACGTCCGTTGCAGGAGGCGCGATTCTCTGCACCGGCGACCAGACACATCCTTATGCCTTAAGTCCGGGCTCAACGCCGGGGTTGCGCGGCTATGGCACTTCAGCCGCATCGAATGCCCGTCTCGTCTCTTTTCAACAGCTTCTCACCATGGATTCGGGCATTTCGCTGGTTCAGGACACGAGCGCCGTGATGAACCAGTCGCTCGAGCAGAGCAAAATCCTGGCCTCGGCACTTCAGAGCCTTTCACCGCTGCAAACACAATTCCCAGCCACGAATATTGGAAACCAACTGAAGCAAGTGGCGCAGATCATGCAGACGCGCTCTTCGCTCGGCCTGCAGCGCCAGATTTTCTTCTGCTCGCTGGGAGGATTCGATACGCACAGCGACCAACTGAATGCCCAGCAAAATCTTTACTCGCAGCTCGATCCCGCGATGTCTGCGTTTTACAACTCGACGGTCGAGCTGGGAATCGCGCCGCAAGTAACCGCGTTCACCCTGTCTGATTTCAGCCGCACCTTCCAGCCCGGAACAAACGGAGGAACGGACCACGCCTGGGGCGGCAACCATCTGGTGATGGGCGGCGCCGTGGCCGGCACCGATGTGTACGGCCAGTTTCCACAGCTCGCGCTCGGCGGGCCGGACGATGCCGGAAGCAACGGCCGCTGGATTCCCACGACATCAGTGGATCAGTATGGCGCGACTCTCGCGAAATGGTTCGGCGTTGCCGACAGCGATTTGCCGGCGATATTTCCGAACCTCACGAACTTCACCACCCCGACGCTCGCTTTTCTGGGCTGAGGAACGAGCGCGGGCGCATCACACGGCCGGTTTTTCGGTGCTGTCGTTCCAAACCATGGCCTCACGCCATCATCGAAACGCCGGCCGTGGTTTCTATAAAGCCCTTCGAATTTCGGGGTACAATTCCTGCCGGTTTCGCCCCTTTCAACTACTTGCGTGCGGAGGCTGCATGTTGCGTCGTCGGATTGCGCTGACTGGCGCCGCGGCGATTCTGGTTCTGCTCGCACTGCGATTCGCGGCGGCCCAGGCGCGCGACGGTTCGGACACGCTGGTCCTCAGTGTGCCCAGCAACCGATGGTTTGAAGCTCCTGGCGAACAGGTTTCCATCTCGAGCGACGCGAAATGGGCCCTGCTCACCCACGGTCGCACCATGTCGCTCTACTCGCTCGAGACCCGCGAGCAGAATCCGGATCTGCTTCTTAACGGGCTCACAAGCATATTTCGCGCTGGATTTTGCGGGCCGCAGATTCTCGTAAGGCTTGGCCAGCGCGGCAGCGAGCACGGCATATTCTGGCCTGGCGCAGAGAGCTTGCAGCTTTCCACACTGCCTCCGGATGCAGTGGTCGGCTGTTCAACTGACGGCCAGGAGATCGCCTACTACATTTTCGGGAATCCAGACCGCCAAATGTTTGTCGGTCCTCCGCGCGGTCCGTTCAAAACGTTCGGAGTCACCGGGCGAATCACCGGGACTGCATTTTCGCCCGACAACAGCATGCTCTACGTGATGCTTTTTCAGCCTTCGGGCGAGACTTCGCTGGTTCGCATCTCCGTCCACGAGTTGCGCACGAAAACCATTGCGCATGATCTCGATGCCGCTCCGAACTGGAACAAGATGGCGGTATCGGACGACGGTCGCAGTGCGTTTATCGCGCTGGCGAGCGCCGGTGCGCCAGACAATGCTGCGCGACACATTCCCGACGCGAATCGGTGGCTCGCAATCTACAAGGTAGATCTCAGCACCGGCGCGCGCACTCCGGTGGTTTCAACGCCCGGCGTCGATAATAACGATCCCGCACTCGCCGGCGGAAATCTCTACTGGGCGCGCAATGCCATCCGCGATTCTGTGGCCGCAGTTCCGATAAGTGGCGGCGATTCGAAAGACGTGATCGCCGGCGCGGAAGTTCCCATCTGGAGTCCCGACGGGAAGAAAATCTCATTCACGTACGGCGGCTGGCGCCTCGCCGATTGGGCGCTCGATCTCGATGCGGGATACGTGCTCGTCGATGCGGACGCAAACCGAACCTCCGCGCGATTTCCCATCGTCACCGGTTATCACGAGGATTTTCCCGCGGCCTGGTCGCCCGACGGGAAGTGGATCGCGTTCCATTCTCACCGCTCGAAAGTTCCGGTGCCCGATTACGAAAGCGCCGAGAGCACTGACGATATTTATTTACGTCTCGCCGATGACCCCCAGGCCCCTGAAATCCGCCTCACCGATTTCGGATGGGAAACGGGGCCAGCCTACTGGTCGCCCGATGGCCGCAAACTGCTTTTCAATTCATGGGTGCGCGGCGGTGCTCCCGGAATCGACAAGCTCTGGGTGCTCGGCATTCAGCCCATCACCGGGCAAGTGCTCGATACCACGCAGCTTCCGCTGGCGGCAGAAATTCGCAGCGCTTCATGGGCGGCGTGGTCGCCGGATGGAAAGGAAATCGCGCTCGAAGATAAGCGCGAAGGCGGAAATCGCGCTCTGTGGGTCGTCCACGCCGATGGCACGCATGGGGAAAAGCTGCTCGACTATAAAGGCACGACCTACGATGGCCTCGATTGGACGCCCGACGGAAAAACCATCATCTATAGCGCTCTTGCCGGCGACAAGCTGCAGCTTTTCTCGATTCCTCGCGCGGGCGGCACTCCTACTCAGCTCACACACGATGCGGGAAACCTGATGCATCCGCGCGTCTCGCCTGACGGCAAATGGATCGCGTGCACTCGCATCCTGCAATCGAAACAGATTTGGCGCCGCCCGCTTTCTTAACCAACCTTTACATCTGCATCGCTTAACCCGCCGCTTACGCGCGGGGGCATCTTTCGTCCAATCCCCTGTGGCTACGGATGCTCATCCAATCGGAGGTTTCCGTGAAGATCTTTTCTCTCGGCGCTGCTTTCCTTGCCGGTTTGTTTTGCCTTTCCAGCGCGCCAGCGCATTCTCCTTCCGCAAGTCGCGACGCCGATGAATCTGCGAACCCAAAAGCAGAGCTGTTAGCGATCCATCAGGCGGCGCGACGAGCGCACTTCAACCGCGATGTTGAATTCATCGTCGCCGGGATAGGATCTGAATTCACCACAGTGCACGAGGGCACGATTCGGGTGATGTCGCGCGAGGATGTCCGCAAGCAGTTCACGGAATATTTCCGTGGCGCGGAGTTTTCGGCATGGGACGACCTAGAGTCTCCGATTATTCGAATATCGCCCGACGGGAAAATGGGCTGGATGATCGCTCGAGTGAGGATCGCCTACACGAAAACGGACGCCGGGGGCGCGACGTCGAAGGAGGACACCGTGATGGCGTGGATGTCCGCTTATGAGAAACACGAAGGGAAATGGCTCCTGGTGGCCAATGCCACCACGTCCAAGCCGTAGCGATGGTCCCCAGGAACGCTCTAGTGGCTGCGGGTTCGGCTCCAGCGTGGCATCTTCTTACCCGGGGCAATGCACACATTTTGACGAAGCGTTTCCGCGTCTGCTCCGTCTAAGCAGGGCATTGCATCACCGTGATTCGGAAGGCCAGGCGCGGCCACCCAATATTCATGGAAAATCGCATGGCGGCCAGCATGGGCGCCCCAACTGAAAAGGAGAATTTCGAAATGAAGAAGCTATGCCTATCGCTCGTTCTCGGAATCGTAGCTTTCGGCGTCGGCGCGGCTCGAGCGCAGGCTCAAGGCGCGGCAGCAGCGCCACAAATCCCCATGTCGAAACCGCCGGTAACGTATGGCTACGACATACGGCCCCAGGTGCTGCTCGACCTTGACCAGTTGCAACAGAAATTCGTTCCTCTGGCCGAAGCGATACCCGCAGAAAAATATACTTGGCGTTCGGAGGAAGGCGCCCGTTCCATCGCGGAGGTATTTCTGCACATCACCGCAGCGAACTACAACATTCCTGAGCTGATCGGCGGCGAAGTTCCCGCGAAATACAAAGCAAAGGACTGGGAAAAGTCCACAACAGACAAGGCCACGATCGTCGCTGAACTCAAACAATCATTCGCGAATGCCATCGCGGTCGTCACCAAAGTTCCGACTTCCGACATCGCCGCACCGCTTCCGAAGCTCGGCCCCGATGCCAATAAAGGCGACGTTGAATACCTGCTCGTCACCCATGCACACGAACACCTCGGACAGTCCATCGCATATGCCCGCTCCGTCGGAGTCACGCCGCCCTGGACAGTAGCTGCCGAAGCCGCAGCAAAGAAGAAGGCCGCAGAGGGCAAACCAGAAGGCCAGAAGCCCGAATAGCAGTTCATCGAATCCTGGTGATTGAAAGGGGACGAAGCAATAGCGAGTTCGTCCCCGCAGCAGCTCGCCATCCCTCGTGGCTGTCCCGCCCTGTACACCGGCTGCTCGCACTGACGACTAAATAGTCTTTGCTTTTTGTTCGCCTAGTGGTAATATGGCCGTATAAATGCGGATTCAGGGCAGGGCATGCATTCTGTTAGACTGTGCCTCCTGCGTCCCCAGGAAATGCTGGCAAATAGCCCTCGAGGTGCAAGCGTGTCCGACGAAAAAACCAAGAATCTGGATCTGGCAATCGCACAAATTGAAAAGCAGTACGGCAAAGGCTCGATCATGCGCCTGGGGAACCGCGACGTGCTCGTCCCGGTGAACGTGATTCCCACCGGTTCCATCTCGATCGACGCCGCTCTCGGCGTCGGCGGCCTGCCACGCGGCCGCGTAATCGAAATCTACGGCCCGGAATCGGGCGGTAAGACCACGCTCACACTTCATGTGATCGCCGAAGCTCAGAAACTCGGCGGCCAGGCAGCTTTCATCGACGCCGAACACGCGCTCGATCCTTCTTACGCGCGCAAGCTCGGAGTGGATGTTGATAATCTCCTCGTCTCGCAGCCCGACAATGGCGAGCAGGCGCTCGAAATCGCCGAAGCGCTGATTCGCTCCAATGCAGTCGATGTCGTGGTGGTTGACTCCGTCGCAGCTCTCGTTCCGCGCGCCGAACTCGAAGGCGATATGGGCGATCCGCAAATGGGCCTGCAAGCACGTCTTATGTCGCAGGCATTGCGCAAGCTCACCGCCATCGTCTCCAAATCGAAGACGTCCCTGATTTTCATCAACCAGATTCGCGAGAAAATCGGCGTCATGTTTGGTAATCCCGAAACCACCACCGGCGGCCGCGCGCTCAAGTTCTACTCTTCGATCCGCATCGATATCCGCCGCATTCAGTCCATTAAAGAAGGCGACCGCGTAGTCGGCTCGCGCACCCGCGCGAAAGTGGTGAAGAACAAAGTCGCCGCACCGTTCCGCGAAGCCGAGTTCGACATCATCTACGGCGAAGGCGTTTCGCGCGAGGGCGACCTGCTCGATGTCGGCGTAGCGAAAAATATCCTCGAGAAGTCGGGCACATGGATCTCCTACAAAGGCGAACGCCTTGGCCAGGGCCGCGACAACGCCCGCATTTTCCTGAAGGAGAACACGGACATTCGCGACAAGATCGAAGCCGATCTGCGCAAAGCACTCGGCCTCGTACATCAGCCCGTGGCCGCGGCCAGCGACAACGGCAAGCCTTCTGCGGCGGAATCCGCGAAGCCCGAATCCGTGAAGCCGGCCACCATGGCTGCTGCCGCATCCAAGGGCAAGACAGGTCGCTAACTCGAGCTGCCGCTCGACCCAAATCGGCGGGGTTTTGTGCCCCGATCTGAACCCCGGCCACCTTTCGCCCCCCGGTACTTTGGTACCCCCCAAATCCAGAAAAACTGTACTGATTACCAGTTGCGCCTTCCTTCGACTGTCCCTACAATCTGCTGAGGCTCGGGTAATCACTGTATAGAGCCTGTGGCCGATAACACAGAAGACATAATAAAAGAAGACATGAAACCCAGCTCACGCACCAGCCAAGCAGTTCCGATACTGTGCCTCCTGCTCGCAGGAGTGGCCAGCGTCGCTTTCGGTTCGCCCGCAGGCGCGCCTGCAGCGAAACGCACTCATCGCACTCGCAGCACGGCTTTCAATCTTGATCCCGCAAAGTTTGATGCCACCAGCTACGACGACGCAATCGTCCGCCAGGTTGCGATCGACGCGCTAGGCCACACGAACGGCTCGGTCGTCGCGCTCGATCCAGCAACCGGCCGCATCCTCACAATCGTGAATCAGAAGATGGCATTCTCCTCCGGCTTCGAACCTTGCTCTACGATCAAGCCGGTCATCGCTCTCGCCGGTCTGCAGGAAGGCGCGATCACTCGCGACACGATGCTCAAAGTGGACCGCCGCCGCTACATGGACCTCACCGAAGCGATGGCGCACTCGAATAACGTCTTCTTCGAAAGCGTCGGCAAGCAGCTGGGCTTTGACACCGTCATCAAGTACGCCCGCCTGCTAGGCCTGGGCGATCGCGTTGGCTACAACATCAGCGAAGAGCAGCCCGGCTCGCTGCCGCTCTTCCCGCCGAAGTATGGTGGCGTTGCGCACATGTCCAGCTTCGGCGGTGGTATCCGCATCACGCCGTTGCAACTCGCCTCGCT
>DATNKB010000310.1:0-2124 GCA_035603595.1 Candidatus Dormiibacterota bacterium
GAAATACACGGGCCGAATCCAGCCCTCGCCTCCGAAGCGGATAAGACCGGCGTGAAAATGGAAGTAAAGATAGCAGCAAAGAAACACAATCGAGCACGTAAACGCGCTCAGCATGCAGATCTTATGCTGCAGAATTCTACGGCTGCGAATGAATATATAACCGGTAAACAGAAAAATTGCTGACGCCCCGTTCAAACCGGCATTGATGGCAGGAAATTCTCTGAGCGGAATCAGGGTCATGAGATGAACGCAGCCGTCGAGGCCGCTACTTTTCGGGGACCGTGGGTTTGGGCGGTTCCGCCGGAGCGGTTGCGGTTGGTTTTGCAGGCACGGGCGTCGCAGCGGGAGCAGAAGCAGCAGGCCGCGGCGCAATGGGAGGAGCGCCCGGCGTGGTGGCGGAAGCGGGGATCACGGGCTTCGGCGTAACACCAGGAGGCGCAGTCGCGGCTGGCGCACTGGCGGCCGGAGCACTTGGCTTCGGCGCCGCAGCGGGCGCGCCCGCAGCTGGGGCTTTTGCCGCTGGAGGTACAGCCGCCGGTTTCGCAGCAGCCGCAGGCTTAGGCGCAGGTCGCAAAAACGCAGGCGTCGGCAAGATTCCCGACTTCGTCAACTCCATCAGCATTATCAGAAAGAAAATCCCCGCCATCATCGCGCAAACAAAAAGCAGCATGATGCCGTCAATCCCGCTAGTCAGCAGCCCGCTCGTGATGTCCCAGACGATCCCCCAGAGAGCCAGCAAAATGAAGACACCGCAAATCGCACTAATCTCCATCGCGGTGCTCTTAGGCGCCATTCCCAGTTCCCTCCCCGTCGCTTCGGCGGTCATCGACTGACCTTGTCAAATATCATCCAAGCCAAAAGAATCGGAATATGCGCCACGGTGGCGTGCATCAACCACTTCGCGCGCACGTTCGCGCGGTGCCGATTCGCCCACAGCGCCACTTGCAGCAGAATCATTCCCAGCACGAGCGCGCCAAAGAAATAGTGTATCCCCGCCATTCCCATCACCGCGGGCAGCAGGCTCATGGGCACCAGCATCGCCGACGTTCCAATAATCTGTGCGAATGTCGCGTCGCCCGACGGATCCACCACCGGCAGCATTTTAATTCCCGCTCGAGCGTAGTCTTCGCGATACATCCAGGCGATCGCCATGAAGTGCGGAAATTGCCAGAGAAAAAGAATCCCGAACAGCACCCACGCTCCCGCCGAAAGCGAGCCTCGCGCAGCCGCCCAGCCGATCAGCGGAGGCAGTGCTCCGGGAAACGCGCCGACGGCCGTCGCCCAGGTGGTGCGAGTTTTGAGCGGCGTATAGAGACCGAGATACAGCACCGTGGTAGCGAGGGCGAGCAGAGATGCCATCCAGTTCACAGCGAGCGCAAGCCACGCGCCGCCCACAACGATTGTCGCAATGCCAAAAATCAGCACGTCGCGTGGTTGCAGCATCCCCGTGGGAAGGGGCCGGGCAGCTGTGCGCCGCATCAACGCGTCCATGTCGCGCTCGAAGTATTGATTCAGCGCGGCCGTACCAGCGCCGACGAGCGTAGTGCCGAAGAGCGTGTGCATCAACAGCGCCCAATCGAGATGACCGGGCGACGCAAGATAGAAGCCAGCGACCGTCGTGATGATCACGAGAAACGTAACGTCGGGCTTAGTGAGCACAACATAGGCCCACGGTTTATCGTGCAAGCTGTAAGCGGCGGTGCGCGTGGTGCTCATTGTTTTAAGAGGCTACGCTCTCGAACCTTGCGCCTGCGAGCGCGCAGTCCGGGATTCTACTGCAACCATATCGGTGGGGCGAATCAATCTATTACACGCGAGCGCCAGCAGCACGCTCGACGCAAGCACCAGCGCCCCCGTCACCACATGCGCCACTTCAATAATCGTGTAGAGCAGCACCGGCTGCGTCGCAAGCCGCGCCTGGCTCACCGCCCAATATGCGAGAAAACCAAGAATCACTTGCGTGCCAAACGTCGCGTGCAGCATCACTACCCAGCGGCGAATATCGCCGACTTGACCGAAGCGCTTGTTCGCAATTCGTGCCGTCCAGATCACCATGAACGTGACGACGAGAAAACCAATCAAGTGCGGAAGAATCCCGAACGCACCATGCCGGAATCCTGCGCC